>JAJDUR010000110.1 GCA_022826585.1 Dehalococcoidia bacterium
TCTTGCCCGCCTGAAGAAGATGAAAGCCGAGCGCGACGCCGACGCCTGGGGCGAGGCCATGCGCGCCCTCGAGAACGGCAGCAACGACCCCAACACCAACCTCATGCCGCTCATCATCGACGCGGTCAACGTCGGCGCCACCTCCGGCGAGATCTGCAACATGTGGCGGCGCGTCTTCGGCGAGTACAAGGAGTTCGTTGTCGTCTGATGACCAACGAGCTCGTCGATCTCGCCATCTTCTCGGGGAGGACGTACCCCGCCTTCACGGAGGCGATCTGCTCCCACCTCGGCATGAAGCCGGGCGAGGCCGACATCTTCGAGTTCGCCAACGAGAACATCTTCGTCCGCTACCAGGAGAACATCCGCAGCCGCGACGTCTTCCTCGTCCAGCCCTTCTTCCCGCCCGTAAGCACCTCCATCCTTGAGCTGCTCATCATGATCGATGCCGCCCGCCGCGCTTCCGCAGGCCGCATCACCGCCGTCATTCCCTACTACGCCTAGGGCCGCAGCGTCAAGAAGGACCAGCCGCGCGTCCCCATCAGCGCCCGCCTGCTCGCGAACCTCATCGAGACCGCCGGCGCCGACCGCGTCCTCACCATGAACCTGCACGCCGGCCAGATTCAGGGCTTCTTCAACATTCCCCTGGATGAGCTCAACGCCCTCTTCCCGGTGAGCGCCTACTACAAGGCCA
This sequence comes from Dehalococcoidia bacterium, assembly GCA_022826585.1. Classification (GTDB taxonomy): domain Bacteria; phylum Chloroflexota; class Dehalococcoidia; order Tepidiformales; family Tepidiformaceae; genus UBA2991. Next base: position 692 of record JAJDUR010000110.1, read on the forward strand.
AGGACATGGGGAACTACACCGTCGTCTCCACCGACGTCGGCGGCGAGAAGCTCGCCCGCGACATGGCCGTCCGCCTCGACCTTCCCATCGCCATCGTCGAGAAGCGCCGCCTCGGCAACACCGGCAGCACCGAAGCGCTCAACGTCATCGGCGACGTCGAGGGCCGCAACGCCCTCCTCGTCGACGACGAGATCGACACCGCCGGCACGATGGTCCAGGCGATCAACATCCTTCGCGAGAAGGGCGCCCGCGAGATCCTCGTGGCCGGCTATCATGCCATCCTGAGCGGCCCTGCCATCGACCGTCTGCGCGACGCCGACGTCCACGAGATCGTCGTGACGGACACGGTGCCCCTGCCCCCCGAGAAGCGCCTCCCCAACATGCACGTCATCTCCACCGCCCCCCAGTTCGGCGACGCCATCCAGCGCATCCACACCGGCCAGAGCGTCGGCGCCCTCTTCCAGTAGGGATCAGCCGCCCTCCCAGGCCTTGAGTTCCTCCTCCGGAAGCGGATCGAAGAAGCTGTCGTCGAACTTGATCCGCCCCCTCCACGAACCGAACTGCGGCTTCCCCCGAGCCCGGTACCGCACGAGCTTCGCCACTGTCTTCCTCTCGCGGGTGATGACTACCTCTTCTCCACTCTCAACCCGCTCGAGCAGTTCGACGAAGTCCTCCTGAGCCTGCTCTAGGCTGACCGTCACCATCGGCGTCTCCTTGGGCAATCCACCCGACCATTCCATCGAAGCAGATCAATGCCGAGCGCAATACCCCTCTCAGCCGCGCGCAGCGAAGCGGAGCGGGGCCCTCTTCTCAGCGAGCGCAGCGAGCGCTCTCCTCAGCCGCGCGACAGCGCGGCGCTCCACTCAGGCGGGGGCCCGCCCGCCCCCCTCCTCCACGTCCTCCGGCAGCAGCGCGTCGCGCGCCCCGAGCTCCGCGCCCATGTGGCGGAGCTCGCGCCCGAAACGAGTCGTGCGCGCCGCCACCCCGGCGAGTTGCGTCCGCTGGTCCGTGACCCGTGCCCAGAGCCGCCGTCGCGGTACGTAGAACGTGATCCCCAGGCCCAGCATTGCCAGCCCCACCGCCACCCAGATGAACGTGTCGCCCGGGTCGCGGCGCACGTCGATCCCCGACGCGTCCACCCGCCCCCCGAAGTGGTAGCGGTAGCCCGTCGATGTCTCCACCGTCGCCCCTTCCGCGACCACCACGCGCTGCACGTCGATGTCGGAGATGAACAGGTACGGGCGCCCGTCGGCGGTCTCCGGCATCTGCACGTTCACGACGCCCTCCGTCATCCCCCGCGGCATGTCCAGCACCGGGATCGCCGGCACGGACGCAATCCCCCGGAACGCGATGCGGTGCGTGCCGCTGTCCACCGTCTCACCCGGCAGCAGCTCGACGGGTCCGAACCCGTCCCCGTCGATGCGGACCACCAGCGTCTCCCCCTCCGGCCGCCAGCTCACCCCGTAAACCGTGCCCTGCAGGGCCAGCTCCGAGAGCGCGAGGTCGCCTTCGTACCCCAGCGCCAACCCCGGCACGCTCCCCAGCTGCGGCAGCTCCTGGTCGAACACCACCACCCCCTCCGCGTCAGTGACCGTCAGCGCCGGTGTCGCCGTCGACTCGTTCTCGAAGTCCAGCACGTCGTCGAACAGCACGCGCCCATCTGGTCCCTGGATCGTCAGCTGTGCGAGGTCATCGAAGAACGCAGCCTGGTGGAAGCGGTACCCGAAGGCCGTGCAGGGGTCGTTCACCGTGGCCGTGCAGCGCACCACTTCGTTCCCGCGGCGCAGGAGCAGGTCGCTGCGGAAGTCGACGATGTTCCCCGCCGCGTCCACGCCCCGGTGCGCGTCCTCCATCCCCACGAAGATCTGCCCCGGCCCGGGATCGCCGAAGAGCGGCGCCGCCGGACGCGCCTCCGCCAGCGCCAGCGTCCGCTGGAACCCCGCCAGGTTCGTCAGCAGCCCCCCGACCAGCAGCATCAGCAGCGCCATGTGCGAGATGAAGGTCGCGTACTGGGTCCATGGATAGCGCTCCGCGAACAGCTCAGTCACACCGTCGTCCTCGTGCGTCCGGACGATCGAGTAACGCCGGCGCCGGAGCAGCCCCTCCACCGCCTCCGCGCCCCCCGCGTGCGTGAACGAGGCCCGGTGTCGCGCCGTCTCGAAATAGCGCTCGTTCACCCGCATCTGGGGGCGCCGCACGCTCCGCCGGGTCGGCGGGAAGCGGCTGATCGTGCACACCGTCACGGCTGCCACGATCACGATCCACAGCGCCACGAACCACGGGCTGTGGAACACGTCGAACAGGTCGAGCCCGTCGAGTACGCCGGTCAGCCAGCCGAAGTCCTCGCGCTGGAGCTCAAGCCAGGCCGATCGCGCGGGCGGATTGCCGCGCATCTCCGCCGGCAGCTGGGGGAGCACCACCCCGACCAGGCTCGCCAGCACCGCCAGCGTGACCAGCGCCACCGCGAACTTCACGTTCGTCAGCAGCCGCCAGGTCGCCCGCAGCGGGTCGAACTTCGGCATCGGGGGGGTTGTCGCGGGGGCGTTGCTCGCCATCAGGGAAGCTCCGCCGCCAGCTCGTCAAGGTCATCGTCGGTGAGCGCGCCCAGGTGCACCCGCTGGATGACGCCCTCCGGATCGATGAGGAAGCTGACCGGCAGCCCCGTGCTCACGCGGTACGCCCCGGAGACCTGCCCGTCTCGGTCGAGCACGATCGGGTAGGTCACCGCGAACTGCTCCGTGAACGCCCCGGCCGTCTCCGCCGTCTCCTGCTGGTTCACGCCTACCACTACAAGCCCCGGACTCTGCTCTTCGAAGAACGCCTGCAGGGCCGGCGTCTCCCCCCGGCAGGGACCGCACCACGAGGCCCAGAAGTTGAGCAACACGTACCGGCCGCGGAAATCCGCCAGCTCCGCCACCGACCCGTCGAGCGAGCGCAGCCGGAACGCCGGCGCCGCCCGCCCCGCCTCCGCCGCCGGCGCCTCGCCGGTTGGATTGAGCGCATCGTCGAGCGTCACCACCCCCAGCCCTGCCTCCGTCTCGACCCCGCCCCCATCGCCGCGGATCTCCAGAAACCAGATGCCGAACCCCACCACCGCCACCACCAGCGCCGCGATCCCGAACGTGAACCCCGGCCCCGCGTATTCGCGGCGCTGCTGGGGGCGCTCGTCGGGAAGGGTTTCGGCCATCGGTCGCCGCCGTCCGGGCGCCTGCTGCGCCCGCGCTTGCCCGCGAGCGTACCAAGGCCCCGCCGTGCGCGCCCTATTGCGCCTCGAAGGTCCGCGTCACGCCATTGACGGTGACGGTATACGTCGCGCCCGACTCGAAGTCGGTGCTGAGGGGAATGTTCGACTCGGTCATCTGGATCGCAAGAGTGCAGGCTAGCTCGTCGAGATTGGCGGGCACGCGGTTGAGAACCTCGATCTTGATCGTCCGATCCTCACGCTCGACGGTGTACCCGTTGAACTCGTGGCACCCGTCCGGCTGCACCGACACGACCTGGACGAAGTACTGGGGCGGCCACGACTCCGCCACCGCGTACTCGACCGAGTCGATACGCGCCGGGATTACAGTCCACTCGTCGGAAGGCGTGGGCGCTGGCAGGTCGTCGTCCCCACACGCGAGCGCGATGGCCGAGACGGCGAGCGCCGCCGTCAGCCACACCGCCACGCCCGCGAATACGCGCCCCTTGCTGTACATGGCCCCATCCTCCCGCAAGAACGCCCGCAGCAGCGGACGCCCTCCCCAAACACTATGCGCGAACGCGCGGAAGCGTTCCCTTGGCTGCTGCGCCGGGTGCGCCCTCCCGGGCCTCAGCGCACCGGCGCGACCGGCGGCTCCCCCGGCGGCGCCTCCGGATCAAGGAGCCGGTCCTCCTCCGCCCCCCAGACGCGTCCGACGACGTGCAGCAGCAGCACCGCCCCCACCCCCAGCGCTCCGGTAATCATCAGCGTCTCCCGGATCCCGATGATGTCCGCTACCACCCCGACCGGCATCGAGAAGATCCCGAAGAGGCTCCACGAGAGCATGTTCAGCGACTGCACCCGCCCGTGGTAGCGCGATGCCGAGTACGAGAGCGAGAGCGCGTTGTTGAGCGACTGGAACCCCGCCGAGCACGCCCCCACCAGCAGGATCGCCCCGAGCCCGGTCGAGAAGCTGTTGGCGAAGCCCAGCAGGGTCACCGACCCGCCGAAGGCAATCCCCATCAGCAACTGCTGTTGCCACGCGCTGGCCCGCCCCGCGATCCCCGCGACCAGCACCACCGCGACGACCGCTCCCACCGCCTGCACCGCCGAGAGCACCCCGAGCCCTTCCGAGCCCGCGTCGTAGATGTCCTCGGCGAGCGAGGGCAGGAACGACTGGAAGGGGAAGGCGAAGGCCGTCAACGCGAACGACATCAGGATCAGGATCGCCACCGATTGCCGGCTCCAGACGTATCGCACGCCGTCCACCAGGTCCCGCACCGGCGAGGTCGCCTCCGCCCGCGCCTCCGGCTCTCCCGCGGGCAGCCGCAGCACGGTCAGGATCGCGATCAGGAACCCGGCCGCGGTCATGAAGTAGACGCCCCCCACGCCGATGAACCAGAGCGAGATGAACACGCCCGCCAGGGCAGGACCGATGACCCGCGTCCCGTTCATGCTCAGCTGCTGCAGGACGATCGCGTTCCCCACCGCCTCGCGGCCGACGAGCGAGCCGATGAACGCGTTTCGCGCCGGTCCCATGAAGGCGAAGCCGACGCCCTGGGTGAAGCTCGCCGCCAGAAGCATCCAGAACTCCATCAACCCCGTCGCCACCATGAGCGCGATCCAGGCCGAGTTAAGGCAGAGCACCGTCTGCGAGATCACGAGCGTCCGCCGCCGAGGCAGCCGGTCGGCGATGACCCCGCCCCAGAGCGTGAACACGAGGCTCGGCGCGCCGAAGGCGAGCATCATCGCCCCCAGCGCCGTGTTCTGCCCCGTCAGGTCGAAGGCGAGCCAACCCCTTGCCACGATCTGCATCTGCATGCCGAAGTACGAGAAGACCGTTCCCGTCCAGAGCAGCCGGTAGTGCGCGTTCTCCAGCGCGTAGAAGTTCCGCTGGAAATAGCTCGCCGTCCCCCGCAGCCCCTCCCCCGTCCGAAGCACGCGCCGCCGCTTACTCGCCCGACGACGCGCGAATGCCCAGCAGTGCGGCAACCGCCTCCCATGCGTGACCCTCCACCGCCTCCGGCGGCTGCGTCGCGTCGACCTCCACCCACGTCCCCTCCGGCGCCTGCGCGAGCTGCTGGCGATACCCCTCGCGAACCCGCTCGTGGAAGGCCAGACTCTCACGTCCCGTGGCCGGCCCTCCCCGCTCGCCCTGCTTCCGCCGCAGCCCCACCTCGGGCGGGAGGTCCAGGTAGATGGTCAGGTCGGGAACGAGCCCCTGGGTCGCCGAGGCGTTCGCTTCCGCCAGCCGCCTCAGGTCCAGGCCCCGCCCGTACCCCTGGTAGGCCACCGTGCTTGCGCGGAAGCGGTCGCAGAGCACGGTCGCGCCCCCCTCCAGCGCCGGCTTGATCACGCGGCTGACCAGCTCCGACCGCGCCAGCAGGAACGCGAACGCCTCCGCCCACGGCGTGAGCGACTGACCGAGCAGTTCACGCGCCTGCTCGCCCGCGGGCGTCCCGCCCGGCTCCCGTACCTCGATCGTGTGGACCCCGGCCGCCTCCAGCCGCCGCGCGAGACGAGTGGCCAGCAGGCTCTTGCCCGCCCCCTCGCCCCCCTCGAAGACGATGAAGCGCCCTGCCGGACCCTCGCCTGTCACCGGCCGCCCGACCGCGGCGGCTCCGGCAGGATGCGCACGCGCCGCTCCGGCTCGTTGCCGTGGCTCTCGCTGTCCAGGTTGAAGCGCCCCGCCAGCTCGTGCTGTACGCGCCGGATGTAGCTGTTCGCCGGCGCCAGCTCCAGCGCACGCCCGTCCGTCAGCACCTGCGCGATGGCTTCCTCCGTCTCGCGGTAGGCCTCCGCCACCGGGTCGCGGCGCGCCCGCTGGCCCCGGAACTGGAGCAGCACCTGCTCCATCTGGAAGAGCGTGTTGCTCTTGATCACGTAGATCGGCAGCGATCGCTCCTCCGCCTCGCGCACGGGCGCGGGCTTCTTCCGGTAGGAGTGGCGCAGCGTGATGAGCGCGTCCGCCTGCCGCAGGTCGTCCACGATCTGCACGGGCACACCCGTCTCCTGGATCGCCTGCACGAGCCGCCCCCGCGAAACCCCGAACGGGAAGAGCCTGGTTTCCGGCTCCTGCGCCGCCGCCCCGTTCGCTTCTTGTGACTGTCCCCGCGTCGTGGATGCCGGCGCCTCCGTCTCTTCCCGCGCCACTGTCGCGATCGTCCCCCCGTCGGTCAGTTCGCGAACCTCGGGCGGCGCTTGGAAGCCGCGCAGTTTGGCGTCGACCGTGGCCCCCACGTCTTCGTGGAGCGCCACGCGCCGCCAGCCCTGGATCTCGATCACGGCGTCGAACGTGGGCGGCGCCATCCGCTCCAGGATCGACTTCTGCGTGCCCCGCCGCCTCGCCTCTTCGTCGCTCAGCGTCACCGACTGGATGCCACCGATAAGGTCGCAGAGCGTGGGGTTCGCCATCAGGTTCTCGAGCGTGTTGCCGTGGGCCGTGCCCACGAGCTGCACGCCCCGCTCCGCGATCGTGCGCGCCGCCGACGCCTCCAGCTCCGTCCCGATCTCGTCGATCACGATGACCTCCGGCATGTGGTTCTCGACCGCCTCGATCATCACCCCGTGCTGAAGCGCCGGTGTCGCCACCTGCATCCGGCGCGCGCCCCCGATGGCCGGGTGGGGAATGTCCCCGTCGCCCCCGATCTCGTTCGAGGTATCGACGATCACGACCCGCTTGTTCGCCTCGTCCGCGAGCACTCGGGCGACCTCGCGCAGCATCGTCGTCTTGCCCACGCCCGGCCGCCCCAGCAGCAGGATGCTCTTCCCGCTCATCACCAGGTCCTCAATGATCCGGATCGTCCCGTACACCGCCCGCCCGATGCGGCAGGTCAGCCCCACCACCTCGCCCCGCCGGTTGCGGATGGCCGAGATGCGGTGCAGCGTCCGCTCGATGCCGGCGCGGTTGTCGTCCCCGAAAAGCCCCACCCGCGAGATGACGTAGTCGAGGTCTTCCTCCGTCACCTCCCGGTGGCTGAGCACGATCTCGCGGCTCGGGTAGCGCGCCTCCGGCAGCCGCCCCAGGTCCAGCACTACCTCCAGCAACTCGCTGCGGTGGTCTTCCGCCTCCAGCTTCTCCGTCAGCCGTGGCGGCAGCGTCTCGATGAGCGCATCGAGATCGTCTGTCACGATCCGCTCGGGGGCGGTCCCGTTTTCCTCGGTCATCGCCACTACGCTACCCCCGCGGCGCCAACTTGTCCGTACCTCACGCCCCTGCTCCCGCCCTGGGGCGCTCAGCCGCCCCGATGGTGAGGAAGTACTCGTGCAGGCGCTTGTCGCCGCCGAGTTCGGGGTGGAAGGCCGTCGCCAGCAGGTTGCCCTGCCGCGCCGCCACGATCACGCCGTCCTCGAGCTGCCCGAGCACCTCCACCCCCGGCCCCACCGACTCGATGATCGGCGCCCGGATGAAGATCGCGTGGAACGGCCCACCGAAGAGTCCCTTCATCTCGACGTTCGCCTCGAAGCTGTCCACCTGCCGCCCGAAGGCGTTGCGCGCCACCGATATGTCCATCGTCTCGATCCCTGGCCGGTCGAGTTCGTCGACCCGCTCTGCCAGCAGGATCGCCCCCGCGCACGTCCCCCACACCGGCCGCCCGCTCGCGCAGAACGACTGCAACGGTTTCGTGAAGCCGTACCGCAGGATGAGCCGCGCGATCGTCGTGCTCTCGCCGCCCGGGATGATGAGCGAGTCGAGCGCATCGAGCTCCTCGGGTCGGCGCACCTCCACGGCTGCCTGCCCGATGCTCGCAAGCATCTCGGAATGCTCCCGGAAGTCGCCCTGCAGGGCGAGAATGCCCGTGGTCACGTCGTTTGCGTCTCGCCAGATCGTTCGCGTCCAGGCCCCATGCGCCCTGCGATTGTAGCAGCCGCGCCTGATCGCGCCCCGCCCCGAGCCCTTATCCTTCCACCGGCAAGGAGGCGCCATGCCCGCCCAACTCACCCCCGAGGAAGTCAACGAGTTCCTCGACAGCCGCCCCGGCTGGATCACGTTCACCTCCGTCGGCAGCGACGGCTACCCCCACAGCGTCCCCATCGGCTACTTCCGCGTCGACGACGCCGTCTACATCGGCTGCCGCGACCGCACCCAGAAGGTGCTCAACGCCCAGCGCAACCCGAAGGTCAGCCTCTCCCTCGAGAGCGGCAGCACCATGCAGGACATCAAGGGCATCCTCATCCAGGGCGACGCCACCGTCGTCAACACCCCCGACGAGCTCCTGGAGCTGACCCGCGAGGCCGCCCGCCGCCGCGGTGCTCCAGAAGCCGTCCTCCCCACCGAGCCGCCCCCCGGCGCCGCCTACATCAAGGTCACGCCCACCAAAGTGATCTCCTGGGACTACTCAAGACCCGGCTAGGTCGGCTCACTCAGCCGCGCGCAGCAAAGCGGAGCGCGGCGCTCTCCTCAGCGAGCGAAGCGAGCGCTCTCCTCAGCCGCCCGTCAGGGCGGTGCTCCACTCAGGCGGGCTACTGCCCGCCGCTCTCCTCGTCAGGCCACCAGCGGTACACCCGCAGGTCGACGGTATCCGCCGTGTCGAACACCACCCCCTCGTCCTCCAGCAGTTCCCGCTGCAGGTCCGCCCCGAGCCCCCTGCCCCGCAGGCTGATCCCGCCCTTCGCGTTGATCACCCGCCACCAGGGCGTCTCCGTGTCGTGGGGGAGCGCCCGCAGCGCATACCCCACTGCCCGCGCCGCCGAAGGCGCCCCCAGCACGACCGCCACCTGCCCGTACGTCACCACCCGCCCGCGCGGCACCTCCCCCACGAACGCCCACACCCGCTCATAGAAGTTCGGCGCCAAGGTCCCTCCACTCAGCCACGCGGCAGCGTGGCGCTCTCCTCAGGCGGGCGCCAGCCCGCCGCTCTTCTCAGCAAGCGGCGTCAGCCGCGAGCGCTCCACTCAGGCGCGCGACAGCGCGCCGCTCTCCTCCCTACCCCCGCGGCAGGCCGAAGCCCCGCGTCGCGATGATGTTGCGCATCACCTCGTTCGACCCCGCCCCGAACGTCGGCATCACCGCCGCCCGGTAGCCCTGCTCGATGCGCCCGCCCAGCGGTGCGTGCGCCGACTCGGGCGTGAGCTGGCCGTAAGGCCCCAGTAGTTTCGTCCCGGTGTGGAGGAGGCGCTGCATCAGCTCCGTGCTGAAGATCTTGACCTCGCTCGCTTCGTGGTTCGGGTGCTCGCCCCGCTTGATCATCCCAAGGTTCCGGTAGGCCAGCATTTGCAGCACTTCAATCTGCACCTTGTAGTCCGCCAGCGTCCGCGACACGTGCGCGTCGTCGATCGGACGGGCGCCGTTCGGCCCCTCCTCCCCCGCCCACCGCATAAGCGCGTCGAATACCGCCCGCACCCCCGAGACCGTGAAGATGGAGACCCGCTCGAAGTCGAGCGCGTGGGCGGCGTAGTACCACCCCCGGTTCTCCTCCCCCACGAGCGCGTCTGCCGGCACACGCACGTCCTCCCAGTACACCTCGTTCGTGCGGATGCCCGACATCGTCCAGATCGGCTTCACCGTGATGCCCGGCGTCTGCAGGTCTACCAGGAACATCGAGATGCCCCGGTGCTTCGGCGCCGACGGGTCCGTCCGCGCCGCCAGCCACACGTACTCCGCCCGGTGCGCCGCGCTCGTGAACCGCTTGATGCCGTTGAGCACGTAGTCGTCGCCGTCGCGCACCGCCCGCAGCTGTAGCGAGGCCAGGTCGGTGCCAGCGTCCGGCTCCGTGTACCCCAGCGCGAAGTCGATCTCGCCCTTCGCGATGCGCGGCAGGAACGCCGCCTTCTGCTCGTCCGTGCCGAACGTCATCAGCGTCGGCCCGACCTGCTGCACGCCCACCGTCGCCCCCGGCGCGCCGGCGTAGTTGAGCGCCTCCTGGAAGAGGTACTGCTCCTCGTAGCCCCGTTCCTGGCCGCCGTATTCCCGCGGCCACGACATCGTAAGCCAGCCCTTCTCCGCCAGCTTCCGCCGGAACTCCCGCTCCATGGTGTAGCGGTCGGGCGACGCATCGACGCGACGCCGCACCTCCGGACTCCACTCGACCGCGAGGAACGCCTCGACCTCGCGCTCGAACGCGAGCGCTTCCTCCGAGAACCGGAACTCCATCGCGCGGCAGTCTACGCGCGCGACATGGCCCCGAGCGCGCTAGTTACCGCCCTGCTTCGGGATCTTCGGGAGCAGCCAGCTCAGGAAGCTGTCCTCCGAGCGCGTCTGCATGTAGAAGCGCCCCGGACCGGTCAGCTTCACGACCAGCCCCTCGCCGCTGAACAGCGTCGACTTCCAGCCGCCCGAACGGCCCACGTCGTACTGGACCGAGTCGTCGAAGGCGACCATGTGCCCCGTGTCGACGGTGTAGGGCTCGCCTACCCCCAGGTCGATCGGGTGGATCGCGCCATAGCTCGAGATCCAGATCGTCCCCTGGCCCGTGCAGCGCAGCAGGAACAGGCCCTCGCTGGAGAAGAACGACTTTGCCCCGCCCCACTTCGTGTCCACGTTCACGCCCTCGGTCGCCGCCAGGAACGAGCCCGACTGCACGAGCAGCGTCGATCCGCCTGTCAGCTCCAGCGCCGCGATGTCGCCGGGCAGCGCCGGCGCCAGCGTCACCTCCCCGGTCTCCTCCGCCCGGAAGGTATTGATGAAGAAGCTCTCGCCGCCGAGCACCGACCGCCGCAGCCCCGAGAGCATGCCGCCGCGCGTGCTCGTCTCCATCTGGATCGTGGACGACATGCTCACCATCGCCCCCGCTTCCGCCTGGATGGATTCGCCCGGGTCGAGGGTGACCATGGCGAGGGCGTAGGACGGCTGGTACTTCACTTCATGGCGCATTGCATACTCCTGTCGGGGTGCGGAGGGTGGGTCCGCGTCGCACGTCCGGCGCCAAACGCCTTCTCCGCGATTGTGGGCCTTCGGGGGGTAGGTTACGGTAAGGCCCCGAACGAGTCCGCCGCGCCGTCGAGGAGGGGCCATGCCGTCACGCTTCCGGTACTCCATGTGGGATGGCACCCAGGAGGTCGCCGACCTCGACCCCGACCAGATACTGGACAACCTCTCCGATGACCTCATGAACTTCGGAGACCTCCAGCACGCCCTCCGCAACCTCCTCCAGCGCGGCATGCGCAACCCCATGGGCGACCGCACCCAGGGCCTCCGCGACCTCCTCCAGCAGCTGCGCCAGCAGCGCCGCCAGCAGCTCGATCGCTTCGACCTCGGCTCCGTCTTCGACCAGCTCCGCGAGCAGCTCGACGAGATCCTCGACATGGAGCGCAACACCATCGACCAGCGCCTCGAGGACGCCGGCGTCCCGCCCGAGGGCCAGGACGGCCAGCAGGGCGATCCCGCCGGCGGCGACCAAGCCGGCGAAGGGCAGCAGGACGGCGAGGGCCAGCAGGGCGCCGAGCAGGGCCAGCCCTCGAACGAGGGCGGCCGGCAGGGCGAACAGGGGCAGCAGGGCCAGCCCGGCGAGGGCCAGCAGGGCTCGCAGTCGGGCGGTTCAAGCGGCGAGGGCAGCGTCCCCACCAGCGAATTCGCGGACATGCTCCGCAACATCGCCAACCGCAAGCAGGAGTTCCTGGACGAGCTTCCGGACGACACCGCCGGACAGGTCCGCAGGCTCCAGGACTACGAGTTCATGGACCCCGAGGCGCAGGCCAAGTTCAACGAGCTCGTCGAGTCGCTGCGCCAGGCGATGATGAACACCTTCTTCAAGGACCTCTCCGAGCAGATCGCCAACATGTCCCCCGAGGACCTGGAGCGCATGAAGCAGATGACCCAGGACCTCAACCAGATGCTGCAGGACAAGATGGCCGGCAACGAGCCCGACTTCGACAGCTTCATGCAGAAGTACGGCGACCTCTTCGGCGACAACCCGCCCCAGTCTCTCGACGAGCTCATCGCCCAGATGCAGCAGCAGATGGGCCAGATGCAGAGCCTCCTCGGCAGCCTCCCCGGCGACATGCGCCAGCAGCTCCAGGACCTCCTCTCCGACAAGGTCGGCGACCCCGAGCTCCAGCAGAGCCTCAACGAGCTCGCCCAGAACCTCGAGTACCTCTTCCCCATGCGCGACATGCGCAACCAGTACCCCTTCCGCGGCGAGGAGCAGCTCGACCTCGATGCCGCCATGGAGCTCATGCGCCACATGCAGTCCATCGACGAGGTCGAGCGCCAGCTCGAGCGCACTCAGTACGGCGGCGAGATCGACGACATCGACGCCGACCAGCTCGAAGAGCTGCTCGGCCCCGAGGCCCGCGATACCCTCGACGAGCTGCGCAAGTTCCTTGAGATCCTCGAGGAGGCGGGCTACATCCGGAAGAAGGGCTCAGGCTGGGAGCTGACCCCGCGCGGCACCCGCAAGATCGGCCAACGCGCCCTCGTCGAGCTCTACGCCCAGCTCAAGGCCGATTCCTTTGGCAAGCACGAGGTCCACGAGAGCGGCTTCGGCGGCGAACGCACCGACCAGACCAAGCTCTACGAGTTCGGCGACCCGTTCCACCTCGATATCAAGCGCACCATCATGAACTCGCTCCACCGCGAGGGCGTCGGCACTCCCATCAACCTCCAGCCCGACGACTTCGAGGTCGCCCGCAGCGAGCTCGTCACCCAGACCGCCACCGTCATCATGCTCGACCTGAGCTGGTCGATGGCCTTGCGCGGCAGCTTCCAGGCCGCCAAGAAGGTCGCCCTCGCCCTCAACAACCTCATCTCCTCCCAGTTCCAGCGCGACAGCCTCTACATCATCGGGTTCAGCGCCTACGCCCGCGAGCTGAAGGCGGAGGACCTGCCCTACGTGCGCTGGGACGAGTCCGTCCTCGGCACGAACATGCACCACGCCCTCATGATCGCCGAGCGCCTGCTCGCCAAGCACACGCAGGGAACCCGCCAGATCATCATGATCTCCGACGGCGAACCGACCGCCCACCTCGAGCGCGGCCGCAGCTACTTCGCCTACCCGCCCAGCCCCATCACCATCCGCGAGACCCTCAAGGCCGTGAAGCGCTGCACCCGCAAGAACATCACGATCAACACCTTCATGCTCGACCGCAACCACTATCTCAAGGAGTTCGTGAACCAGGTCGCGCGCATCAACAAGGGCCGCGTCTTCTACACGACCCCCGACAAGCTCGGCGAGTACATCCTCGTCGACTACGTCGCCCAGAAGCGCAAGCACCTCACCGGCATCGCCGGCTAGCCTTCGGCGGCAACGCCATGGCTGTTCTCCTCGACCACATCACCGACGAGCAGGCGGACCTGATCCGCAGCGCGCACGTCTTCTTCGTCGCCTCCGCCGACCCCGCCCTTGCCGAAGGCCCCGACGGCCAGGGCGCGGTCAACCTCTCCCCCAAGGGAGCCGCCGACCTCCACGTCATCGACCGCAACACGCTCGCCTACTTCGACTACGCCGGCAGCGGCAACGAGACCGCCCGCCACGGCATGGCCGGCGGTCCCGTCACGGTCATGGTCACCTCGTTCGACGAGGATGCGGCCATCGTGCGGCTCTACGGCCGCGCCTGCGCGAAGCCGCTCGAGGATTCCGTCCTCGCTGCCCATGCCCAGGAGCTCCGCGCCGGTGAGACGCCCACGCCTGAGCGCCAGGTCATCGAGATCACCGTTGAGCGCACGCAGACCTCCTGCGGCTACGGCGTCCCCGTCTACGAGTACCGGGGCGATCGCACGAAGGCCCAGCGCGGCCGTCGCTACAAGTAGCCCGGGAACTCCGCAAAACGGACGGGGTAATTCGGCCTCGCGGTCCCTACGCTGGCCTACATGGGGCAACGTACGCGCATCCGCCCGAGTCGTGCCCCTCTCGTGGCGGTCGCACTGGTGCTCCTCGCGGCAACAGCCGCGTGCGGCGGCGGGGGCGACGCCACCCCGTCCCCGCCGCCACCTCCAGACATGCCATAACACGGCCCCGTGCTACCATCGCGACATGCCCCGCAACGCCCCCTCACCCCTCAGCCGCGCCCCGGCGCGGCGCTCTCCTCACCCCTCAGCCGCGCGCAGCGCAGCGTAGCGCGGCGCTCTTCTCACCATGCCTACCGACCGAGTCCAGCTCTACGACACCACCCTCCGCGACGGCTCCCAGATGGAGGGCATCTCCCTCTCGGTCGCCGATAAGGTGCGCATCACCCAGAAGCTCGACGAGCTCGGCGTCGAGTGGATCGAGGGCGGCTTCCCCGGCTCCAACCCCCGCGACGCCGCCTACTTCCAGCGGCTCAAGGAGGTCCAGCTCTCGCAGGCCAGGGTGAGCGCTTTCGGCGGCACCCGCCGCGCCGGGCTCACCTGCGAAACCGACCCCAACATCCAGAGCATGGTCGCCGCCGAGACCCCCGGCGTGACCCTCGTCGGCAAGGCCAGCCAGTACCAGGTCCAGCGCATCCTCGAGACCAGCGACGAGGAAAACCTCGCCATGATCGCCGACACCGTCGGCTCCTTCCGCAAGCTCGGGAAGACCGTCTTCTTCGATGCCGAGCACTTCTTCGACGGCTTCGCCGGCAACCCCGACTACTCCCTCCAGTGCCTCGCCACCGCCGCCCGCGCCGGCGCCGAGGCCCTCGTCCTCTGTGACACCAACGGTGGCATGACCACCCCCGACCTCCTCCGCGCTATCGAGGCCGTCCAGGACCGCGTCCCCGATGCGCGTCTCGGCATCCACTGCCACGACGACGTCGGCCTCGCCGTCGCCAACAGCCTCGCCGCCGTCGAGGCGGGCGTCTGGCAGGTGCAGGGTTGCGTAAACGGCTACGGCGAGCGCTGCGGCAACGCCGACCTCCTCACCGTCACCGCCAACCTCAAGCTCAAGATGGGCATCGACGTCATCGAGGACGACCAGCTCGCGCGCCTCACCGAGGTCTCCCACTACGTCAACGAGCTCGCCAACCTCGTGCCTGACGCCCAGGCCCCCTTCGTCGGCCAGAGCGCCTTCGCCCACAAGGCCGGCTACCACGTCGCCGGCATCATGAAGGACGAGAGCTCCTACCAGCACATCGACCCCGGTCTCGTCGGCAACAGCAGCCGCGTCCTCGTCAGCGAGCTCTCCGGCCAGCGCAACCTGCTCGTCAAGATCGACGAGCTCGGCATCGACTACCCCTTCACCCAGGACGAGATCCGCAACCTCCTCCAGGCCGTCAAGGAGAAGGAGAGCGAGGGCTTCCAGTACGAGGGCGCCGAAGCCAGCTTCGAGCTTCTCGTCCGCCGCCAGCTTCCCGGCTACGTCCGCCCCTTCGAGATCGAGGACTTCGTCATCGTCGAACGCCACCGCCACCGCCGCGGCGACGACCAGCGCAACGACATGCTGGCCGAGGCCATGGTCAAGATTCGCGCCGGCGACGACGAGCACCACACCGCCGCCGAGGGCAACGGTCCCGTCAACGCCCTCGACCTCGCCGCCCGCAAGGCGCTCGGCAGCGCCTACCCCGACGTCCTCAACGTGAAGCTCGTCGACTACAAGGTGCGCATCCTCGACAGCGAGTCCGCCACTGCCGCCCAGGTGCGCGTGCTCATCGAGAGCACCGACGGCGCCCGCTACTGGACCACGGTCGGCAGCTCCACCGACATCATCGAGGCCAGCTGGCTGGCCCTCGCCGACGCCCTCGAGTACGCGATTACGCTTCCCGCTGAGTAGCCGAGTAGGCTGAGCCCGGCTCCTTAGCGCTGCGACTCCTCCCCGAAGTCCGCCTTGCCCGTGACCATGTCGCGCGCATCGCGGACGAGGCCCGGGATCGCCATGCGGTTGCGGATCAGCAGGAAGGCGCACAGCGCCATGTACCCGATCGAGTACCAGAAGCGCACGATCTGCGCCCCTTCGCCCAGCGTGTCCTCCGTCAGGGGGAGTTGCGCCGCGAACAGGATGAAGAGCGCCCACGCCTCGGGCCGGCTCATGCGCAGGTTCACGAAGACCGCGATGGCGAACGCCGATTGCGCCGCCGTCAGGAAGACCTCGCCCTGCTGGCGCGAGAAGAAGAGGTTGACCTCTTCCGTGGGCGAGACCAGCGGGAGTCCCTGCAGGATCCCCCAGTCGCCCGAACCGATCATGAAAGCGATCGGGAGCGTCCCGATCAGGAGCGTCCACTGATTCACCTTCGAAGAGATGAGCGCGCCCATCCCCGCGGCCGCCCGGCCCCGCCAGGCCAGCAGCGCCGCCACCAGCACCTCCGGTGACTCCGAGGCCAGGGGCGCGATCCACTGGATCAGCACGAACTCGCTGATGTTCACCTTCTTGCCCGTCTCCACCAGCCCGTGCGCGAACGGCTCCGCCGAGGCGATGATCACCGCCGCCGCGAACATGAGCGTGACCACCACGAGCGCCCGCCGCCGCACGTCGGGCAGCGATCCCATTGCCCGCGCCGGCCCCACCAGGTCCACCTTCTCCGACGGAACGCGGCTCGTCATCACGAGGTAGATGAGGAACATCGAGACGAGCACGATCGTGTCCGCCAGCGTGAGCGTGCCCCGCAGCGGAACGAGTATCACGTACACCGTCGCGACCGCGAGGAATGCCAGCTCCAGCGCCCGCGCGCGGCTCACCACCAACTCCTTCAGCCGCGTCCGGTAGAAGAAGATCAGGAACACCACGGGCCAGCCGATACCGATCAGCAGCCGGTTCCCGCCCGTCATGTTCGCGACCGCGAGTCCCTCTGCCGCCTTCTCCGGGTCCGACCCCGCTTCCCATGCCAGGAACGCGTCTACCGCGTACTCGGGCAGCACCGCGATGAAGGCGATGATCGCCAGCGCCAGGCCCTGCGAGATGTCCATCTCCGCTGTCTCGGCGCCCCAGGTCAGCAGGAACGCCGCCGCCAGGATGGCGATCCCGTAGACCGCCGACTCCAGCAGCGGGTCGAGGTGCAGCTCGATGATGGGGTCGATCCCGGGGAAGTCGCCGAACAGGATGCCGAGCACGCCCACGAGCGCCATGCCGGCGATCACCGCCCAGTGCGCGGTGAAGCGCTCGCTCATCACGAAGCGTCTCGCCGCACCCAGAGCGGGGGCGCGCCCGGGGAAGGAGCTGGGTCGGTCATGTGCGAGTGGGAGCCTACCGCCGCCCCACGCTCGGGGCTAGCGCGCCGCGCTGCATCCGGCAGAATGCGCCGCATGCCCGAACGCCGCCCCTACGGACTCTGGGAGAGCCCCATCACGCCCGCCGCCCTCGCCGGCGGCATCCGCCTGCGCGGACCCTCCTGGGATAGCGACGGCCGCACCCTCGGCTGGTTCGAGGGCCGGGGCGACCGGGGGGTAGCCGTCGCCGCCGACCTCGCTAAAGGTGGCGGGGACATTCGCGACGTCAGCAGCGAGTACGCCGTCCGCGCGGGAGTCGGCTACGGCGGCGGCGACTTCGCGCTCGCAAGCGGCAACGCCTGGTTCGTCGGCCACGAGAGCCAGCGTGTCTACCGCCGGCCCCTCGACGGTGACTCCGCCCGGCCCATCACGCCCACCTTCGGGGAAGCCTCCTCCCCGGCCGTCAGCCCCGACGGGCGCTGGGTCGCCTACGTGCACTCCTACGAGGACGAGGACGTAATCGCCGTCGTCGCAAGCTCCGGCGAGGGCTGGCCCCAGCACCTGGCGAGGGGCCGCGACTTCTACATGCAGCCCGTCTGGAGCCCCGCGGGTGACCGCCTCGCCTGGGTCGAGTGGGACCACCCGAACATGCCCTGGGACGGTTCCGAGTTGCGGGTCGCCGAGCTCGCCTTCCCCGAGGGCTCGCTGCCCGCGATCGCCCGCTCCGAAGTCGTTGCCGGTGGGGCCGACGTCGCCGTGCTGCAGCCGGCCTTCTCCCCGGACGGCGAAGCCGTGTACTACGTCTCCGACGAGACCGGCTGGGGCCACCTCTACCGCCACGGCCTCGCCACGGGCGAGCGTCGCGCGCTCACCTCCGGCGATTGCGAATACGGAACGCCCTCCTGGGGGCAGGGAGTCGCCACCTTCGCCGTGCTCCCCTCCGGCCGCCTCGTTGCCACGCGCCAGCGGCAGGGCTTCGCCCGCCTCGTGCTAATCGAGGACGGCTCCGAAGCCCGGGAGCTCGACATCCCGGCCGCGTACGCCAGCTTCGAGAACCCCGTCGCCTCCCCCATGGCGGAGCGGCTGGCCGTCATCGCGAGCGGCCCGGCCACCTCCCCCCGGCTGCTCGTGGTCGACCTCGAGGGGGGAGCGCCGGAGGTCACCACCCTGCGCGTCAGCGATCCCGAGGCGTTCCCCGCCGCCGCCCTCTCCCGCCCCGAGCCCGTCTCCTGGACGAACCCGGCCGGCGACGAGGTCCACGGCCTCTACTACCCGCCCGCCAGCGAGCGCTTCACGGACCAAGGCCCGCCGCCCCTCATCGTCTTCGTCCACGGCGGCCCCACCGACCACGTCGACGCCGGCTGGCGGCCCCAGGTCCAGTTCCTCGCCAGCCGCGGCTATGCCGTGCTCGCCGTGAACTACCGGGGCAGCAGCGGCGCCGGCCGCGAGACGATGCTGGCCCTGCGCGGCGAGTGGGGCGTCGCCGACGTCGAGGATTGCCGCGCGGGCGCCGAGGCGATGGCCGCCCGCGGCCTGGCGGACGGCGACCGCATCGCCATCATGGGCGGGAGCGCCGGTGGCTACACCGTGCTGCGCTCGCTCCAGGTGCACCCCGGTTTCTACCGCGCCGGCGTCTGCTACTACGGCATCTCCAACCTCTTCACGCTCGCCAGCGACACGCACAAATTCGAGGCGCGCTATCTCGACTCCCTCGTCGGACCCCTCCCCGATGCCTCCTCCCGCTACCGCGAGCGCTCCCCCATCTTCCATGCCCACACCCTCGCCGACCCCATCGCCCTCTTCCAGGGCACCGAGGACCGCGTGGTCCCCCGCGACCAGAGCGACTCGCTGGCCGCCTCCCTCCGCTCCCGTCGCGTCCCCCACGAGTACCACGTGTACGAGGGGGAGGGCCACGGATGGCGCAAGCCCGAAACCGTCGATGCCTTCTACACCGCTGTCGACCGCTTCCTCCGCCAGTATCTGCTCGGTTAGCGCCCTCAGTCCTGCCAGCGCATCACGGCCCGAGCCGCTTCTTGCTCGCGCGCGCTCTTCTCCGCCCAGCGTTGCAGGAACTCCTCGCCCACGACCGTCTTCGCAACCGCCCAGGGGAGCGGTTGCTCTCCCCCCAGCCCCCACCGGTCGCGCACTGCTACCAGGAACGCGGTTGCGTCGCCGAGGTCGAGCGGTTCCAGCACCTCGCAGTCGAGCGCGCCCACCCCGCCCGGGAACGTCGGCGCCCCAGAATCGGTCAGGTCCACCTCAAGGTCGCCGAGCTTGTTCCCTTCCCGCCCCGAGCGCAGCCCCAGCGGTTCCAGCAGGTCGGCCTGCGAGTCGCTCAGCAGCGTCACCGAGAGCCGGCCGCTCCGCTGCACGAGCCCCTCCGTGTAGTTCGTCTTCGAAAGCGAAACCAGGAGCCGTGGACGCTCGGGCACGATCGACGCCCCAAAGACCGACACGCAGATCTGCGCGTTCGGACCTGCCGGCCCCGCCGCCCCCACCGCGCACAGCGGCGCCCAGAAGTGCGAGAGCACGTCGCTCGCGGGCCGTTCCTGGGTCACGCTCCGGCTATTCCTCGAACAGGCTTCGGAACTCGCCCGCGGGGTCGTCCCGTTTCAGCACGAAGCCCGGCACGTCGGTGTAGAAGGCCAGTGCCTTCGCCTGCTCGTCAACGGTCACGCTGGTGAGCTTGATTCTCATGTCCGCATGCTACTCCCCCGCCCTTGCCGCGCGTTCGCCTCCCGCTAGAATCCGCCCGTGGCCGATTGCCTCTTCTGCAACATGGCCTCGGGCGATATCCCCGTCGAGCGGGTCGCCGAGAACGACCACGCCTTCGCCATCCGCGACATTAACCCCCGCGCCCCCGTCCACGCCCTTGTCATTCCCCGCGAGCACATCGCCGACGCCCGCGAGATCGACGCGGGCCATGCCGACATGCTCGCCGGCCTCTTCACGCTCGCGAGCCAGGTGGGCCGCGCCGAGGGCGTCCACGAATCCGGGTACCGCCTCTCCTTCAACGTGGGCGACGACGCCGGCATGACCATCCACCACCTCCACCTCCACCTCGTCGGTGGACGCCGCCTGGGCCACGAAGGGTGATCGCGGACCAGGTTGCCACCGTCCGCGAGGAGCTGCTGGCTCGCCCGTCCGGGCTCGTGCGCCACGTCCGGCGCGTCCTCGACGAGGCCCTGCCCCTCGCCCGCTCCTGGCTCGCCGACGAGGAGCGTGTCGAACTCGCCGTCTGGGGCCACGACCTCTTCCGCTCGGAGCCCCCCGCGGAGCAGCTCCGGCTTGCCTTCGAGGTTGGCGTCGAGGTCGATGCCGACAGTCGCGACTACCCCATCCTCCTCCACGGCCCTATCGCTGCCGTCGTGCTGCGCGAACGCTTCGGCGTCATCGACGAGGAGGCGCTCATGGCCGTGCGCGACCACACCTCGGGCCTCGCCCGCATGAGCCTCCTCGCCAAGATCCTGCTCATCTCCGACAAGATCGAGAAGAAGAAGCGCCGCGGCGTCCCGGAGCTGGCCGATATCCGCAGGCTCGCTCGTCGCGACCTTGATACCGCCATCCTCTGCTGGGCCGACTGGCGCTGGACCGTCGAGGCCCGCGAACGCTACCGCACGCAGGCCTCGCACTGGCGCGCCCGCCGGCACTGGGTCGAGGAACACCACCGCGACATCGGCATGCCCGAGCGCGCCTCGGGCAGCTCCTTCGCTGCTGCCGCACGCCGGGAGGGTCTGGCCCCGCCTAGGGGATCGTGAGTTCCTGGCCCGGCTGAATCGTCAGGCAGTCTTCCTCGGTCAATCCGTTCGCGTCCAGCAGTTCCTGGAGGGTCACGTCGTGCGCCACGGCGATGCCGCTGCACGTATCGCCCGGCTGGATTTCGTAGGCCGTCGCCGCCGGCGGTGGGGTTGGCGTGGGAGGTGGCTCCGTCGCTACTGGCGTGGGCGGTGGCGTTGGCGCCGGTGTCGGTGTCGGCTCGGGCGTAGCGGGCTCGGGTGTGGCCGGGGCAGTCGTAGCCGGAGCCTCCGTGGGGGTCTCCGTGGCGTCCGGCAGGATGGGCGAGGTGTCATCGTCCCCGAGCTGGCGGTTCACGATGAACGCGATCGCCACCACGACCGCCGCCAGCACAAACAGCGAGGCGGTCGCCGCCCGCATGCTCATCTCGCCTTCGAGCACGGGCCGGCGCAGACCACCCGATGTCCAGCGCGAGGCGGCGGTGGCGAAGCTGGTCGGGCGCGCTGCGGGCGCCGGCTCGAACTCGCCGTCTTCGGCGGCTTCCACGGGCTCCGCCTCGGACTCGGCCGATGGCGCCGGGGTGGGATGGGTCGTCGCTTCGACCCCCTCGCCCTGGTAGATGGGGCAAGAGGGATGGTCGGCCGTCAGGCAGAACTGTTCCTGGTGCTGCGTCGCGATGCGGGTCGGGTTGGGGAGCCGGTAGCAGCGGTGTGCGTCGGTCGCGTACGTGGCGTGGAGGTCGCTGTCGTCGACCAGGCCCAGATACGCGCAGACACCTGCGGCTTCCGAACCTTCGGATTCAACAGGGAGGCTCACGGCGTCTCCTATCCTGCAAGGCTCGCCACCACGTTCGTATCGTGTCAGAACGTTCGTGCGTTGGCAATTCTTCTGCGGGTACCTTCACGTACCTTCACGCTTCTGTCCGGTACACCGTGTGCCCCGATCGCTTCCCCACCTGCCGCAGGTGCACGCCGCCACGCCCCGCGAGGCGCTTCAGGAGGTGATTGAGCCCGCTCACGGCCACGAACCAGTAGCTCCCCCCCGCCGCCAACCGCTCCTGCGGACCCCGCACGAACTCGCCCTCGATCGCCTCGTCCCCGATCTTCGCCGGCACGTTCGCCACGATCAGGTCGTACTCCCCTGCGGGCACATCCTCCAGCCCCACGCTCCCCACCACCTGCGCGTTCGCGGCGCCGTTCAGGGTTGCGTTGCGGCGAGCGTAGCGAACCGCCAGCAGGTTGCTGTCGGCCAGGATCACCTCCGCCTCCGGAAAGCGCCGCGCCAGTGCGATTCCGAGCACCCCGTAGCCGCACCCCAGGTCCAGGATCCGCCCCGGGGAGCGTTCCACCTCGAGGCAACGCAACAGGAGCTTCGTGCCCGCGTCCACCTCGTGCGAGGCGAACAGCGTGTGGCCTACCTCGAACTCCAGCCGCTCGCCCTCGAGGGCAAGGCTGACGCGCTTCTTGAAGTACGGGTCGGGCGGGGATTCGGGCGCCATCGTCTGAGTGTATCCCGCCTCCCCGCGGGCGTTTCCGCCCGTTGATCGTTCCGCACCCTGTGTTAGTCTCATTGATCGGCGCTTATCGCCTCGCCAGATGCATGACATTCGGCAGGCCTTAAGGCACTGGGCTGAAAACGGTCCCGCTCCTTCCCGGTTGCGGGGCGCTGTTCTGAAACCGGCCTCTGGGCCTGTTTCCATGCCCAGCGTGAGGACCCCCTCTCGCCGGGATAACACCTTCGGATCGCCCCCTGCGGGCCTCCGAATTCGGAGATCAAGGGTAGTGCCGACGATCAACCAGCTCGTACGCAAGGGCCGCAAGCCCAAGTCGAAGAAGTCGGGCGCCCCTGCCCTGCTCTTCAACTACAACTCCGACCGCGGTCGCCTCTCCCGGGTCGTTGGCCGCGGCGCGCCCCAGAAGCGGGGCGTCTGCACCCAGGTCCGCACCCAGACTCCGAAGAAGCCGAACTCCGCCCTCCGCAAGGTCGCCCGCGTTCGCCTGACGAACGGCATCGAGGTGACCGCCTACATCCCCGGCGAGGGCCACAGCCTCCAGGAACACTCCGTCGTACTCGTCCGTGGAGGCCGTGTCCGCGACCTCCCCGGCGTGCGCTACCACATCGTCCGTGGCGCCGCCGACTCCACCGGCGTCGCCGACCGTCGCCGCGGGCGTAGCAAGTACGGCACGCGGAAGAACGGATAGGAACGATGCCGCGACGTAACCGCCCCGAACGCCGCAGCATCCGCCCCGATCCCCGCTACGGGGATCAGCAGGTCCAGGTCCTCATCAACAAGGTGATGACCCGCGGCAAGAAGAGCACCGCCGAGCGCGTCGTCTACGGCGCCTTCGACCGCATCCAGGAAAACACCGGGCGCGACCCCGTCGATACCTTCCGCCAGG
Organism: Dehalococcoidia bacterium; assembly: GCA_022826585.1. GTDB lineage: Bacteria > Chloroflexota > Dehalococcoidia > Tepidiformales > Tepidiformaceae > UBA2991. The sequence goes on from JAJDUR010000110.1 coordinate 23,982, forward strand.
CGATGCGCAACGCGACGCCCGTGCTCGAGGTGAAGCCCCGGCGCGTCGGCGGCACCACCTACCAGGTGCCCGTCGAGATCCGCCCCGAGCGGCGCACGGCCCTCGCCATGCGCTGGCTCCTGCAGGGCGCCCGCGCCCGTGGTGGGCACACCATGGCCGAACGGCTCGCCGCCGAGCTTCTCGACGCCGCCAACAACGCCGGCTCCGCGATCAAGCGGCGCGACGACACCCACCGAATGGCCGAGGCCAACCGCGCCTTCGTTCACTACCGCTGGTAGAGCGCGGCTGGAAGAAACAGGAGAGCACCATGCCCCGGCCGTATGAGATCGAGCGCGTTCGCAACATCGGCATCATTGCGCATATCGATGCCGGCAAGACGACCGTGACCGAGCGCGTCCTCTACTACACGGGCATTACCTACAAGATCGGCGAGGTCCACGAGGGCACCGCCACCATGGACTGGATGGAGCAGGAGCGGGAGCGCGGCATCACCATCACCGCCGCCGCCACCAGCGCCGAGTGGAACGGCCACCTCGTCAACATCATCGACACTCCCGGCCACGTCGACTTCACCGCCGAGGTCGAGCGCGGGCTGCGCGTCCTTGATGGCGGCGTCGTCGTCTTCGATGCCGTCGCCGGCGTCGAGCCCCAGTCCGAGACGGTCTGGCGCCAGGCCGACCGCTACTCCGTCCCCCGCATCTGCTTCGTCAACAAGATGGACCGCGTGGGCGCCGACTTCGCCCGCACCCAGCAGATGATGATCGACCGCCTCGATGCCAACCCCGTCGCCGTCCAGATACCCATCGGCGCGGAAGAGACGTTCAGCGGCGTCATCGATCTCACCGAGATGATCTGCTGGACCTTCGGCGGCGAGAAGGGCGAGGAAGCCATCCGCGGCGAGATCCCCGCCGACCTCATGGCCGAGGCCGCCGCCGCCCGCGAAACGCTCGTCGAGCAGATCGGCAACGTCGACGACCAGGTCGCCATCAGCTACATCGAGGGCCACCACGTGAACGGCCACGAGCTGCGCGCCGCCATCCGCCGCGCCACGCTCGCCAACACCATCACCCCCGTCCTCTGCGGCTCCGCCCTCAAGAATAAGGGCCTCCAGCCCCTCCTCGACGCCGTCATCGACTACCTTCCCTCCCCGGAGAACGTTCCCCCCGTGCAGGGCGTCGACGCGCTCGACGGGACCGAGATCGAGCGCCCGGCGGACGACGACGCTCCCCTGAGCGCCGTCGCCTTCAAGATCGTCGCCGACCCATACGTCGGGCGACTCGCCTACGTCCGCGTCTACAGCGGCGTCCTCCGCTCCGGCGGCTCAGTCTGGAACAGCGCCAAGGGCCGCCGCGAGCGCATCGGCCGCCTCCTGCGCATGCACGCCAACGACCGCGAAGAGGTCGATGCCCTCTACGCAGGCGGCATCGGCGCTGCCGTCGGCCTCAAGCAGACGTTCACGGGCGACACCCTCTGCGATGCCGACGCGCCGGTCGTGCTCGAGGGCATCGCCTTCCCCGAGCCGGTCATCAGCGTCGCCCTCGAGCCTCGCTCCAAGCCCGACCAGGAGCGCATGGCCGATTCCCTCCAGAAGCTCAGCGAAGAGGACCCCACCTTCCACTGGCGCTTCAACGACGAGACGGGCCAGACCATCATCTCCGGCATGGGCGAGCTCCATCTCGAGGTGATCGTCGACCGCATGAAGCGCGAGCACCGCGTCGAGGCCAACGTCGGCCGCCCGCAGGTGAGCTACCGCGAGGCCATCCGCCGCCCCGCCGCCGCCGAGGGCCGCTTCGTCCGCCAGACCGGCGGCCGCGGCCAGTACGGCGTCGTCGAGCTCGAGGTCGAGCCCGGCGAGAACGGCGACGGCTTTGTCTTCGAGAACAAGGTCGTCGGCGGTTCCGTCCCCACCGAGTACATCTCCGCCGTGCGCTCCGGCGCCGAGGAGTCGCTCGACTCCGGCCCCGTCGCCGGCTACCCCGTGCTCGACGTCCACGTCTCCCTCGTCGACGGCTCCTCCCACGCCGTCGATTCGTCCGAGATGGCCTTCAAGAACGCGGCCATCCTCGGTATGCGCGAAGCGCTCAAGCACGCCCAGCCAGTGCTCCTCGAGCCGCTCATGCGCATCGAGGTGCGCGTCCCCGAGGACTTTTTCGGGACCGTCGTCGGCGACCTCAACAGCCGTCGCGGTCATGTCGTCAGCCAGGACTCCATGGGCAGGCTCCAGATCGTCACCGCGACCGTGCCGCTCGCCCAGACCTTCGGCTACTCCACCGATCTCCGCTCGCTCACCCAGGGACGGGCGACCTACACCATGGAATTCGACCGGTACGAACCCGTACCCCAAAGTGTCTCCGCCACCCTCGTCGAGCGAGCGGCGGTCGGCGCTGTCTGATCACACACAAGGAGCGAAAGGGACCGATGGCGAAGGAGAAATTTGAGCGGACGAAGCCGCACGTAAACGTGGGGACGATCGGGCACGTGGATCACGGGAAGACGACGCTGACGGCGGCGATCACGAAGGTCCTGGGGCTGAAGGGGGAGGCGGAGTACCGGGAGTTC
>JAJDUR010000046.1 GCA_022826585.1 Dehalococcoidia bacterium
GCCGAGGTGCCGGTCGTCATCCGCGAGGTCGCGGACGACGAGATGATCGAGATCGCCCTCATCGAGAACCTCCAGCGCAAGGACATCAGCCCGTTCGAAGAGGCGGAGGCGCTGCAGTCGCTCGTCCTCGGGCACGGCTACAAGCACGAGGAGGTCGCCAGGAAGATCGGGAAGTCGCGCACCTCCGTCACCGAGTCTCTCGCCCTCCAGGCCATGCCGGACGAGGTCCGGGAGCTGTGTCGGCTGGCCGACATCACCTCCAAGTCGCTGCTGTTGCAGGTGGTCAGGCAGGGCGACGCCAAGAAGATGGTGGCCTTCATCGAGCAGCTCACGCGAGGGGGCGGCCAGGCGACGCGCGAGCAGGCGCGAGCGGTGGCGGCCAGGCAGAGCGACAAGCAGAAGCCGGGGCGCCCCAAGGCCTTCGTGTTCAAGTACGTCCCGCCCGCGAAGAGCTTCAACCTCAACCTCAGGTTCCGGAAGTCCGACGTCGAGCGCGAGGAGATCATCTCGGCCCTCACGGAGATCATCGAGGAGCTGAAGCGGGCCGAGTGACCGAACGGCGGCCGCGCCGAGTCTTTCGGAGCGGCAGACGTCCGGGCGAGTTCCAGCGAAGCTCCCGAGAGGCGGCCTTTTCGCGGGCAGTTTTGCCGTGCCCGGGCGTTTTGGATGCCGAAGTTAACATAACATCCCTTATCGGTCCCACTTCGTGGGTCCGATCAAGGGGGCGGCTGGGGCGTGGGGGCTCGGCGGAGTTGCGGGGGCTCAGCGGTGGTGCTGCGGTTCGACGTGGCGCTACGCGGGCTCAATGGTGGTGCTGTGGTTCGTGGGTCCGATCAAGGGCTCGGTTGGGTCGTGGTGGTCGGCGGCGTTGCGGGGGCTCCGCGATGGTGCTGCGGTTCGACGTTGGCGCGGCGGTGCTCGCCGGGTCTCGGTGAGTGAATGCTACGGGCATCCTGAGATCACTGGCGAGGGATACGGGTGAGGCAACCGTCGGCCGGCCGACATCGCCGCCAAACCTCAGGTCGAACCCTCCGGGAGTGTAGTCGAGCGGGCTCTTCGGGCGCGGAGCGGAGACTACCCCGCCGCTACGGGCGGGCGACTTGGTACAATCGAACGTGATGTTCCGCATCATCGACCGCTACATCCTGCGCGAGACGCTGCCGCTGGTCTTCCTGAGCCTGCTGGTCTTCACGTTCCTGTTGCTGATCCCGCCGATCATGGAGGTGGCTCAGGAGCTGATCGCCAAGGGCGTGGGCGGCTGGACGATCGCGGAGCTCCTGCTGTTGCTGGTGCCGCAGGGGCTCGGCATCACGATTCCGATGGCGGTGCTGCTCGGCCTGTTGATGGGCCTCGGCCGGATGTCGGGAGATCGGGAGATCGTCGTCATGCAGGCGTGCGGCGTGAGCATCACCCGGCTGCTGCGACCCGTCGTCGCCCTGGCCGTCGTGGCCGCCGCCGCCACCTGCTACACCCTCGTCATGGTGTTGCCGGACGCCAATCAGCGGTTTCGCGACATCGTCTTCGAGACGGTCGCGGCAGGGACGGAGAACGACGTGAAGGCGCGCGTCTTCTACGAGGGCCTGCCGAAGATGGCCCTCTACGTCGACGAGGTCGATCTCCTGGGTACCGGCTGGTCCGGCGTCTTCCTCGCCGACACGCGGGACACCGAGGCGCCACAGACCTACATCGCCGACGAGGGGCGCATCGTCCTCGACCCGGCTCGCAGGCAGGTCGACATCGTGCTGACCTCGGGGGCCGCGCACGACGTCGACCGGGCCGAGCCCTCCACCTACAACGTCAACCGGTTCGACGAGATCGTGCTGGGCCTCGAGTTCGACGACGTCTTCCCCGACAGCGCCCTGCCGCCCGGCGAGAACGAGATGACCATCGCCGAGCTGCGGGCGCACGCGGCGGAGCTGGAGTCCCGGGAGCTCCCGGCGCACAACCCGATCATGGCGATCCACCAGAGGTTCTCCCTCCCGGTCGCCTGCCTCGTGTTCGCCTTCATCAGCCTCCCGCTGGGGGTCAGCACCCGCAAGGACGGCAAGCTCGCGAGCTTCGCCCTGGGCATCGGCGTCATCTTCGCGTACTACATCCTCATGTTCGGCGCCATGGGGCTGGCGAGGAGCGCCCTCGTCTCGCCGCACTGGGCCCTGTGGGTCTGCAACATCGTGCTGGGCGGGACCGGCGTGCTGCTGCTCGCATGGCGCGCCCGCTTCGGGGAAGACCGCATCCTCTCCGTTCTGTTCCGCCTCCGCGGACGCCCCCCCGCACCGCCGGGCGGGCCGGTTCCGCCGGCTCCGACGCCAGCCGCGGGAGCGGGAAGCGGGGTGAGCCTGGGGGGCGGCCTCGGCTGGGGCCCGAACCTGCTGGATCGCTACGTCGCCAAGCAGTACCTCAGGCTCGTCGCCCTTGCGTTCGTCGGTCTCCTCGGTATCTTCTACATCACCACCTTTCTCGAGATCTCCGACCGGCTGTTCCGGGGCGATACGACGCTCGACATGGTCCTGGAGTACTTCTGGTACGCCACGCCGCAGTTCGTCTACTACGTGCTGCCCATCTCCGCCCTCGTCTCC
>JAJDUR010000118.1 GCA_022826585.1 Dehalococcoidia bacterium
GTCCTCGCGAACGTGCGGAGCAACGAGGCCAACGTGCGCGCGGCCCTAGCGAAGGTCGAGTTGGGGGAGGCAGACGCGGCCATCGTGTACGCGACCGACCTGGCGGGGGCGAACGGCGTTCGGGCCGTGCCCGTTCCCGAACGGTTCCAGGTGGCGGCGGAGTACCGCATCGCGCTCCTGTCCGGCAGCGACGCGGCCGCGACGTTCGTAGCGTTCGCGACCTCCCCGGAGGGGGCGGCCACGCTTGCGCGCCACGGCTTCGCGGCCGTGGGGGCGACGCCATGACGGCGCTGAGGGCGCGCGCGCCCCACGCAGGGCTGGCATTGCTGATCGCAGTGTTCGCGGTGTTCTTCCTGCTGCCGTTCGCGGGCCTGCTGGAACGAGGCATCGGGGACGGCGGCGCCTGGGACGCGATCACGAGCAGCACGGCGGCGGACGCGCTCGCGCTCTCGCTGTGGACCTCGGCGGTGGCGCTCGTGATCGCGGTAGTCGCAGGCACGCCGGTCGCGTACTGGCTCTCGCACGCACGCTTCCCGGGGAAGGGGGCGGTGGAGGCGCTCATCGACCTGCCCATCGTGCTGCCCCCGACCATCGCGGGCGTGGCCCTGCTGACGGCGTTCGGGCGGAAGGGGCTGCTGGGGGCGCCGCTGGACGAGTGGTTCGGGCTGACGCTCGGGTTCAGCACGGTGGCGGTGATCATGGCGCAGTTGTTCGTGGGGACGCCGTTCTACGTGCGGGCGGCGCGGGCGGGCTTCGCCAGCGTCGACAGCCAGTACGAGCGGGTCGCGCACACGCTGGGGGCATCGAGGCTGCGGGCGTTCGTGCGCATCGTGCTGCCGCTGAGCTGGCCGTCGCTGGCGGCGGGAGCGGCGCTGTGCTGGGCACGGGCGCTTGGCGAGCTGGGGGCGACGCTCATCTTCGCGGGGAACCTGCAGGGCGAGACCCAGACGATGCCGCTCGCCATCCTGAGCGCCTTCGAGAGCGCGGACGGACTGACCACGGCGGTCGCCCTCGCGATCCTGCTGCTGGCCGTGGCGCTCGTGGCGCTGGCGGCGTTCTGGCTCCTCTCGACAAGAAGGCAGGGACTGGCATGACGCTCGACTTCGCGGCGCGAACCCAGCTCGGAGACTTCTCCTACGATGCCCGATTCGAGGCGGGCAACGAGATCGTCGTGCTGTTCGGGCACTCGGGAGCGGGGAAGAGCCTGACCCTGCAGCTGATCGCCGGCCTGCTGCGGCCGGATGCCGGGCGCATCGTGATCGGGGGCGAGCCCGTGTTCGATTCGGGCAGCGGCCTCGACCTGCCCCCGCAACGACGCCCGATCGGGTACGTCGTGCAGGACCTGGCGCTCTTTCCGCACATGACCGTGGCAGAGAACGTTGCCTTCGGGATGACGAGCGAGGCGAGAGCCGACCGGCTCGGGGAACTCCTCGACCTCATGCACCTGGTCGAGTTCCAAGACCGCAGGCCACGCTCGCTGAGCGGGGGGCAGCAACAGCGCGTCGCGCTGGCGCGGGCGCTCGCGCGGGACGCGCGCCTGCTGCTGCTCGACGAGCCGTTCAGCGCGCTCGACGAGTCGCTGCGGGTGGAGCTGCGGCGCGAGCTGATCCGGCTTCGCAGCGAGCTCGACCTGAGCGTCATCTTCGTGACGCACGACCTGCGGGAGGCGCACTTGGTGGCCGACCGGCTGGCGGTGTTTGATGCGGGCCGCCTGCTGCAGTTCGAGGCGCGCGAACGCGTCTTCCGGGCGCCGGCGAACCGGCGGGTGGCCGAGCTGACGGGAGTCGCGAACATCCTGCGGGGGCGGGTCGTGGCCGAGCGGAACGGGGAGCTGGTGGTGGAGACGGGGGGCGCGCGGCTGCTGACGCCCTTGCCGAACGGCTGGCGTCCACGGGAGGGGGAAGCGGTCGACGTCGCGATACGGGCGGAGCGCGTGAACCTGAGGCGGCTGGACGCGGACGACCCCGGTCATCCGAACCTCGTGCGCGGGACGATCCGCGAGGAGCTCGCCTACGGGGCGACGCACACGCTGCGGTTCGAGTCAGCGCTGGAGCCGTCGATCGAGGTCGAGATCGCGGCGCGGCCCTACGAGGTGCTGGGGGTGGAGGGGCAGAAGTCGTGGACGGTGGAGCTGCCGCCCGAGGACCTTCACGTGATGCCGGTCTCCTCGGAGTCGGAGGCCGGATGGAGCGCCGTTGCGACGACGGCGTAGACGGGGTCGGAGCGGCCGGGGTTGGGGCTGACGTCGAAGGCGCGGGCCTTCTCGAACGCCTTCGAGAGCTCGAAGTAGAGCGCGACGAGGTTGGCGCGCTGCCCGTCGCCGAACAGCTGCCAGATGCGGACGGCCTTCGTCGGGAACATGCGGTTGGAGAAGGTGATGGCGAAGGGCGCCCCGGGCTTGAGGACGCGGCCGACCTCGGCGAAGACCTCGACGGGGCGGGTCAGGTACTGCACGGAGACGCTGATGATGGCGCCGTCGAACTCGTCTGTGTCGTAGGGCAGCGTGGGGTTCTCGTTCAGGTTGTGGACGGTGCGGCGGGAGAGGACGGGATTGTTCTTGAGCTCGACCTGGTTCAGGCCGAGGCCGGTCACGCCCCCGTAGGTCACGTCCGAGGGGAGATGGGAGACCCAGCTCGACATGAGGTCGAGGAGGTGGCCGCCTTCGGGGAAGGTCTCGCGATAGAAGTCGCCGAGGGCGGCGATGGCCGCGTCGTCGATGTGGTTGACGAGGCGCGGCTGGACGTAGAAGAGCGAGTCGTCGGACTCGTCGACGCGGCGGAAGTGCTCCGGGAGGAGCGGATTGTCTTCCGGGGGCTCAGCCGACAGGGGCGTTCGCTCCCTGCTCGACGATGACGGCCTCGTAAAACTTCGCATGGGGATGGCCTTCGAGCACGCCCTTGGCGGGGCCCGATTGCTCGTGGGCGCGGCGGAAGTGGTCGGACTGGGCCCAGTTGAGGAAGTCCTGGCGGGACTCCCAGATGGTGTGGGAGATGTAGTCGCCGGGATCGTCGCCCTTGAGGAGGGAGAACTGGACGAAGCCGTCAAGGTCCTTGAGGTAGCTCTCGCGGCCCTTCCAGACCTCCTCGAAATCCTGCCCGCGGTCGGGGTTGACGTTGAAGTGGTTCATCGCGATGAACATCGGCGTGCTCCGTTGGTGATGGTTCCATTCTAGCGGGCGGAAGCGTGAAGGCTGGTAACACGCCGGAGAAACGTCTGCGCCGTATCATGCTGCGGATGGTTCGATTCGCGGCAAACCTGAATTTCCTCTTCACCGAGGCCCCGTTCCTCGACCGCTTCGCCCTGGCGAAGCAGCACGGGTTCGAGGCAGTCGAGTACCCCTTCCCGTACGAGCACCCCGAGGAGGCCCTGGCCGAGCGCCTGCGCGAGCACGGGCTGACGCAGGCGCTCATCAACCTGCCGGCGGGGGACTGGGCGGCGGGGGAGCGCGGCCTAGCCTGCCACCCGGGCCGGATCGAGGAGTTTCGCGAGGGAGTCGCAGCAGCCATCCGCTACGCGCAGGCGCTCGACTGCCCGCGCGCGAACTGCCTGGCCGGAATCCCGCCAGAGGATGTCTCGACCGAGGAAGCGGTCGAAACCCTCCTCGAGAACCTGCGCTACGCGGGCGAGGCCTTGCGCGAGGCCGACCTGCAACTGCTGATCGAGCCGATCAACACGCGCGACATCCCCGGCTTCTTTCTGAACACGAGCGCGCAGGGACTGGCGGTCATCGAGGAGATCGGGGACGGCCTCGTGGGGCTGCAGTACGACGCGTACCACATGCAGATCATGGAGGGCGACCTGGCCCGCACGGTCGAGGAGAACCTCGAAGTCATCGGGCACATCCAGATCGCCGACAACCCGGGACGCCACGAGCCGGGCACGGGCGAAGTGAACTACTGGTTCTTCCTGGACCACCTGGACGCCATCGGCTACGAAGGCTGGGTGGGGTGCGAGTACGCGCCGGCGACGACGACCGAGGCGGGACTGGAGTGGCTCGCCGAGTATCGAGAGAGTGAGGAGGGGTCATGACGCGAATCGCGTTCATCGGGCTGGGGATCATGGGGCGGCCGATGGCGGGGCACCTGCAGGCCGCCGGCCACGAGCTGTTCGTCGTACGGCACGTCTCGCCGTTGCCGGAGGAGCTGCTGGAGGGGGGCGCGGTCGAGTGCGCGACGGCGGCGGAGGCGGCGGCGCGCAGCGAGGTCGTCATCACGATGGTGCCGGACACGCCCGACGTGGAGGAGGTGCTCTTCGGGGCGGGAGGCGTGGCCGAGGGGTTGCAGTCGGGCACGACCGTGCTCGACATGAGCTCGATCTCGCCGATCGAGACGAAGCAGTTCGCCGAGCGCATCGCGGAGAAGGGGTGCGACTACCTCGACGCACCGGTCTCCGGGGGCGAGGTGGGGGCGAAGGGCGCGAGTCTCACGATCATGGCGGGGGGCAGCGGCGAGACGTTCGAGCGCGTGCGGCCCCTGCTGGAGCTGATGGGGGCGAACATCACGCTTGTCGGCGACGTGGGGGCGGGGCAGACCTGCAAGGTGGCGAACCAGATCATCGTGGCGCTCACGATCGAGGCGGTGGGAGAGGCGCTGCTCTTCGCATCGAAGGCGGGCGTCGACCCAGGGCGCGTGCGCGAAGCCCTGATGGGCGGCTTCGCGGGGTCGCGCATCCTGGAGGTGCACGGCCAGCGCATGGTCGACCGCACCTTCGACCCGGGGTTCCGGATTGCGCTGCACCAGAAGGATCTCGGGTTGGCGCTGCAGGGGGCGCGGGCGCTGGGGATCAGCCTGCCGAACGCGGCCACGGCGCAGGAGCTTATGAACGCCTGCGCGGCGCAGGGCTGGAGCGATCTCGACCACTCCGGACTCGTAAAGGCGCTGGAAACGCTGGCGGGCCACGAGATCGCCTGAGCGCCGGAGCGTTCCCGACTCGTGTGCGACAATGCGGGGCGGTCCGCTGAGGGCGCGGGACCGGTGGTCAGGAAGGGAAACTGATGAACATCCGGGAAGTGGGCGTGGTTGGTTGCGGGATCATGGGCGCGGGAATCGCCCAGATCTGCGCGGCGCACGGCTACCGCGTCCGCGTAACCGAAGAAGAGCCCGAGCGGCTGGAGCAAGGGCTGGCGACCATCCGGCGCCGCCTCGGCCGCGACGTCGGGCGCGGGCGGCTCAGCCGCGAGCGGCACGACCGCACGCTGGCTCGCCTGCAGGGGGTCGAGTCCATCGACGGGCTGGCCTCAAGCGACCTCGTGATCGAGGCCGTGGTTGAGGACCTGCCGGTCAAGAAGGACCTCTTCGAGACGCTGGGGGAGGTCTGCAAGGAAGGCACGATCCTCGCGAGCAACACCTCGTCGCTATCGCTCAGCGAGATGGCGGCCTCTTCGGGGCGTCCCGAGCAGGTCATCGGCATCCACTTCTTCAACCCGCCGACGGTGCTGCCGCTGGTGGAGGTGATCTCCTCGGAGAGCACCTCGCAGGAGACGATCGACGCGGCCATGGCGTTCTGCGACTCGATCGACCGGCTGACGGTGCGGGTGAAGGACTCGCCGGGCTTCATCGTGAACCGGCTGCTGGTGCCCTTCATCTTCGACGCGATCCACATGGTGGAGGGCGGCATCGCCTCCGCCGAGGACGTGGACCAGGCGTGCAAGGTGGGGCTGAACCACGCGCTGGGACCGCTGGCGACGGCGGACCTGATCGGGCTGGACACGATGATCCACATCAGCGACGCCATGTTCGAGGAGTACGGCGAAGCGCGATTCAAGGCGCCAACAACGCTGCGACGGCTCGTCTCGCTCGGCCACCTTGGCCGCAAGAGCGGCCGCGGATTCTTCGAATACAACTAACGGGAGGCAGGCGTGGCACTGCTGTACGAAGTCAGCGATCACATCGCGACCATCACCATCAACCGACCGGATGCCCTCAACTCGATCGATCTCGAGACGTGGAGCGAGTTCTCCGAGGCGTGCGCGAAGCTCGAGGCGGACGACGATGTCTGGGTGGGCATTGTCACGGGTGCGGGGGGACGGGCGTTCAGCGCGGGCGCGGACCTGAAGGAAACGATTCCGACGTTGATCGACGACCCGCGCGGGAACCGCTACGACGAGCCCGACACGATCATGCGCGGGCAGACGGTCACGAAGCCCCTCATCGCGGCCGTGAACGGCCTCGCGCTCGGCGGCGGCCTCGAGATCGTGCTGGCGTGCGATCTGCGCATCGCGGCCGAGGGCGCGCGCCTGG
>JAJDUR010000015.1 GCA_022826585.1 Dehalococcoidia bacterium
ATACTCCGAGTTCATCATCGTCATGGGTACGCTCCTCTCAGACCGCGGCGCCGGCTGCGGCTTCGACCAGTGACTGCCAGATGCGATTCCCGTCGGCCCCGCCCGTTAACGCTTCGCCTGCCCGCTCGGGGTGCGGCATCATCCCCACCACGTTCCCCGCCTCGTTGCGGATGCCCGCGATGTTGCGCGCGCTCCCGTTCGGATTCGAGCCAGGCGTGACCTCTCCCCGCTCGTTGCAGTAGCGGAACACCACCCGTCCGGCCGACTCCAGCTCGTCGAGCGTCGCCCGATCGGCCTGGTAGTTTCCCTCGCCGTGGCTGATGGGCACCCGCAGCACCTCGCCCTCCCCGATGCCGGCCGTCCACGGCGACCCGTCGCTCTCGCAGCGCAGGTGCGTCCACTCGCAGCGGAAGCGCAGGCTGCGGTTGCGGATCAGCGCCCCCGGAAGCAGGCCACTCTCGCACAGCACCTGGAACCCGTTGCAGATGCCGATCACCGGCAGCCCTCCCTCCGCTGCCCGCACCACCTCCTCCATGATCGGCGAGAAGCGCGCGATCGCGCCGCAGCGCAGGTAGTCCCCGTAGGAGAAGCCCCCCGGCAGCACGACCGCGTCGAACCCCGCCAGCGAGGTTTCCCGGTGCCACACGATCTCCGCTTCATGCCCGAGGACGTCCGCCAGCACGTGCTCGGTATCGCGGTCGCTCCAGGTCCCGGGGAAGCGCACGACGGCGAAGCGCATCAGTCCTCGATCGCGGCCTTTGGGTGGCCTCTCCGCAGTATAGCAGCGGCCCCCGGCCGCTCCGGGTCCTACCCCTCCGCCTCCACCGGGTCGCTCACCTCGGGCGTATCCGGGTACTCGATGCGTGGGTGGTAGACCGCTCGCAGCGTGCTCCGGAAGCTCGCCGCCACCACCTGCAGCTCGTGCATGGTGATGTCGCACTCGTCCATCTGGCCCTCCGCCAGCCGCTCCGCGAACACCCCGTTCACGAGGTCGTCGATCTCCTCGTGCGTTTCTGGCTGGGTCGCGCGCACGAGCGCCTCGCACGAGTCCGCCAGCATCACGATCGCCTGCTCCTTCGCCTGCGGGCGCGGTCCCGGGTAGCGAAACTCCTCCGCGTCCGTTTCCCCCCGCTCCATCGCCTTCGCGTAGAAGAAGTCGACCAGCCGCGTGCCGTGGTGCTGCGGGATGAAGTCCCCCACGATCGCCGGCAGGCGGCGCCTCCGCGCGAGGTCCATCCCGTCGAACACGTGCCCGTGGATGATGCGGGCGCTCGCCTCCGGCGCGAGGCTGTCGTGTGGGCTCACGCCGCGCTCGATGTTGTTCTCGACGAAGTACTCGGGCCGCTCCATCTTCCCGATGTCGTGGTAGTACGCGCCCGCCCGAACCAGCAGCGAGTCCGCCCCGATGCGGCTCGCCGCCTGCTCGGCCAGCGTCCCCACCAGCATGCTGTGGTGGAACGTGCCCGGCGCCTTCTCCTGCAGTTCCTGCAGGATCGGGTGCCCGGCCTGGGCCAGCTCCATCAGCTGCATTCGCGTCGTTACCCGCAGCGCCATCGAGAGCAGGACGTGTAGCCCCAGGCCGATGACCGAGGAGCCCCCTCCTGCGATTGCGGCCGCCAGCGCCAGCCACCCCAGCCCCTCCGTCTCTCGCTGCTCCGTCAGCATCCAGAAGGCCAGCAGCACGGCCCCCGTGGCCACCCCCACTGCCACGCCCGCCGCCGCGAACCGGCCCAGGCGTTCCGTCCGCTGCATCGCCGCCGCCCCCGCCAGTCCGGCCGCCGCGTAGGCGATCACCAGCTCCAGCGGCTCAAGCGCGCTCGTGAACGCCGCTCCCGCCAGCGATGGCGCCGTGGCCGCGATGAACCCCGCGTAGAGCGCCACCACCACCGCCACCATCGCCCCGAAGCGCGGCGCCGAGACCGACGACACCACCAGCGCTGCCGCCCCCACCGGCATCGCGTAGGCGAAGAACCGCCCTTCGGTGTCGGGCAGCAACTCCGGCAGCGCCACCCGCACCGCGACGAGCGTCCCCAGCACCGCCAGCAGCGTCATCAACCCCCGGCGCTCCGCCGGGCGCTCGAATGGCTGCAGCCGGTAGAGGTACACCCCCAGCACCGTCCCCAGGGCCGCCCCCATCAGCAGTCCCGCTCCCAGGTCGTAGTAGTCGAACCCCTCGTCGATGACGCCCGTTTCCCGCAACGCCTCGATGGCGACGGCGTCCAGCGTCTGCCCCTCCTCCACGATCACCTCGCCCGGCGCGTAGGTCACCAGCACCTGCCCCACCGCATCCCTCGCCTCCTGGCGCAGGCCCAGCGTCGTCTGCTCGTCCAGCGCCACCGTCGGCGCCACGAACGCGTCGAGCAGCTCCCGCAGCGCTCCCTCTCCCCGCTGGAATGACGGCACCGTCCCCACCAGCAGGTACGCCTCGATGCGATTGGCCTTGTCTTCCTCGCGAAGCGGGGAGCTCAGGATGGCGCTCACCCCCTCCACGGAGGCGGCCCGCAGGTCTTCCAGGTTCTGGACACTCAAGGTGAGCAGCGTCGATCGAATGGCCTGCCCCAACCCCATCCCCGACGGCGACTCGCCCAGCGCCTCCAACCGCTCCTCGGAGGAGAGCTCCGACCGCAGCCGCAGCCGCGCCACCTCCTCGAACAGCGTTGCCAGCAACCGCAGCTGCTCGGCGGGAACCTCGGTGAGGGAAGCCATCACCGGCTCGACGGCCGCTGCGGCCTCGTTCTGGGCCTCCTCCGTTAACTCAACGGAGACGTACTCGCTCTCGCGCACGGCCGCGAACGCCCGCGGCGCGATGTCGCCTTCGCGGGGCGCGCTCTCTCCGGGCAGCAGCGGGATCGCCAGCGCGATCGCGCCAATGGCGATGACGATGCCAAAGGCAGCCGCGCCCCCGCGCGTAACGACCGGATCAGGACGGCGGCGCAGCATGAGGTGGCCTCGGATGATAGCAGAGGGACCGGCGGGCCCCGCCCCGCCCTGCCACCTCCGAGCGCGTATCGTTACGCCGCGGCCGGCTCCCGTGCCGGCCCAGCTTCCCTGCGAAAGGCGGACCCATGGCGGACATCAACGAGCGCGTCACTGCGGCTCTGGAGGAGCTCATTGCCGGCGGCCCGGAATCCGGGCTGCAGGTGGCCGCCTACCACCACGGCGAACTCGTCGTCGACACCTGGGCCGGGCTCGCCGATGTCGCCTCCGGACGCCCCGTCGATGGTGGAACCCTCTTCACGTCTTTCTCCTGCACCAAGGGCGTTACCGCTACTGCCATTCACATGCTCGTCGAGCGCGGCGTCCTCGCCTACGACGAGCCAATCGCCGCGCACTGGCCCGAGTTCGCACAGCGGGGCAAGCAGTACGCCACCATCCGCCACGCCCTCACCCACCGCGCCGGTGTTCCCCAGATGCCCGACGGCGTCACGCCCGAATCCATGTCCGACTGGGACCACATGTGCGAGTCCATCGCCGCGCTCGAACCCCTCTGGGAGCCCGGAACGCGCACCGGCTACCACGCCTACACCTTCGGCTGGATCCTTGGCGAGATCATCCGCCGCGCCGACGGCCGTCCCATCAACCGGTTCGTCCAGGACGAGATCTGCGCGCCCCTCGGCCTCGACGGCATCCACATGGGCATCGACGACGCCAATGAATCACGCGTCGCGACCCTCGTCGACGGTCCCCGCCCCGACCTCCCGCCCGCCCCGCCCGACGCGCTCATCACGCGGGCCATCCCGCCCGCCGTCGGCATCCTCGCCGAGCCTTACAACAACCCTGTCGTGCGCCGCGCCGCCCTGCCCGCCCACGGAGGCCTCATGAACGCCCGCTCGCTGGCGCGCATGTATGCCGCCCTCGGCAACGGCGGCGAGCTCGACGGCGTCCGCATCCTTCCCGAGGACCGCGTTCGCACCGCCACCCGCTTCCAGACCGACGACACCGACATGGTCATCCAGCAGCCAGTGCGCAAGGCCCTCGGCTACTTTCAGACCGGCCCCATTACCGCGATGGGGCCCCGCACCACCACCTTCGGCCACCCCGGAGCCGGGGGCGCCATCGGCTTCGCCGATCCCGAGCACGAGTTCGCCTTCGCCCTCACCAAGAGTTCCCTCGTGGCCGGAGCCGAGCCGGGCCAGAGCGCGGCCGAGGTCATCGGCGCGCTCGTGCGCCGCGAGCTCGGGTTCCCTGACGAGGAGGCCGGCTAGGGGCAATGCCAGCCCTGTCGAGGCGACATCGTCGAACCCTGGAGCGGATGCGCGCTGCGCCCACGCCCCCAGACATCCGCTGGGCGGAGGTCGAGTCCCTCCTCTTGGCTCTGAATGCTGAATTGGAGGAGAGGGCTGGTTCTCGCGTAGCCGTAAGCCTGGGGAGCGAGACCATGGTGGTGCACAAGCCTCATCCCCGGCCAGAAATGCAGCGACCTGCCGTCCGGGGCTTGGTAAGATTCATTGAGCGGACAGGAGCGGAGTGATGCTGGAGTACAAGGGCTACGTTGGCGAAGTCGTGTACGACGATGATGCCGAAGTGCTGTACGCCCACGTCGTCAACAGCGGTTCCTACTCAATTGCCGACGCCTGGGCCACTGATGTCGCAGGCATCAAGCGTGAGTTCCGGGTTTCAATCGATGCCTACCTCGAAGTGTGCGCGGAGCGTGGCATCGAGCCCAGGGCCCCCCAACCACTCCCCGAAGAGGCGCGAGCCTAGCCCAGCAGCCCCCGCACGATCTCGCTGATCACGCGTCCGTCCGCCCGGCCCTGGAACTTCTTGACCAGTACCGGCATGACCTTGCCCATGTCGCGCGGTCCCGAGGCGCCCGTCTCCTCGACCGTGGCGCGCGCGGCCTCCTCGATCTCCTCGCGGCTCGCCTCCTCGGGCAGGTAGCCCGCGAACGCCTCGAGCTCCGCCTCCTCCCGCTCCACCAGGTCGTCGCGGCCGCCCTTGCGGAACTCCTCGATGCTCTCCCGACGCTGCTTCACCTGCCGTTGGACGACCACCAGCAGGTCGCCCTCTGCCAGCTCGTCACCCGCCTCGATTTCCGCGTTCTTGATCGCGGCCGTCAGCATGCGCAGGGCCGACTTGCGCGGCTCGTCCTTCGCGAGCATCGCCGCGCGCAGGTCGCTCTGGATGCGCTCTTTCAGGTCTACCACGGGAAGAGGGTTACCGGCCCGAGCGGGCTCGCGCTTCCGCCCGAAGCTGCTTCTTCCGCAGCTTCCGCAGGCGCGCTGCTTCCTTCTTCTTGCGCTTCACGCTCGGCTTTTCGTAGTGCTGGCGCTTGCGCGTCTCCGAGAGGATGCCGTCCTGCTGCACGCGC
>JAJDUR010000041.1 GCA_022826585.1 Dehalococcoidia bacterium
TGGCTCCCCTTCTGGATGAAGCGCATGGAGGACCAGGTGCACTACATGGGCTACGTCGCGGAGGACCTCCAGCACACGATGGAGGAGTACATGACCGGTGGACGCTTCTTCGCCGCCGTCGTCCTCCACGAGGGGCCAGACATGATCCGCATGGTGCGCGAGATGATGGGCGACCACGTCCTGATGTTCGGCTCCGACTTCCCGCACGCCGAGTCCCGCTTCCCCGACTCGGTCGACCTCGTCCTCGGCTGGGACCAGCTCGACGACGGCTACAAGCGCCGCCTCTTCTGGGACAACCCCGCCGCCTGCTTCCACTGGGACTGAGCCTCCGGCAGCGCCGTCACCCCGCACCCGTACAGGCGGTCCCGTAAGGCGGGCTCTCGTTGCGTCACTCAATCATTGCGCTTATCCCGCGCACTCTCGTAACCTGTTATATATGCCTTTTGAATCTCTACCGGCCCGCCCGCGTCCCACTAACCGTACCCAGCGACACTCCACCCTTTGTGCTGACTGTAGTACGCCCACTGTTGTCCGTTTCCGGCCTCGCCAGGGTAGGCCCGTCTACTGCTCCCCATGTTTCAGGGCCCGTCGCGCCGGCCGTCTTCCTGCGAAGGGTGGTCCCGCAACGGCATTGCCAGCCGCGGCTCGACCCGGTTCCGGTGGCGCATCGGAGGGTGGAGTTGTGTTTCCCGGCATCCCCCTGCAGGCAGGAACCAGGGCCGCCATCGCCCGGATGAACATAACGGAGCCCACGCCCATACAGGAGAAGTCCATCCCTCACCTCCTGGCGGGCCGTGACGTGATAGGGCAAGCGCGCACCGGGTCCGGGAAGACGCTTGCATTCGCCGCGCCCCTCGTAGAGCGTTGCGACCCGTCACTCCGGCGGGTGCAGGCGTTGGTGCTCGTGCCCACACGGGAACTTGCCATCCAGGTGGCCGGTGTCACCGAGTCCCTCGCTGCATCGCGGCGGCTGCGCACGACGCTGCTGTACGGCGGCCGCTCGCTGCTGCCCGAGGCAAAGGCGCTGGATAGCGGGGCCCAGATCGTCATCGGTACGCCGGGCCGCACGCTGGACCACCTTCGGCGAGGCACGCTCGACCTCCGCTCGGTGCGCTTCCTCGTTCTGGACGAGGCGGACGAGATGCTGGACAAGGGGTTTGCTCACGACGTGGAGGCCATCCTCGGCGAGACCCCGTCCGAGCGGCAGACGGCTCTCCTCTCCGCGACCATGCCGGAGTGGGTGGCGAAGACCGCGTCCAGGCAGCTGCACAACCCCGTGACCGTGGAAGTGGACGCCGGAATGCAGGCCGTGCCTACTGTGGAGCACCTCGTCTACTCCATCGAGAAGAGCGACAAGATAGGGGCCCTGCAGACGCTCTTGGACCAGCGCGACGACGCACCGGTCCTCGTCTTTGGCAAGACCAAGCACGGCGTCAAGAAGCTGGCGAAGCAACTCGACGCACTGGGCTATCCGGTCGGCGCGCTCCAGGGGAACCTCAGCCAGAACGCGCGTGAACGCGTGATGGTCGACTTCCGCTCTGGCGCAGCCCCCATCCTCGTGGCAACGAACGTGGCGGCCAGGGGGCTGGACATTGAAGGCATAGGTCAGGTCATCAACTACGACCTCCCTGACTCGGAACAGCTCTTCACGCACCGCATAGGACGCACGGGCCGCATGGGCCGCACCGGCGAAGCAGTGACGTTCATCACTCCGGAAGAAGAGCGTAAGTGGAGCGAGCTCCAGCGGGGCCTCGGTCGCCGGTTCACGCGCAAGCCGTGGCGCGCCGCGCGCCGGGGGGCGGCTGCCTGACCTGCAGGCGTCTGGTGTACGGGGACTGATATCCTAAGCCTCTGCAGGAGGCCACCCGTGGAGACCGAACGTATCTTCCCCGGCGTCTGGGAGTTCCGCACCGAGTACGGACGCGACACCGCCGAGCTCTTCACCGACGGCGCGATGCCCCACGCTGCGTGGTTCGTCGCCGGCGACCACCCCGCCATCCTCGACCCCGGCCCCACCTCCATCGCCGAGGAGCTGCTCGACGCCATCCGCAAGCTCGGCCACGACACCGACGCCATCGAGTGGATCGTGCCGTCGCACATCCACATAGACCACGCGGGCGGCAGCGGCTGGCTAGTACGGGAGCTCCCCCGTGCGAAGGCCGTCTTCCACACGCGCGGCGCGCCGTTCATGCGCGACCCCGCCCGCCTCATCGCGGGCACCGCCGACGTCTTCGGCGAGACGTGGGAGGCCGTCTTCGGCGACATCCTCCCCGTGCCGGACGAGGACATGGTCACGGTCGAGGACGGCGACACGCTCGACTTCGGCAGCGGCGCGCCCTACCGCATCGTCTTCATGCCCGGCCACTCGCTCGACCACATCGGCGTCTACGACGAGGCGAACGAGGCGCTCTACTGCGGCCACGGCCTCGGTAACTACAAGCCGCCGCGCTTCCTTCCCGACCCGCCGATGACGCTCCCCTACTTCGACGTGGACGCCAGCATCGCCTCCATCCGCAAGGCGCGCGACCTCGCCCCGAAGTACCTCCTGCCCGTCCACTCCGGCTTCCTCGCCTCCAATCCCGCCTTCGCCATCGACGCCGTCGAGCGCATCACCGTCGAGCTCGGCGAACTCATCAAGGACGGCATGGCCGCGGGCAGGAGCGAGGCCGAGATGGAGGTAGACGTCCGAACCCACCTCTTTGCCGACCCCGCGAAGGCCGACCGCTCCTACTGGCCGGTCGTCGTCTCCTACGTGCGTTACTATGAACGTCAGGCCCGCAGGGCGAAGAACGCCTGAATCGGAGGAGTTACGTATGCCGTCGTTCGATGTCGTATCGAAGGTCGATCTCACGGAGGTGGACAACGCCGTCAACGGCGTGAAACGCGAGACCCAGCAGCGCTTCGACCTCAAGGGAACGAAGGCCGGGGTCGAGCGTTCGGGCGGCGCGCTCACCGTCACCGCCGACAACGACCTCCAGCTCCGTCAGGTGCACGACCTGCTCCACACCTACTTCGCCCGCCGTAGTGTCGACAGCGCCGCGCTCGTGTTCGAGACGCCCCAGAAAGCCACCGGCGACAGTCTCCGCCAGCAGGTGACCATCAAGCAGGGCATCGACGGCGATCTCAGCCGCAAGATCGTCAAGGCGGTGAAGGGCACGAAGATCCGCGTGCAACTGGCGATACAGGGCGACGAGCTCCGCGTCTCCGGCAAGAAGCGCGACGACCTGCAGGAAGTCATCGCCTTCATCAAGGAGATGGGCATCGAGCAGCCCCTGCAGTACGTCAACTTCCGCGATTAGTCCGACACCCACGTCAGGATGCGCTCCGGCGTCAGCCGCAGCAGCACCGAGTGCTCGTCGAGCACCTCCTCCAGGAACTGGTCGCCCTGCTCTCCCATGTAGCGCCGCGCGATCGACAGCCCCGTCTCCGCCACGCCTTCCGACGTGATGCTGACCGGCCCCTCCGCCGACACGTACATGTACGGCTCCTCGTGGTTCGAGACGGTGATCGCCGCGCGGTTGTCCCTCCGGAGGTTCTTCACGCGCACGAACGTATCGCTCGTGAACACGATGAACTCGCCGTTCCGGTACTCGTACCAGATCGGGATGGCGTGGGGCGACCCGTCCGCACGCAGCGTCACCATCACCGCGACGAGCGGCCGCTCCAGGAACTCGGCCATCTGTTCGGGAGTGAGGTCGCTCATTGCACCGTTATCGTCTGCCCGCCGTCGACCACGAGCGCGTGGCCGGTCACGAACGACGCCTCCTCGGACGCCAGGAAGAGCACGCAGTACGCGACCTCCTCCGGCTGTCCCATGCGGTGCAGCGCCGCGACGCGCTGGCCCGCCTCGTAGCGCTGGTCCTCGTCGATGGGGCGCGGGCGTGGCGGGAACTCGCGGATGCGGTTCGTGTCGATGGGCCCGGGACAGACGCAGTTCACGCGTATCTCCGGCCCGTAGTCGACCGCCAGCTGCCGCGTCAGGTTGACCAGCGCCGCCTTCGTCGCGCTGTACGACGGGTAGCGCGGGCTCGCGCGCAGCCCGAAGCTCGACGCGGTGATGACGATGTTCCCGTGCCCCTGCTCCATGAAGTGCGGGAGCACGGCCTGCACGCCGTGGTAGACGCCGTACAGGTTCAGGTTGATGACGTGGTCCCACTCCTCGTCGGACATCTCGTGGAGCTTCTTCCGCACGCCGGTGCCGGCGTTGAAGAATACCACGTCCAGCCCGCCGAACCGGTCGATGGCGGTGCTCACCATCTCCTCACACACCGCCTTCTGCGACACGTCGCCGAGCAGGAAGTGCGCCTCGCCGCCGTCGGCCTCGATGAGCCGGTCGGTGCGCGGGTTGCCCCGCTCCGCCACGTCGGCGCAGATCACCTTCGCCCCCTCGCGGGCGAACAGGCGGGCAGTCGCCCTGCCGATGCCGCTCTCGGCGCCGGTCACCACCGCCACCTGCCCGTTCAGCCTGCCGAGCCCGGCCCCCATCCGTAGGTGTTCGCCAGCGTTATTCGTCATCGGCGCTCCCTCCTGCGTACTGCGCGGCAAGTGTAGCGCAAGCGCCGGGCGGGCGCGTCAGGCATGCGCCGTCGAGGTGAACGATGCGGGACTCAGGGAAGAACGGTTGGCTGGGGATGATGGATTCGAACCATCGTTACCTGATCCAGAGTCAGGCGGCCTACCACTAGCCGAATCCCCAGTGCTCAGGGAACCATGATAGCAAACCGGCGCTGCCGACGCCCTAAAGCGCTCCCAGCGCGGCGCGCAACCGCGACACGCAGCGCTCCTTCCCCAGCACGGCGAGCGTGTCGAACAGCGGCGGCGCGGCGGTGCGGCCTGTCACCGCGACGCGTATCGCCCCGAACAGCTGCCCCGTCTTGACGCCCGACCGCTCCGCGAGCGCCCGGTACGCCGTCTCCAGCGGGCCGACGCTCCAGTCGTCTACGCCCTCCGCTTCCGTGAGCGCCGCTTCGAGCGCGGCGCGCGCGCCGTCGGCGTCCAGTCCCTTCGGCACGAGCAGCGCGGGGTCGTAGGCCAGCCGCTCCTCGAAGAAGAACGACAGCATCTCCGGCGCCTCCGACAGCCGCTTCAGCCGCTCGCGCTCCAGCGGCACGATGCTGGCGAGGTAGTCGCGGTCCACCGGCCGTACGCTTGCGGGCAGCCCGTGCTCTTCGTCTTCCAGCCACGGCACGAGGGCGTCCGCCAGCGCGTCGTCGTCCATGCCCCGGATGTACAGCCCGTTGAACCAGTCCAGCTTCTCGATGTTGAACACCGCCGGACTCGCCACGATGCGCTCCGGCGTGAAGTGCTCGACGAGCTCGTCTTTCGAGAACACCTCGCTCGTCTCGTTCAGCGACCAGCCGAGCAGCGCGAGGAAGTTGAACATGGCTTCCGGCAGGTAGCCCATGTCGCGGAACTCCAGCACGGACGCCGCGCCGTGACGCTTGCTCAGCTTGGAGCGGTCCGGCCCCAGGATGAGCGGCAGGTGCACCAGCACCGGCATCTCGTAGCCGAACGCCTCGTACAGCAACTTGTGGCGCGGCGCGCTTGGCAGCCACTCCTCCGCCCGCATCACGTGCGTTATCTCCATCAGGTGGTCGTCCACCACGTTCGCGAGGTGATACGTCGGGTAGCCGTCCGA
>JAJDUR010000058.1 GCA_022826585.1 Dehalococcoidia bacterium
GGCGTCGTCGGAGGCGATGATGATGTCGCAGACCCAGGCGAGCATGAGGCCGCCGGCGATGGTCTTGCCCTGCACCTCGGCGATCATGGGCTTGGGCAGGTTGCGCCAGCGGCGGCACATCTGGAGGTAGATCTCCTCC
This sequence comes from Dehalococcoidia bacterium, assembly GCA_022826585.1. GTDB lineage: Bacteria > Chloroflexota > Dehalococcoidia > Tepidiformales > Tepidiformaceae > UBA2991. The sequence continues at coordinate 140 of JAJDUR010000058.1, forward strand.
TCGCCCGCCATGGCGCCCTCCGCGCCCGGCAGGCCGAAGTTGCCCCACGTGCCCACCGGCTTGAAGTCGTCGCGCGTGGCGCCGGTGCCCCCGCGCATGTCGTGGCCGGAGTTGAAGTGCGGCCCTTCGCCGCTGAGGATGATGACCTTCACCTGGTCGTCCTGGTTGGCCGCGTCGAAGGCATCGTTCAGGTCGTAGGTCAGCTGCAGGTCCTGGGCGTTGCGCGCCTCCGGCCTGTTCATCCGCACCCGGACGATCTCGGGTGTCAGGTTCTCGTACAGCACGGTCTTGAATTCGGGCATGCGTACCTCCTCGTTCGTGCCGCGAATCATAGGGGGCTCGCGCGCCTACCGCCCCCTACCCGCCCCGCGCCCAGGCCACCCGCTCGTCGAGGTGGCGCTCCAGGCTGTACTCCACCGGCTCGAACCCGTTGGCGAACCAGAACGGTTCGCCGCTGTAGTTCGCCGAGAGCACGTGCAGCGTGCAGCGCTCGTACCCCGCGCCCCGCGCCCACGCCATCCCGTGGTCGAGCAGCGCCCGCCCTACCCCTCCGTCCTGCGCTTCCGGCTCCACGATCCCCATGAACAGGTAGATATTCCCCTCCAGGTTCATGTGCGGCGGCGTGAAGCCCTGCTTGAGAAAGCTCGTGAGGCCCACGGGTTCGCCCTCCCGGTAGGCCACGAAGTGCGGATTCCCCGCGTCCTCCAGCAGCGCGCTGAAGAAGCCGCGCGCCATCGCGTCGTGCTCCGGCAGCACGGGCCAGTACATGAACATGGGTGAGTCGAGGTGGTGGAAGCCCAGCGTGCGCGCCAGCTCCAGCAGCACCCCCACGTCCTCGCTCCCGCACGCGCGAATCTCGACACCTGCCGCGTCCGCCCCCGCCACCGGCCCCGTCCCCTCCCGCACGGCGACCGACACGTGCCGCCCGAAACCGAGGTTGAACCACGCCTCCTGCAGCCGCTCGTCCCCCGCGATGACGTTGACCGAGTGGTGGAAGTACCCGGCTGCCGCCCACCCGGCCGCCAGTTCGCGGTAGAGCAACCGGCAGACGGCGTTGGCGTCGTACCCTGCCGCGACCCCATGCCCCCGCGACCCGATGCTGACCGACCGTGGCGTCGAAAGCTGCCCCATGTAGCTGTCCGGAGGCGCCCCCGATGCGCGCTCCCCGATCGCGAAACCGGCGAGTGCGCTCCCATCGACCGCCACCGCGCCGTCCGTCCGTTCCTCTTCCAGCCGCTTCGCCAGCAGGGACCGTGCCTCCCCCGCATCCGACAGGGCCTCGGCGAGCACGGGGTGCCGCTCCCGGTCCTGCCGGTGCGCCTCCGCCAGCAACTCCGCCGCCCCATCGAGGTCGCCCCGCTCGAAAGCGCGGATTGCCACCCGTGCCATCGCCTGCCTCCGTGCCGCCACGCGTAGCGGCCTGCTCCACTACCCTACGCGCTCAGGAGGTGCCTCATGGACCTGGGACTGGCGGGACGGAATGCGATCATCCTCGGCGCGAGCCGCGGCATCGGCCGCTTCACGGCAGAGGCGCTCCTCGACGAGGGAGCGAACATCGCCATCTGCGGTCGCGACGCCGAACGGCTGGAGCAGACGCGGGGCGAGCTTGCCGCGCGCGCGGACGGGACCGTTCACGCAGCCACCGCCGACCTCGCCGACTCCGACTCCACCCGCGCCTTCGTCGCCGGCGCCGTCGAGGCCCTTGGCGGGCTCGACATCCTGATCCACAACGCCACCGGCCAGTCGGGCCAGGACGCCGAGGGCTGGCAGAGCACCTTCGATGTCGACGTCATGGCCGCCGTCCACGCGGTCGAGACCGCGCAGCCCGCTCTGGAGGAGAGCGACGCCGCCAGCGTCATCTTCATCGGTTCCACGGCCAGCAAGCAGTGGTTCGGGCGCTGGTCGTCCTACGGCCCCCTCAAGGGCGCCATGCGCGTCCTCGCCAACGAGCTCGGACAGGCGCTCGGCCGCAAGGGCATCCGCGTCAACGCCCTCTCCCCGGGGGCGACCCTCCTGCCGGGCGGCAACTGGGACCGTACCCGTCAGGAGAACCCCGACTTCTACAAGAGCGTCGAGCGCAGCATCCCCTTCGGGCGCCTCGGAAGCGGCGAGGAAGTGGCGCGCGCTATCACCTTCCTCGCGAGTCCCGCCGCGAGCTGGATCAACGCCACCCACATCATCGTCGACGGCGGCCAGGGCAAGTTCGTCGACTAGCCCGGCCGTGGATCGAGCCGCGCGCGCAGCGTCGCAGCTGCCTCCCGGTCCCGGATCAGGAGCGCGAAGAGGATGCCCCCCGCGATGAACAGCGCCGTCACGACGAACCCGTCGGAGAAGGCGCTGACCGATGCCGCCACGTTGTCGGCCGGGCCCAGCGCACCACCGTGGTGGATGAGCCTGCTCGTCAGCACCGTCGCGATGATCGCCACGCCGAAGCTCTGCGCGACCTGCCGCGTGGCGTTGAAGAGCGCCGTCGCGCGACCCGTGTCGGCCATGCTGATGCCCGCGAAGGCGGCCGTCTGCAGCGGCACCAGCATCATGCTGAAGCCCACGCCGCGCATGAACATCGTCCCCCGTACCCACCAGAGGTCCGTGCCCAGGTCCATCAGGATCAGCGGCACCGTCGTCGCGCTCGCCAGCAGCAACCCGATCGCGACCAGCCGTCGCGGCCCCACGATCGGGTAGATGCGCGCCAGGATCGGCGCCCCGATCATCACCCCGATCGCCTGCGGGAACGTGGCCAACCCCGATTCCAGCGGGCTCAGGCCGCGCTCCAGCTGCAGGATCAGCGGTAACAGGAACAGCGTCGCCGCGAAGCCCATGAACGCCACGCTCTGCGTCACATTGGCCAGCGCGAACATCCGGTCGAGGAAGAGCCGCACGTCGATGAGCGGCTCCTGCGTTCGCAGCTCCACCCAAACGAAGGCTGCCAGCAGCGCCACCCCGGCCCCGCCGAAGCCGAGCACGGTCGTGTCGCCGAAGCCCCGCTCGCCAGCCTCCGCCAGCCCGTAGAGGAACAGCGCCAGTCCGCCCGAGGCCAGCATCAGCCCGGGGACGTCGATCCGTCCCGGGTTGTCCTCGCGCTGCTCCCGCAGGAACCAAAGCCCCAGCACGATCCCGAGCACGCCCACGGGGATGTTCACCAGGAAGATCCACGGCCACGAGAGGAAGTCCAGGATGAGCCCGCCGAGGACGGGACCGCTCGCCGGCGCGAACGTCGTCGGCACCACGAGGATGCCCGCCGCCTTCGAGCGTTCCTGCTGGGGGAAGGCGCGGAACACCATCGTCTGCGAGACCGGCATCAGGAAGCCGCCCCCTGCTCCCTGCACGGCCCGGAACAGGATCAGGCTCTCGATGTTCCAGGCCAGCGCGCACAGCAGCGACCCCGCCGTGAAGAACGCCAACGCGAGCAGGAAGATGCGCTTCGTTCCGAAGCGGTCCCCCGCCCAGCCGCTCACCGGGATCGCCACCGCCACCGCCACCAGGTAGATCGTCACCACCCACTGCACGTCCCCCGCCGAGGCGTCCAGCTCCGAGGCCAGCACGGGCACGGCCACGTTCACGATCGTCAGATCGAGCAGGTTCATGAACATCCCGAACACGCTGATGAGCGCGACGATGTACTTGTGCTCCAGCCGCATGCGCGCCGCCGCTACTCCGGTTGCTCGGCGGCGGGCTCATCCGCCAGGTTGCGGGCAAGCCCCTGCAGGAAGTCCCGGATCAGGATGCGGATCGACCCACCGATGAAGCGGCCTCCCAGCCGTGTCAGCGCCCCGTGTACCGTCAGGTCTCCCCGGTAGTGGAAGAGCACGCCCTCTTCGTCCTCTTGCACCCTGATCGTTCCCTGCGCCATCGCCGTCCCCTCCGCCGCCGCCCCCGAGAGCCGCAGGTGATACGACTGCCCCTCGACCACGTGGCTCACGCGCGCCAGCCCCCGGAACCGCCCCCAGAATCCCCGCACCTCCACGAACGCCACCAGCTCGTACGTGTCCTCGTCGATCCGTTCCAGTGACTCGAAGGCGGGCAGCGCTGCCCGCAGCGCGGCCGGATCGAACAGGGCCTGCCAGAGCGCCTCCTTCGCGACCTCGAAGCGGTGCTCGCCCTCGATCTCCACCACGACCAGCCCGCGCGAAGTGGCGCGTGCGGCACATGCTACCCCGCCTGCCGCTCGCTATGATGCCCTTCCCATGCTCGATCGCTTCCACGTTCCCGACGACATCGCCGTCCGCATCCCGCCCGCCCTCATGAAGGCGACGGTCATCAGCATCTTCGAGGCTCTCGGCTCCCCGCCCGACGACGCCGAACGCTGCGCCGAGACGCTCCTCTACGCCGATCGCCGCGGTATCGACACCCACGGCGTCAGCAACATGATGCGCGTGTACGTCGCGGGCATCCGCGGTGGCGCCATCAACCCCGCCCCGAAGTGGCGCATCGTGCGCGAGGCCGAAGCCACCGCCACCATCGATAGCGACGAGGGCCTTGGCCTCACCGTCGGCCCCCAGGCCATGGACCTTGCCATCGAGAAGGCGCGCAGGTGCGGTATCGGCTCCGTGGCCGTCATGAACGGGCGTCACTTCGGCGCCGCCGCCTTCCACGCCCACCGCGCCGTCCCCCACGACATGATCGGCGTCGCCACCACCGTGGGCGGGAAGCAGGTCGCTCCCACCTTCGGCGCCGAGGCCCTCGTCGGCTTGAACCCCATCGGCGTGGCCGTGCCCGCCCGCGACGAAGCGCCCTTCGTCTTCGACGCCTCCATGAGCTCCGTCGCCGGCAACAAGATCCGCCTCGCCCGGCGCCTCGGGGCGAACGTTCTTCCCGCCTGGATCGCCGAAGCCGACGGCACCCCCATCATGGAGGAGCGCCCCGTGCCCGATGAGTTCATGATGCTGCCCGTCGGTGGCACTCGCGAGATCGGCTCCCACAAGGGCTACAGCCTCGCCGTCGTCGTCGACGTGCTCAGCGGCGTCCTCTCCGGCACCGGCCCCGGCTTTGCCACGCGCATGGGCAACGGCCACCACTTTCTCGCCTACCGCGTTGACGCCTTCACCGACCTCGACCAGTTCAAGGACGACATGGACCTCTACCTGCGCACCCTGCGTGAGAGCAAGACCGCGCCCGGCCAGGAACGTGTCTACTACGCGGGCCTGAACGCCTCCGAGAAGGAGGAGGAGCGGGCCGACCTGGGCATTCCCTACCACCCCGAGGTCATCGGCTGGTTCCACGAGGTGCTGGGCGAGCTGAACGTGCAGGACGACCTCCCCGCCGTCTGACCCGCCGCCGATCGTCCGCGGTCGCTAGAATCCCCCGACACACACGCACCCACGGAGGCCAAACCATGGAGATCTCGGGAAAAGTCGCGCTTGTTACCGGCGGCTCGTCGGGAATCGGCCGCGCCACGTCCATCGCCCTCGCACGCGAAGGCGCCTGCGTTGCCGTCGCCGACATCGACCGCGCCGGCGGCGAGGAGACCGTGCGCGCCGTCGCCGCTGAAGGCGGACAGGCCTGCTTCTTCCAGGCCGATGTCTCCACGCCCTCCGGCATCAAGTCGCTTTTCGCCTCCGTCGAGGCCGCCTGCGGCGGCATCGACATCGTGCACAACAACGCCGGCATCATGACCGGCGACACCCCCGGCTGGCCCGAGGTCGGCCTCGAGAAGATTCACCTCGTCGTCAGCGTCAACGCCGCCGGCGTCATGATGGGCACTGGCGCGGCCGTGCGCGCCCTGCGCAAGCGCGGTGGCGGCGCCATCGTCAACACCGCCTCCGTCGCCGCCCTCGGCCCCATGCCCTTCGACCCGATGTACGCCGCCACCAAGGCCGCCGTCGTCAATTTCACCGAGGCCTGCGCCATGCTCGCCGAAACCGAGAACATCCGCGTCAACGCCGTCCTGCCCGGCATGGTCGATACCCCCATCATCGGCAAGACGGGCGACGGTGAGACGCCCGCTGAGTGGCTGAAGCCCGCCATCGCGGCCACAACCATGCTCCAGCCGGAGGAGATCGCGGCCAAGGTGCTCGAACTCATCAAGGACGACTCGAAGGCGGGCGCGGCCGAGCTCGTCGTCCAGCCCGACACCCCCCGCGCCGCCGAGATCGCGGCGCAGGAGAGCTAGCGCGCCGCTGCGGCCCTCGGGATGCGCGGGAACTCGATGCGCGCGTCCCCGAACGTGGCGAACGCCGTCACGTTGAAGGCGGGGCGCACCTGCCGCCACACACCCGCCCCGCGAGGCATGGTGGCCTCCCAGTCGCGCGAGAGCGTGCCCTCCACTTCCGGGAGCGGGATGCGCACGCCGTAACGCAGCAGACCCGGCTCGCCGTCTTCCTCCCCCGGCACCAGCAGCGCGTCGAACTTGAGCATCGTCGCGTCGCAACGGCGCAGGTCGCCCATGCGGATGCGGCAGAGCTCGCCCTCCTCCGCCGAGATGACCGCGCTGATCCCGTCCTCGCTCACGTCCAGATCGATCGTCCCCGCCCGCCGCGAACCCCCGAAGCAGCGGCGGCTGCTCGCGAGCTGCTCGTCGCCCTGCACGATCGCGTCCAGCAGCACGTTCCGGATCTGGACACGGTCCCGCGCGCCCAGGAACAGCCCCGCCTCCCGGTACGGCCCTGCCGGCGAGTTCGGCGCATCGACGATGATGACCTTCGCGTAGGGCGGGACGGGCCGGATCAGGCCCTCCGGCAGCAGGTCCAGCATCTGCGTCTTCGAGAGCTCGAAGGTCAGGCTCACGACGCGCGTGTCGGCCAGCTCCCAGCCGTCCTCACCCTCGCCTTCTCCCGGTGCGATGGGGAGCAGGTCCGGGATCGACGCGATGGTGCGCGTCCCGAAGTCAGGCACGGCGCCCCCGCTTCTGCCTCACGACGAGGCCCGCGGCGCGATCGCGAAGGCAGGCGCCTCGCCGAAGTGAGTCGCCAGGAAGGTGGGGAGCTCGCACCCGAGCCATTCTACGGGCGCGGGTGTTGCCTGCTTCCACGCCTCCATCCCCTCCGGCGCGTTCGCCACCAGCCCCACGCCGCCCGCTGCCGAGACCGACGCCAGCGCGTACTCCGTCGCCTCCCCGACCGTCTCGAACCCGCCCAGCACGCGCGATGCCAGCCGCACCCGCAGCAGCGCGTACGGCTCCTCCGGGATGCCGTCCGGCGCTTCGATGAACGCCTCCGCAGGCGCGGTCTCCAGTTGCTCCGACTCCACCACGACCCACATCCCCGTCGCCACGCCCGCGTCGTCCAGCCAGTCGCTGGCCTCCCCCGGCGGCAGCGAGCCCGCCGCCAGGCTTGCCGTCAGCGCCCCCAGCCCGAGAAAGCTTCGCCCGACGTTGAGCACCCGCACCCGATCCGGGTCGATCTCCTCCCGCGCGAGGTCGTTTCGCCCGCCCGCCGCCGCCGTGAAAGCCGGCGAGTACCCGTACGGCCCCACCAGGCACAGCACCGGCTCCGGTCCGGCCTGCAGCGCTTCCCGGAACGCCGCCGTGTAGGTCGCGCGGGGCGCCGGATCGCCGAAGCGCTGCTTCCCCGTGTCCGGCGCGATCACCGCCACGTTCGCGAGCAAGCCCGCCTGCAGCCCGCTCGAGTAGTCGACGACGACCTGTGCGGCCTTGCTCACGGGCGCAGTCCGAAGAGCTGCTCCGCCTCGCGTTGCAGCTCCGCGCGGAAGTCCGGGTGCGCCACCGAGATCAGCTCTGCCGCCCGTTCCCGCGTGCTCTTGCCGAAGAGCCGCGCCACCCCGTACTCCGTCACGATCGTGTCGGCCAGCGAGCGCGGGATCGTCACCACCGTGCCCGGCTCGTGCACGGGCACCACCCGCGACACCGCCCCGCCCAGCGCTGTCGACTTCATCACCGTGATCGCCCGGCCGCCCTTCGAGTACATGGCCGCGTAGTGGCTGTCTGGCTGGCCGCCCGTACCGTTGATCATGCGCGGCCCGTGCACCGTCTCGGCGTTGATCTGCCCCTGGAAGTCGACGTTGATGGCGCTGTTGATGGCGTGCACGCGGTCGTTCGCCGCCATCACCTTCGGGTCCAGCACGAAGTCCGAGGGATGCAGCTCACAGCGCGGGTTCTCCGCGATGAAGTCCAAATCCTGCGGCGTGCAGCCGGCCCACCCCGCCGCCACCGCCACCCCCGGACGGAACGCCTTGTTCAGGTCGTCCATCTGCCCTTCGCGGATGAGCTTCGTCCACCCCGGGATGATCATCTCCGAGTGCAGCCCCAGCCCCTCCTTCTCGTCGAAGGCCCCGCCCCTCACGAGCGAGCTGCTCGGCTCCCCCACCCCGATCTGCAGGTTCGCCCCGTCCGACACGACCTCCGCCACGTTCGCCGCGATCGCTTTCGACTCCGCGTCCGGCTCGGGGCCCTTGCCCAGCAGCGGCGCCACCATCGCCGGGTCGAGCTTCTCGAAGAACCAGAAGCTGCGCCGCAGCATGCCCCGCAGCCAGCGGTCCGGGACCGAGTCCATCAGGTCCAGCAGCCCCTCGCGCTTCTGCTCGTCCTCCACCGCTTCCACCTTCGCCCGGATCTCCTCATTGCTTGGCCCGTAATCCCCCTCGACCAGGTAGTCGATCTCGGAGACGTGCACCGTGCAGTCGCCGTGGAAGACGGGGTACGTGTCGTCGATCTCGGCGATCACCGTGCGGCAGTTCTGCACGTAGCCGCGCTTGTTGAACATCATCGGCCCGAAGTTCACGTACCCCTTCTCGTTCGGCCGGCTCACCCGCGTGATGAACACGTCCGGGAAAAGGCAGTCGTCGGGCCGCTCGATCTGCTTCATCTCCGTCGAGAACAGGTTGGGGATGTACGACGCCACCTTCGAGTCCGTCGCGTACCGTGCGAAGTCCCCGATGAAGATCTGGAAGTCGACCGTGAAGCGCTCGTCCCCCGCCTCCGGCGCGAGCCATCCCGGGTCCTGCCCCGGCGTCGTCAGCCGCACCCGCACGTCCTTCAGGTCGCGACGCGCCGCGATCGCGTCCAGCACGTAGTCGAGCGACGTCAGCGAGCAGTAGAGGACGTCACCGTCCTGGACCGCCGAGGCCGCCTCCTCCGCCGAGACCGTCCGGTACCCGGCCGTCGCCGTCACGTCGAGGCCCCGCTCGTCACGGGCTCGTCGAGGAAGGCGGGCATGACCTCCTTCGCGAACAGCCGCATGGACTCGAGGTTCTGCTCGTGCGTCGACCAGCGCCCCGAGACGCCGATGTTGAGCGCGTCCACGCCCAGTTTCTGCCAGTCCTCCACCGCCTTCGCGACCTCATCCGGATTCCCCACCAGCTTGCCCACCTGGTCCGCCCCCAGCGGCGGCCGGAAGGCCGCCCCCGAGCCGAGCGAGTGCGCGTGGTAGGCGGGACTCGGGTAGGTCGAACCCATCGTCATCAGGTAGGAGCTGAGCGGCCCCGCGAGCTGCTCGTGCGCCTTCCCCACCATCTTCTGGGCGAAGTCCGAGTCCGGGTGGCAGAAGAGCTGCCCCTGCGCCCGCACCTGGTTGTTCACCGTCACCCCGATCGGCTCCGCCTCCCGGCTGGCGCGCCGGTAGTCCGCGATCAGGTCCGCGTACTTGGGAATGCCCCCCAGCGTCACCCCCAGCATCCCGATCCCCTTCTCTCCCGCGAGCACCGCCGTCTCCGGGCTCTGGACCGCTACCCAGATCGGCGGGTGCGGGTCCTGCACCGGCTTCGGCAGCACGTTCCGGGGTGGCATCGAGAAGTGCCGCCCCTTGATCGAGAACTCGTCGCTCGTCCACATCTTCACGACCGAGCGCGTCGATTCCTCCCACATCTCCTTCGTGTCGTCCGGCTCGACGAGGAAGCCTCCGAGCTCCGTCCAGGTCGCGCTCCGCCCCGTCCCCAGCTCGACGCGCCCGTTGCTCAGGATGTCGAGCGTCGCGATCCGCTCTGCTACCCGCGCCGGGTGGTTGATGTTCGGCAGCATCAGGTAGATGCCGTGCCCGAACCGGATGTTCTTCGTCCGCGCCGCGCAGTACGCGAAGAACATGTCCGGCGCGGACATGTGCGAGTACTCCTCGAGGAAGTGGTGCTCCACCGACCAGCAGCTGTCGAACCCGAGCTCGTCCGCCAGCTCGACCGTCTCGACCGCCTCGTGGAAGACGCGCGACTCGCTCATCTTGTCCCACGGCTTCGTCACCACGAAGCCCACCGAGAGCCCGAACTTCATGCGCGACCTCCGCCCGCCGTCCACGGGCCGTCCGAATCTTGCCACGTCCGGGCCGCGCCGGTCAGTCCCGGGCCTCCCGGCAAGACAAGAAGAGGCGCCCCCCGGGGGCGCCTCTCGTCGGTTCACGATGGAAGGGTGGGCTAGGCCCAGCGGTGCGCCGTCTCCAGCTCGACCACGGCCGAGTCGTCGAGACCCGCGGCTTCCAGCGCCTCGGTCACGTGCTGGGCTTCGTGCTGCGTCAGCAGGCTCAGCACCGTGCCCAGCGAGAAGCTGTTCCCGCCGAGGGAGAACTCCTGCGCCAGGTCCTCGTCGCTGAACCGCTGGACGTACATCCAGACGACCCCATGGGCCGTGTTCAGCTCGATGCGCAGCATCTTGTAGTCGAGCGAGGCGAACTTGTCGACGCCCGCCTGGTTGCCGCTCTCGTCCGCCGGGAACTCGCCGGTCGCCAGCATCGCTCGGACGTGCGCCGATGTGTCGTGGCTGAGCGCCGTGATGTGGCGAATGACGTCGCCCACCGACCAGCCGTCGTACGCTGGCTTGTCGAAGTGGTCGCCGAGCGCGCCGATCGCGTCCTCGGTCCTCTGCCACGTCTCGCACATGGACTGGAACAACGCCTCTCGGGTAACCGCTGCGTCAGCTGCCATTGTTTGCCTCCGTGCCCTCAGGAAAGTGCGACCCGCATTGTGGCCCATCCCGGAGGGCCGGTCTACCGCCCGCGCCTCACGTCCAGCGGTGCGCGGTCTCCACCGGCACGATCGCCGACTCCGATAGACCCGCCGCCTCCAGCGCCTCATTCACGTGCCAGGTCTCGTGCAGCACCCGCGCCTGGATCACCTCGCCCAGCGTGTGCTTTTCGTCGAAGATCGTGAATGTCTGCGCGAGGTCCTCGTCGCTGAACCGCTGGATGTACATCCAGACGACCCCATGCGCCGTGTTCAGCTCGATGCGCAGCATCTTGTAGTCGAGCGATCGGAACTTCTCGACGCCCTCCGCATTCCCCGAGTCGCCCGGGAAGGGCAGCTCGCCCGTTGCCAGCAGTGCCCGGATGCGCCCCGACATGATGTGGCTCGCCGCCGTCAGGTGCCGGAACGCGTCCCCGATCGTCCAGTCGCCGGCGCACGGCGTCTCGAAGTGCTCGCCCAGCGCCGCGATCGCGTCCTCGGTCCGCTGCCAGACCTCGCAGACCTCCTGGAACAGCGCCTCCCGCGTCGTCACTTCTGCCATGTTGGCCTCCCTTGTTGTTCTCCTACGCCCAGCGGTGCGCCGTCTCGACCGGCACCACTGCCGACTCCGGCACGCCCGCCGCTTCCAGCGCCACCGCCACGTGATCGGCCTCGTGCCTCGCGACGACGCCCAGCACCTGCCCCAGCGTCCAGTCGTTGCCCATCAGCTTGTACGTCTGCGCCAGGTCCTCGTCGCTGAAGCGCTGCACGTACATCCAGACAACCCCGTGCGCCGTATTCAGCTCGATGCGGAGCATCTTGTAGTCGAGCGACCGGAACTTCTCGACCTCCGCCTCGTTCGCCTCGTCGCCCGGAATCTCGTACTCGCCCGTCGCCAGCATTGCCCGCACCGCCGCCGACTCGCGGTGGCTGATGGCCGTCAGGTGCCGGAAGATGTCGCCCACCGTCCAGCCGTCGTGCGCCGGCTTGTCGAAGTGCTCCCCGACCGCCGCGATCGCGTCCTCGGTGTGCTGCCACTGCTGGAGGAGCGCCTCGAACAGGCTCTCCCGCGTGATCGGCTCGGCCATCTCCTGCCTCCTCGAACGAACCCGCGCAGTCTGACCGATCGCGCCGTCGCCGGTCCACTGCGCACGCTCCCCGTACAATCCCTCCATTGCGGCGCCGGCACCGGCGTTTCACCCAGGAGCAACCTCATGAAGCTTGGCATCAGCATCGGCTACTCGGGCCCCCAGATGAATCTGCCCGTCGAGAAGGTTCAGATGGCCGAGCGCCTCGGCTACGACTCCGTCTGGACCGCCGAGGCCTACGGCTCCGACGCCGTCACCCCCCTCGCCTACCTCGCCGCCGTCACCGACCGCATCCGCCTCGGCACCGGCATCATGCAGCTCGCCGCCCGAACCGCCGCCAACTGCGCTATGTCCGTCGCCACCGTCGACGCCATGGCCGGCGGCAACCGCTTCATCGCCGGCATCGGCGTGTCCGGCCCCCAGATCGTCGAGGGCTGGTACAGCGAGCCCTGGGGCAAGCCCTACTACCGCATCCGCGACTACGTCCAGATCATGCGCAAGATCTTCGAGCGCGAGCGCCCCGTGATGCACGAAGGCAGCGAGATCTCCCTCCCCTACGCCGGCGAGGGCTCCAGCGGCCTGGGCAAGCCCCTCCGCTCAATCCTCCACATGAACAAGAACATCCCCATCTGGCTCGGCACCGGCACGCCCGCCAACACCCGCCTCACGGCCGAGATCGCCGACGGCTGGCTCCCCCTCGGCTACGTGCCCGGGAAGAAGCTCGACCACTTCATGCCCTGGCTCGAGGAGGGCTTCCGTCGCGCCGGCGGCGGCAAGAGCCTCAAGGACATCGAGATCCAGGTCGGCGCTACCGTCCGCATCACCGACGACGTCCAGGGCGCCCTCGACGCCATGAAGCCCGGCACCGCCCTCTACATCGGCGGCATGGGCCACCGCACCAAGAACTTCCACAACGACAACATGGTCCGTCGCGGCTACGCCGACGCAGCCGCCCGCATCCAGGAGCTCTTCCTCGCCGGGCGCAAGGAGGAGGCCGCCGCCGCCGTTCCCGACGAGTTCCTCGACGAGACCGCCCTCATCGGCCCCGTCGAGCGCATCCGCGAGCGCTACAAGCTCTGGGCCGACGATCCCATCACCGGCATCACCGTCAACGCCACCCAGCCCGAGGCCATGGAGCTCATGGCCGAGCTCGCCGAGGTCGAGCCCGCCAAGGTGTGAGTGAGTGGGGGCTCAGCCCCCCACCCGCTCGTGAATCAGGCAGCGCTAGCCGGACGCTTTCGAGGTGCGTCGACGCGCAGGCCGCGAGCACGCTGTGCGAGTTCCCTGATTGACGCATCGACATCCGGGATGGAGCCACTGAGCTTGACGGACGCAACCTCCAGCCGCTTGTCGGCGTGCCGGACATCGTAGACGCGGGATTCTGCTTCTCCCTCGGCGTAGGCCAGTAGCGCTCCGGGCAGGTTGAAGGCGGTGGCGTAGGCCAGTGCCTGATAGAGGTCGGAGACGGGCGTGCTCTTGCCCTCCACGTTCTTGTACTTGGCGTCCCCGACGAACATGCAGCGTTGGCCGTCCCACCACGAGAAGTCCGGTTCGAGTTGTACTCGGTTGGCCTTGTCGAGTGGCTCCCGAACGTTCTTGTCTGAGCGGAACTCGTGGTCCGACAGTCCTAGGGTCTCGCGCAGCCTTCGTGTCACGAACTCCTGGAAGACGACGTTCATGTCGATCAGGAAGCCTGACGCGCGCACGCCCCCGCGTACCGCCTCAAAGCTCGCGTGGCGCAGGATGAGCCGTGCCAGCGCCACGACCTCGCGGTAGTGCTCGTTCAGCCGGTCGAACATGACCTCCGGGATGTCGCTCGACGGGTAGCGGACCAGAGACACGTTCGCGAGCGTCGCGTCGATCCGGCGCAGGCCGTCGCGCGAAGCCGCGTGCTCGATGCGCAGCCCGCCGAGAAGCGAGGCCGCCGCCTTCACCAGGCGGTTGGCCTCAATGTCGTCCGTGAACTCGTCGTAGCGCACCTCGGCGGGCAGGGGTATGTCGAACCGCCGCCGGATCTGTTCCGCGAACGCGATCCGCCCGCGAACGGTGTACAGCGCCTCCTCCCGCGTCTGGTAGCCGTGCAACAGTCCGCGCCCGAACGCCCGGTCGGCCGCGCGGACGAACGCGGGCGCCAGCGCCTCCAGCAGCGTGTCCTCTTCCTTGAAAGGGAAGGGCTCCTTCCGGTCCTTGAACGCGCCCATCGCATACGACGCCAGGTAGAGCACGCGTGAGATGTCGAGCTTGGGGTGGATCAACACGGACAGGTCGCCGACTGCGAGCGCGCCAACGGTCGAGCCGGACCTCAGCGTGTAGCGGTCCGTCTCCCCCGCGACCGGCCTGATGTCGACAAATTCGGCCAGCGTGTCGCGGTCGGCGATGGACAGCTGGTGTGGCTGGCTCGTCTCGTGTTCGCAGAGGTCAATCTGCATCGCTGAGACCGGCCTCGTGCTCCTGCTCGCCGGCGGCTCCGGCACCGCTGGCCGAACCGGAGGTCGCGCCGTCGATGTCGGAGCGGAGCGCCTTCACCTCGAACTCTTTCAGGTGCTCATGCTGCCCGTACAGTTGCTCCTCGACGTACGGTATGACGTCGTGCTCCCAGATGCGGTCGACGCGCTCTTCGCCAAGGCTGTCCTTCATAAAGTAGCTCGGGCCGATGGCCGCCTCGCGGTTTTCCAGCTTCTCGTTGGCGCGGTCAACGACGTCCGCGACCCATCGTAGGTCGGGAGCTTTCGTGTCCAGCCAGCGCCCGAGCAGCCCCTTGACCGGTTCGGTGTCGGGATGGAACTCCACGAACGAGAACCGCCGTCGCAACGCTAGGTCGACCAGCGCGATAGAGCGGTCCGCCGTATTCATGGTGCCGATGATGTAGAGGTTCGAGGGCAGCGAGAAATCCGTGTCCGAGTACTGGAGACGCATCCCCTGGTCGCGGTACTCCAACAGGAAGTAAAGCTCGCCGAACACCTTGGCGATGTTCCCGCGATTGATCTCGTCGATAACGAGGAAGTGCTTCGTGCTCAGCCCCTTGTCGAGGTCCGCTTGCGCCTGCCTGGCCATCTGGACCAGTGGCCCGTCCCGCAGCTCGAACCCCGCTGCGCCGTCTTTCAGTGTGGGGCGGAACCCCTGAACGAAGTCCTCGTAGGCGTAGGACGGATGGAACTGGACCAGCCGCACCCTCTCATCCGGCCCCGCCAGTGCCCGCGCCAGCTTCCGCGCGACGAACGTCTTCCCCGTCCCCGGCGGCCCCTGGAAGATCACCTGCCGTTTCTCGTCGAGCAGCCGGCTGATGTTGTGGAGGAAGCCGGGGTCGAGCAGAAGTTCGTCCGCGAGCGCGTCCGAGTCAGGGACATGGGTAGGGGTATCGAACTCTGTGTCCTCGTCCTCCTCTGGGTCACTCTGTCCGCTCATCATCCAGACCACCGATTGCGCTTCGAGACGATTTGCGGGCCGCTCGAAGCCGAGTTCCCGTGTTCTGGCGAGGAGCTTGTCCAGGAATCCCAGCGCGTGCCCATAGAGCCCTTCCTCATCGGCCCCATCCGGCACCGGCTTGTAGCCCGTCCGCTCGTAGGCTTCCGTGAACTTCCCGACCCGGAAGGGCGGGTGCTGTTGGGCATCGAGGCCCATGAGGAGGACGGAGGCGACGGTCGTACGCACTCCCACACCGGTGATCCCCGACGGGAGCAGGCGCTCGGTGAAGCCCCCCACGCGCTCAGTCGCGGAACTGTCACCCTCGGCATAGATCGCCCGCAGCGCATCGTTCGCCTCGTCGGGGGAGTTGTCCAGCCAGTCACGGAACTTGGCTATTGTTACTGGGTGGATGAGGTTGCTGGCGATGCCACTTTTGACCGGCTCCCGCCAGTTGGCGGACCTGTCTAGCACCGCCATGCGTGCTTCCCCCAGTTGCTGGCCGATCTTGACCTTGTAGTCGATCTCGTCGTCATCCATCTGCCCAGATGTAATGAACGCCTGCGCTCGCCTGATGTAAGTATCGAGCGCGTCGTCTTCCTTGTGCTCATCGCCGGTTGTCTTTCGACCCCCCGAACGCCACCTCTCGTAACTGGGCTGGGTTGGTTCATGCTCGCCGCTGCTATCCAGCGACCTGGCTTCCAGTTCTGTCTGCTCAACTCCGAGCATGTTCGCAGCAATCGGCAACGCTTCTTCTGCTTCTCCTGGCGTCGCGTACTTGGTCGCGTCCCTCCTGCCGACGGCATCCCTCCCTCCGCCGAAGTAATCGTAGCGGCCGCCACTCTTCCCCTTGGTCCGGATGATGTACTTCGCCATGTTCTCCTGCCTTCCGTGTGTTACCCCATCCGCCCCAGCAGCGCCCCGTACTCCGCCAGCCCCACCGGCCGCACCACCCGGCCCATGCCCGACCAGTGCTCCCAGCGCCAGTTGCCCGTCGCGCGGGGCTGGCCGGCGGGCTCCTCCAGGGGTGACGTCTTGCTGGCCAGCATCAGGTGGTAGTGCTCGCTCAGGGGGAGCGACTCGTTCACCAGGCCGATCCAGAACCGCAGCTCGCCGTCGTCCGGCGCGAAGGTCGTGCCCAGGTAGCGGTAGCGGCCCTGCACCGGCGTCGACGAGCTGTTCTCGTAGCGAACGGCGTTCCCGAAACGCTCGCGCAGCGCTGCCCCGCCGAGGGCGTACAGCCGGTTCGTGTGGAGCGCGTCGTCCAGTCCCACCGCCTCCAGCCCGAGCACGTCGCGACGCACGAACTCCGCGAACTCCCTCGCCAGCCGTGCCGTGCCGCCGGCGAGGGCATCGGCGATGGCGCTCCATGTCACGGCGCCGTTTGCGCCCTCGTCGAACCCGATCTGGAGTCGAAGCCGCGCCCCCTGGGTCAGCGGCCGCTCGACCGCCGCCGTCGGCGCCACCTCGATCTCGACCAGCGCTTCTTGCCCGTCCGCGAACGTGATCGCGAGGTCCGCGACCGGTGCGTCGGGCCCCGGCTGCACCGTGACCTCCGTCACCGCTCCCTGCGTCCCCGCCGCCTGCCCGAAGAGCGCGGCGAGCGCCTCGTTGCCCGTTCCCAGCAGGTAGGCGAGGCCGTTCGTGCAGTAGTCCTCGAAGGGCGATGCCGCCCCGGGCCGGTAGGCCGAGAGCATCGTGAAAAGGTTGGCGCCGTCCACGCCCTCAGTATGGACCCCGCCCCCGCGCGGTCCAGTCAGGCTGCGTCCGCCAGCGCCCGCAGCACCCGCACGATGAGCGGCATCCACTCCGTCCCCGCCTGCTCCCGCGCGA
This sequence comes from Dehalococcoidia bacterium, assembly GCA_022826585.1. Classification (GTDB taxonomy): domain Bacteria; phylum Chloroflexota; class Dehalococcoidia; order Tepidiformales; family Tepidiformaceae; genus UBA2991. The sequence goes on from JAJDUR010000058.1 coordinate 17,281, forward strand.
TACGCACCTGTTCCGGCCCGACCCGCACGCCCGGCGCCCCAAGACCCTCGACCGCGCGATGGTGCGCGCGCGTCGAGCCCCCGCGCAGCCGCAGGTGGAAGCTCTCCGGGCTGGTCGAGATGCGCTCCACCCCCGCGCGCCGGCCCACCGCCTTCAGCAGCGACACGCCGAGCAGGTTCTGGACGAGTGGGGGCGGCTCCCCGAAGCGGTCCCGCAGCTCCTCCTCCATCTCCGCCACCTCCCGGGGCGAATCGAGCTTCGCGACCCGCTCGTAGATCGCGAGTCGCGTCTCCATATCCGCGACATAACGCTCCGGGATCGACGCGCTCACGGGCAGGTCGATGCGCGGCGCCGGGGGCAGCGCCCGCCCGTCAACGCCGCCCCCGCCCTCCAGCCCGCCCCGCAGCGCCTCCACCGCCTCCCCCACGAGCTTCGAGAACAGGTCGAATCCCACCGCCGCGATGTGCCCGCTTTGCTCCGCCCCGAGCAGGTTCCCCGCCCCGCGAATCTCCAGGTCGCGCAGCGCGATCTGGAAGCCGCTCCCCAGCTCCGCCGCCTCGAATATCGCCGCCAGCCGCTTCTGCGCCGCCTCCGAGATCGCCCGGTTGCGGTCGTAGAGGAAGTAGGCGAACGCGCGGTTCGCCGAGCGCCCCACCCGGCCCCGCAGCTGGTAGAGCTGCGCCAGCCCGAACTGGTTCGCGTTGTTGATAATGATGGTGTTCACGTTCGGCAGGTCGAGCCCGCTCTCGATGATCGTCGTGCAGAGCAACACGTCGTACTCACCCGCCCCGAACTCGACCATCACTCGCTCGAGCTGCTCCTCCGGCATCTGCCCGTGCCCGATCGCGATCTCCGCCTCCGGCACGAGGTCGCGTAGCCGCAGCGCGATCCGCTCGATGTTCTGCACGCGGTTGTGCACGAAGTACACCTGTCCGCCCCGCTCCATCTCCCGCACGATCGCCTCGCGTACGATCTCGTCGTCCCACCCCGTCACGTACGTCCGGATCGGAAGGCGCTCCTCCGGCGGCGTCGCCACCATCGACGTGTCGCGGATGCCCGCCAGCGACATCTGCAGCGTCCGCGGGATCGGCGTCGCCGACATGGTCAGCGTGTCCACCTCCGCCCGCATCTGCCGGAACCGCTCCTTGTGTCCCACGCCGAACCGCTGCTCCTCGTCGATGACCACCAGCCCGAGGTCCTTGAACGCCACGTCCCTCTGCAGCAGCCGGTGCGTCCCGATGGCCACGTCGATGTCGCCCCCCCTGATCTGGTCGACGATGTCGTGCTGCTCACCCGGGCTCCGGAAGCGCGAGAGCACCGCGACCTCGACGGGGAACCCGCTCATTCGCTCGCGGAACGTCTGCCCGTGCTGCTCCGCCAGCACCGTTGTCGGGACGAGCACCGCCACCTGCCGCCCCGCCATCACGGCCTTGAACGCGGCCCGCACGGCCACCTCCGTCTTCCCGTACCCGACGTCCCCCGCGATCAGACGGTCCATCGGCTTCGTCGACTCCATGTCCGCCTTCACGTCCGTGATTGCCTGCAGCTGGTCCGGCGTCTCCACGAACGGGAAGGCGCCCTCCATCTCGATCTGCCAGGGACCGTCCTCCGCGCAGGCGTCCCCCTCCGCCACCGCCCGCCGCGCGTACAGGTCGAGCAGCTCCTGCGCGATCTCCGCCACCGCCCGACGCACCCGGCGCTTCGTGTGCGCCCACTCCTGCGACCCCAGCCGGGTGAGCGACGGCGGCCGGTCGCTCGGCCCGACGTAGGCGCTCACGGCGTCGAGCTGGTCCGTCGGCACGAAGAGCCGGTCGCCCTCGGCGTACTCCAGTTCCAGGTACTCGCGCTCGACCCCGTCCGTCGTCCGCCGCGTGAGCCCCGCGAAGCGCGCGATCCCGTGGTCGATGTGCACGACCGAATCCCCCGGCTGGAGCGTCGTCAGGATGTTCGGCGTGATGCCCCGCCTTCGTCGCTGCGGACGCCGCGTGCGGCGCAGCCCGAACACCTCCTCGTCGCTGATCAGCGCGAAGGTCTCCCCCAGCAGGAACCCTCCCGATGCCGTCGCCGGCACGATTACGACCGTGCCCGGCTCGGGAGCATCGCCGAGCGCTCGGGTGAGCAGGGGCGTGAGCCCTTCCTCCTCCATCAGGTCCGCCAGCCGCAGCGCCTGCTGCGAAGCCAGCACCACCGCCCGCCCTTCCTCCGCCCACGCTTCCGCCTGCCGCACCACCTCCCGGATCCGCCCCCCGAACGCCGGCGCCGCCGCGAACGGCAGCCGCTCCGCCCCCAGCGCCTCCGCCCCGAACCGCCCCAGCTCGACCCTCCTCTCGTGCCCGTCCAGCAGCCGCCCCACCGCCTCCGGCCCCAGCCCGAGGCTCGGAAGCCCCTCGGGTATCTCGCCCCGCCGTTCAAGTGTGCCCTGGGCCTCTTCCTGGTGGCGGACGTGCAACGCCAGGGCCTCCGCCCCATCCTCCCGCTCGTCGACCACGACCAGCGTGTCCGGTTCGAGGTGGTCGAATGCCGTCGCGCGGTTCAGCAGCGGCTCGAAGTACCCGGGGAAGCGGCTCCGCTCGCCCCCTGCCAGCAGCTCCAGTTCCTGCGCGATCGCCTCCGCCGCCTCGCCCCCGACGGTTATCGCGTCCCGCAGCTCCCGCGCGCGAGACTGCGCCTCTGCGGTGTGGCTCGCGAGAGGCGGCAGCACCGCCGACTCCACCCGCCCGATGCTCCGCTGCGTCTCCAGGTCGATGCGCCGGATGCTCTCGATCTCGTCCCCGAAGAACTCGATCCGCAGCGGCTCCTCCGCCCCCGCCGGGAAGACGTCGAGGATGCCTCCCCGCCGCGCCGCCACGCCCGGCTCCTCCGCCAGCGCCTCGAAGCGGTACCCCGCAGCCTCCAGGTCCCGCTGGAGGGCTTCCGGCGCGAGCGTCCCCCCGACCCACACTTCCGTCCCGGCCGCATCCACCTCCGGCCCCGCCCGGAACTCCGCCACCGCTGCCCACGACGCGACCACCAGCGCGCCCTCCCCTCCCCGCAGCAGCCGCAGCGCCCGGTCGCGCTCCGCGACCGCCGCCGGGTCGTCTTCCGCAAGCTCGTAGGGAAGCCGCTCACCGGCGGGTAGCTGCGCGACGGGAAGGTCGCCCGCGTACAGCGCCAGCTCCTCCGCCAGCACTGACGCCCGTCCCGGGCTTGCCGCCAGCACGAGCGTCGGCCCTTCGCGCCCCGTGGCCAGCCCCGCGATCGTCACCGGCTTGGCCTGCTCCGGCACCCCCAGATCGACCGGCCCGCGACCGCGCAGCGGCCCGCCGAGGTGACCCTCGATGGCCTTCCGCACGCCTGCCAGCTGGCTCGCCATGTCGCGCCCCAACGCCTCTTGGCCCGAGCGCTTTGCGCTCGGGCGTCGCAACAGGGTAGCAGGGGACTAGTGGCTGGTGATTAGTGAATAGTGACTCGTGAGTAGTACCTACTGGCTGGCCTGTCGCTAGTCCTTGCTGACAGCCGCGAGCGAAGCGAGCCACCAACCACTATCCACCATTCACTACTCACTATTCCCCGCCTCGTCGAGCGCCTCCGCCAGGTGCAGGACGCGCGCCTCGATGCCCGCCTCCCGCACGGCCGCCTCGTACTGCATCTGGCAGCCGGGGTTGGCCGTCACGATGATGTCCGGCCGGTGCTTGCCGAACTGGGCCGCCTTTCGCGCCCGCAGCTCCCCCGACATCCCCGGCTCGATGAGGCTGTAGATGCCCGCCGCCCCGCAGCACATGTCCGCCCCCTCCGTCTCGACCAGTTCGCACCCCTCGATGGCCCCCAGCAGCGCTCGGGGCTCGGCGCTGATGCCCTGCGCGTGCGCGAGGTGGCACGCGTCCTGGTAGGCGACCCGCGCCCGCAGCCGCCCCGAGGGCAGGTCCCGGCCCGCGAGGTACTCGCTGAAGTCGACCACCTTCGCGGCCATCGCCTCCGCCCGCTCGGCGAACTCGGTGTCACCCGCCAGCAGCTCGCCGTACTCCTTCATCGCCGCGCCGCACCCCGCCGAGTTCACGACAACCGTCTCCGCCCCCGACGCCTCGAGCGCCGCGATGTTCGCGCGCGCCAGCCGCCGCGCCTGCTCGAGGTCGCCGTCGTGGGCGCTGAGCGCCCCGCAGCACCCCTGCCCCCGCGGCGCGAATACCTGCGCGCCGGAGCGTTCCAGGACCCGCACGCTCGAACGGTGCACGTCCCCGAACAGCTCGCCCATCACGCACCCCGTGAACAGCGCGACATCGCCCGTCCCCGCCGCATCCCGCGGCCGGAACGGACGTCCCGGCCGCCCAAGCTGCGCCTCCAGCCTCCCCAGCGCCCCCATCAGCCGCAGGACTCCCGACGCTCGCACGAGCCCCCGCACCGGTGAGCGTGCGAACCAGCGCACCGGCGCCATCGCCGCCGCCAGCACCCATCGCCTCGCGACAATGTTCCGCAGGGCGAAGCGGCGCAGCCGCCGCTGCCAGCCCTTCGACGGTGGCGCTGCGTCGAGCTGCGCCCGCGCCCGCTCCATGATGCGCCCGTAGGGTACCCCGCTCGGGCAGACCGCCTCGCAGGCCCGGCACTGGAGGCACAGCTCCCAGTGCCCCTGCACGGCTTCCGTCAGGGGGATGCGCTCCTCCGCCACTGCCCGCGCGAGGTGGATGCGCCCCCGCGGCGACTCCACCTCCAGCCCCGTGATCGCGTACGTCGGGCACGAGTTCACGCACAGGCCGCAGTGGACGCACTTCGCCAGGTCCGCCGTGTCCGGCGCGTCGTCCGCCAGCGGCCAGCCGGTCATCTCAGAGGCCGCCAACGAACCGGCCAGCGTTCAGGCGGCCGTCCGGGTCGAACGCGCCCTTCACCGCCGCCAGCCGCGCGAAGTTGGGTGAGTGCCCCCACGGATCGAGCGTTCTCCGCAGCTCCTCCGGCAGGCGCTCGGCCACGAGCGCTCCCCCCGCCTCCGCCAGCGACGCCCGCAGCCTCCCTGCCGCCCCCGCGAGGGCGTCCGCCCCGGGGAGCGCGCTGGCCTCCCAGGTGGCGCGAACCTCCCGCGCGAGTGGCCGCACGAGCACCCGTGCCGGCTCCAGCGCCTTGAGCGCTTCCGTTGTCGAACCGATGGCGCTCGTCGCGCACGAGGCCCGCAGCGTGAGCGCGTCCCCGTTCCCGAAGCCGAGGTCGCGCGCGGCGAGATACTCCCCGTCGCCGCATGGCGCGAGGTCCGCGCTCGCCACGCTCTCCGCCTTCGGCACCGCCCCTTCGACCAGTCGGACCACCCCCTCCCAGCCGCCATCCCCCCTCGTCAGGTCCAGCAGCTCGGGGCGCAGGTCGGCCCGCAGGAACGTCTCCGCCAGCGCCTGCCCCTCCGCCAGCGACCCCACCTCGAAGCGCAGGTCGATCGTCTCGACCCGCGGCAGCACGCGCACCGCCACCGACGTCACAATCCCGATCGTGCCGAGCGACCCGCACCACAGCCGCATCAGGTCGTAGCCAGTCACGTTCTTCACCACGCGCCCGCCCGCCTTCACCAGTTCGCCGTCGGCGCGCAGCACGGTCATCCCCAGCACGAAGTCGCGCGGGAGGCCGTGTCGCGTGCGCAGCGGCCCCCCCGTCCCCACCGCCAGCACCCCGCCGATGGTCGCCTGCTCCGCGCCGGGCGGGTCGAGCGGCAGCCGCTGCCCCGCCGCCGCCAGCTGCGCGCCCAGCGCCCCCAGCGTGACGCCCGCGGGCACGACCGCCGTCAGGTCCGCCGGCTCGTGCTCGACTTCCCCCGCCAGCGCCGGCCGCACGTCCACGAGCGCGAAGGGTTCGCGCGGCGCGTTCCCCAGCGCGAGCTGGGTGCCTCCCCCCACCGGAACAAGCGTCCGGCCGTCCCGTTCCGCCACCAGATCCCGCAATTCGTCGAGTGTCGCGGGCGCGGCTACCGCCTGCGCCGTGCCTCCCGCCACGAGGGGCGGCGCCTGCGCCGCCGCCTCAGACATAGGCGTCCGGCCCGGCAGCCGCCAGCGCCCCCTTTTGGTGCGCCATCTCGCCGCAGCCGGTGCCCTCGGGCAGCACCTTGCAGGGGTTGAACGCGCCCTCGTTCCCGAACACGCCGCGCACCCGCCGCATGTTCTCCAGGTCGGTCTCGCTGTACAGCCAGGGCATGAAGCGGTGCTTCTCGTAGCCCACACCGTGCTCTCCGGTGAGCGCGCCCCCCGCATCGACGCACACCCGCATGATCTCGCCGCCCGCCTCCAGCACGCGCGCCGTCGCCCCCTCCTCCCGCTCGTCGAACAGGAGGCAGGGATGCAGGTTGCCGTCTCCCGCGTGGAACACGTTCGCCACCGGGAATCCGTAGCCCTCGCTGATGCGCGCCACGTCCCCCATCGTTTCGACCAGCCGCGAGCGCGGCACGACGCCGTCGAGCAGGTAGTAGTTGGGCGCGATCCGCCCCAGCGCGCCGATCGCCCCCTTACGCCCCTTCCACAGCAGCTCCCGCTCGGCCGGCTCCGTGGCCGTGCGGATCTCGGTCGCGCCGTGCTCGTTGCACGCCGCCCGCGCCTGCGTGACCTGCCCTCGCACGACTTCCTCGAGCCCGTCCAGCTCGATCAGCAGCACCGCCCCGGCGTCCGGCGGATAGCCGCAGCGCAGGCCCGCTTCCGCCGCCTGCAGCGTCACCCGGTCCATCATCTCGAGCGCGGCCGGCACGAGCCCCGCCCCGATCACCGCCGAGACGGTCTCGCTCGCGCTCTCCACGTCCTCGAAGATCGCGAGCAGCGTCACGACCGTCTCCGGGACGGGCAGCAGCCGCACGACCACCTTCGTCGCGATCCCCAGCGTCCCCTCCGAGCCGATGAAAAGCCCCCGCAGGTCGTAGCCGAGTGGCTCGGGACCGTGGCTCCCCAGCCACTCCACCTCCCCGCTCGCCGTCACCACCTCCATCCCGATCACGTGGTTCGTCGTCACCCCCAGGGCAAGGCAGTGCGGCCCGCCCGCGTTCTCCGCCACGTTGCCCCCGATCGTGCAGGCCTTCTGGCTGCTCGGATCGGGTGCGTAGAAGAGCCCGTGTCCCGCCGCCGCCTCCGAGAGCTGGATGTTCGGCACCCCCGGCTCGACCGTTGCCGTCCGCTCGACCGGGTCCACGTCGAGGATGCGGCGCATGCGCGCAGTCGCCAGCACGACGCCCTGCTTCGCCGGCACCGCTCCGCCGCTTAGCCCCGTCCCCGCGCCCCGCGGCGTGACCGGTACGTCGAGCGCGTTGCAGGCCCGCACGATGCCCTGCACCTCCGCGGTGTCGGCGGGGAACACGACCGCCTCCGGCAGCGAGCGGTCGATCGTCCCGTCGAGTTCGTACACGAGCAGGTCCTCGGGCTTGTGCAGCACGTGCTCCCGCCCGACGACGTCGCGGAGCGCCTTCAGCAGGTCCGGCCGGGTCACGCCTCCGCCCCCTCCCGGCATTCTTGGCACACGCCGAAGATGGCGAAGTGCTGCAGATCGGCCTGGAAGCCGAAATCGTTCCCGACCTCCTCCGCGAGGCGCTCCAGGTAGCGGTGGTCGAGCACCTGCATCTTGCGGCACCGCGAGCAGATGAGGTGGTGGTGCGCCTCCCCGGCGGACCACTCGAAGAGCAGGTCGTCGCCGCCCATGTCCGTGGCCGTCGCCAGGTGGAGCCGCTTCAGCATCTCCACCGTGCGGTAGACGGTGCTCAGGTCCACCACCGGGTAGACCGCCCGCACTTCCTCCGCGATCTCGGCCGCGCTCAGGTGACGCCCCGCGTGCCGAAGCGCCGACGCGACGAGCAGCCGCTGGGGGGTGACCCGGAAGCCCGCCTCCCGCAGGGTCGTCGCGGTTTCCTGTTCGCACGCCATCGGACAGGCCTAGTCTACAGCCGCGCCCGGGGGCCTCCGGTCGGGGGGAAGGGCCGCCTTCGCGCCTCTACCAGATACCGAGCGCCATCTTGACGTCTTCGCTCGCCATCGTGCGCGGATCCCAGGGCGGGTTCCAGACGATCTCGACGTCCACGTCCTCGACCCCCGGCAGGTCCTTCACCTTCGCGTAGACGGCCCCCCGGATGATGGGGCCGAGCGGGCAGCCCGGGCTCGTGAGCGTCATCTTCACGTTGACCGTGCCGTCGTCCCACTCGATCTCGTACACGAGCCCCAGGTCGACGATGCTCATGTCGATCTCCGGGTCCTTCACCTCGCGGATGCGCTCGCGCAACTCCTCGTCGGTCGGTCGAATCTTCGTCTCGGTGTCTGCCATCTCAGTCTCCTTGCGAGGCGGTCGTTGGTTCGTGTGCGTCTATGTTCAGGGCTTCGCCCAGCACTTTCCAGCAGAGCAGCGCGCACTTCACCCGTACGGGGAACTGTGCCACACCCTGCAGGGCCTCGAGATCGCCCAGCGCCGGGTCCGGCTCCGCCGAGTCCACGAGTTGCGCCTCGAAGAGCCGCATCACCCGTCGCGCTTCGCCGATCGTGCCGCCGCGGATGCGCTCCGTCATCATTGAGGCGCTCGACTGGCTGATCGAGCAGCCCTGCCCCCGGAACGCCATCTCGCAGATCACGTCCCCCTCCACGGCCAGGTGCAGCTCGATCTCGTCGCCGCAGACGGGATTGGCCCCCTCGGCCTGGTGCGTGGGCGCCTCCAGCGTCCCCGCGTTCCGGGGCCGCCGGTAGTGGTCGAGGATCACCTCGCGGTACAGCTCGTCAAACTGCGGTTCGGCTCTCGACACGCCCAAACACCCGTTTCACTTCGTCGAGCGCTTCAACGAGCGCATCGACCTCGCGTTCCTCGTTGTAGAGATAGAAGCTCGCCCGGTTCGTCGCCGGCACCTCCAGGCGCCGCATCAGCAGCTGCGCGCAGTGGTGGCCCGCCCGGATCGCGACCCCGTACGCATCGACGATCGTGCTCACGTCGTGCGGGTGCACGCCCTCGACCTCGAAGCTGACCGCCCCGCCCCGCCCCTCCACGTCGTGCGGCCCGTGGACCGTGATGCCCCCGGACGCTTCCAGCGCCTCGATCGCGTAGGCGGTGATCCGCTTTTCGTGCTCGCGTACGTCCGCCATGCCGAGGTCGCGCAGGTAGTCGAGCGCCGCCCCGAAGGCGATCACGTCCGCGATGTTGGGGGTGCCCGCCTCGAACTTGTGCGGCCCCTCCGCCCAGGTCGAACCCTCCGGCTTCACGATCGCGATCATCTCGCCGCCGCCCAGGAAGGGCTCCATCTCGGCCAGCAGTCCGGAACGCGCCCAGAGCACGCCCACGCCCGTCGGGCCCAGCATCTTGTGCGCGGAGAAGGCGAACACGTCGCACCCCAGCGCGTCGACGTCGACCGGGAGGTGCGGAGCGCTCTGCGCGCCGTCGACCAGCAGCAGCGCGCCGGCCTCCCGCGCCATCTCCGCGATCTCCGCGATCGGGTTGATGGTGCCCAGCACGTTCGACATGTGCGTGACGCTCACGAGCTTCGTGCGCTCGCCGATGAGCGCGCGAAGCTCGTCGAGGTCCAGCCGCCCCTCGGCGTCGATGCCGGCGTAGCGAAGCTGCGCGCCGGTCCGGTCCGCCAGCAGCTGCCAGGGCACGATGTTCGAGTGGTGCTCCATCAGCGTGAGCACGATCTCGTCGCCCTCGCGCAGGTTGGCGTCGCCCCAGGCCCGCGCCATGAGGTTGATGGACTCGGTGGTGTTGCGCGTGAAGACGATGTCCTCCGCGTTCGCCGCGCCGATATGCCGCGCCGCCTTCCCTCGCACGTCCTCGTACGCCTCCGTCGCCTCGACGGCGAGCGTGTGGATGCCGCGGTGGATGTTGGCGTTCTGCGTCTCGTAGTAGTGCGTGAGCGCGTCGATGACCGCCCGCGGCTTCTGCGTCGTGGCGGCGTTGTCGAGGTAGACCAACGGGTGGCCGTTCACCTCGCGGCTCAGGATGGGAAAGTCCTCCCGTATCCGGCCGGTGTCGAGGCTCACGAGCCTGCCCCCAGCGCCTGCAGCTTCGCCTCGACGAGCGCGCTCAGCTCCTCGCGCACGCCTTCGGCGAGCCCGCTGCGGTCGAGCGGCTCGCCCAGGAAGCCCCGCACCAGCAGCCCCACCGCCCCTTCGCGCGTCAGCCCCCGCGACTGAATGTAGAACAGCTCCTCCTCGTCCACCGGCCCCGCCGTCGCCCCGTGGCTGACGCGGGTCACGTCGTTCGTGAGGATCTCCAGCACCGGGTCGCTGTCGGCCTTGGCCGTGCGGCTCAGGAGCAGGTTGCGATTCTCCTGGTTCGCGTCCGCCCGGCGGGCACCCAGCCCCACCTTCGTCAGCCCGTAGTACACCGCCCGCGAGCGCTCGCCCAGCGCCGACTTGATCAGCAGGTCGCTGCGCGTGTCCTCGGCCACGTGGTCCTGGACCGTGTAGAAGTCCGTGTGTTCGTCGCCCGCGCCCACGGCGAGGCCGTAGATCTCGCTGCTCGAGCCGCGCCCCTCCAGCGACGACGTGATGTGGCTCTTCACGAGCCGCCCGCCCGTCACGAGGCTGAGGCTGCGTACGTCCGCGTCGCGCTCCGTGACCGCCCGCTGCTCGGCGAAGATGCGCGTCCGCGCGCCCCAGCGGTGCAGCGACGTGTAGCTCACGACCGCCCCCGGCCCCACCAGCAACTCGACCGCCGGCAGGACGGCCATGGGCTCGTCGCTCGAGCGGTACTCCTCGATCAGCGTCAGGCGGCTGTTCGCGCCCGCCACGATCAGCGTGTGCGGCGTCGCGAGCGCTCCCGCCTCCGTGAACTCCCGCGTGAGCCGCACCGGCTCCGCGACTTCCGCGTTCGCCTTCGTCTCGACGAGCACGCCACCCCGCAGGAAGGCGTAATGCAGCGCCGTCAGCCGGCTGCTGCCAGCGGCCACGGCCGTGCCGAGACGGTCGAGCGCTCCCTTTCCCGCTTCCTCGAAGTCGACGACGCTCAGGCCGCTTGCGTTGGCTCCGTTCGTCGTGACGGTCGCCCCGGCGCTCGGCGGCGCGAAACCGTCAAGGTTAAGCGCGGCCGGGTCGACGTACTTCCAGGGCCGGTCGAGCGCCGGCGATGGCATCGCTGTGCCCAGCGCTGCCGTGCCCCTCGCGCGCAGGGCCGCGACGGCCGGGCCGTCGCCCAGCGCCTCACCGAGGGCGCGGCTCGCCTCGGCCGTGAGGGCGGAGGCGGCGGTGCTCGGGGCTGATGTCATGCGCTTCGTTCTCCTCGTGGCGCGCGGTGCGCAGGCGGCGACCCTTCCGGCTCCGCCTCGCGGGCGCTGCTTGCTCTCGGCCCTAGCCGATGGCGCCTTCCATCTGCAGCTCGATCAGCCGGTTGAGCTCGACGGCGTACTCCATCGGCAGCTCCTTCACGATCGGCTCGACGAAGCCGTTGACGATCATCTTCGCGGCGGCGTCCTCGCTCAGCCCGCGGCTCTGCAGGTAGAAGAGCTGCTCCTCGCTCAGCTTCGAGACGTACGCCTCGTGCTCGATCGACACGTCCGGCGCGTCCACCTCCATCGTCGGGTAGGTGTCCGAGCGCGACTCCTCGTCGAGCAGCAGGGCGTCGCAGCGCACGCTCGAGCGCACGTTGTCGCAGCCCTCGTAAACCTTCAGCAGACCGCGGTAGCTCGTGCGCCCGCCGTCCTTGCTCAGCGACTTCGACACGATCGTCGAGGTCGTGTCGGGCGCCATGTGGACCACCTTGCCGCCAGCGTCCTGGTGCTGTCCCTCGCCCGCGAACGCCAGCGAGAGGATCTCGCCGTGCGCCCCCGGCTCCATCAGGAACACGCTCGGGAACTTCATCGTCAGCTTCGAACCGAGGTTGCCGTCGACCCACTCCATGACCGCGTCCTCGTAGGCCGCGGCCCGCTTCGTCACCAGGTTGAAGACGTTGTTCGACCAGTTCTGGATCGTCGTGTAGCGGACGCGCGCGCCCTTCTTCACGATGATCTCGACGACCGCGCTGTGCAGCGAGTCGCTGCTGTACACGGGCGCCGTACAACCCTCGACATAATGGACCTGGCTGCCCTCGTCCGCGATGATCAGCGTCCGCTCGAACTGGCCCATGTTCTCCGTGTTGATGCGGAAGTAGGCCTGCAGCGGGATGTCCACCTTCACGCCCTTCGGCACGTAGATGAACGAGCCCCCCGACCAGACGGCGCTGTTCAGGGCCGCGTACTTGTTGTCCCCCGGCGGGATCACCGTGCCGAAGTGCTCCTTCACGATGTCCTCGTACTCGGCCAGCCCCTGGTCCATCCCTAGGAACACCACGCCCAGCTTCTCCAGGTCCTCGCGGATGTTGTGGTAGACGACCTCGGAGTCGTACTGCGCACCCACGCCCGCCAGGAACTTCTTCTCCGCCTCCGGAATCCCGAGCTTGTCGAACGTATCCCGGATGTACTCGGGCACGTCGTCCCAGGAACGCTCATCGCGATCGGTGGCGCGCACGAAGTAGTGGATGTTGTCGAAGTCGATCGTCTCGAGGAGGTCCGTGCCCCAGGGCGGGTTCTCCATCTCGTTGAAGCGCTCCAGCGCGTTCAGGCGGAACTCGCGCATCCACTGCGGCTCGTCCTTCATCTCCGAGATGGTCTGGACGATCTCCGGCGTGAGGCCCTTGTTCGCCTTGAAGAGGGCCTCTTCTTCGTCGTAGAAGCCCCACTTGTAGCCGTCCTCGCGGACCAGTTGTTCCGGTGTGGAGGTCATGGCTCGTCTCCCTAGGCCGTCGAGGCGGCCGCTTCAATGGCGTCGTACCCGCTCGCTTCGAGCTCTTCGGCGAGCTCGGGACCGCCGGAGCGCACGATGCGCCCGTCGATCAGCACGTGTACGAACTGTGGCTTGATGTAGTTGAGCAGCCGCTGGTAGTGCGTGATCAGCAACAGGCCCATGTTCTCGTTCATCAGCGCATTCACGCCGTCCGCGACCGTCCGCAGGGCGTCGATGTCGAGCCCCGAGTCCGTCTCGTCCAGCACCGCCATGCGCGGCTGCAGCATCGCCAGCTGCAGCATCTCCGCCCGCTTCTTCTCGCCCCCGCTGAAGCCGTCGTTCAGGTAGCGGCGCGCGAAGTCGCGGTCCACCTTCAGCAGCTCCATCTTCTGGAACAGCTCCTGGCGGAACTCCCGCACGGGAACCTCCTCGCCGCGCACGGAATTCACCGCCTGCCGCAGGAAGTTCACGACCGTCACGCCCGGGACCGCCACGGGGTACTGGAAGGCGAGGAAGAGGCCGCGCCGCGCGCGCTCGTCCGGGGCCATCCCGTCGAGCGCCTCGCCGAGGAAGCGGACCTCGCCGCCCGTCACCTCGTAGCGGGGGTTGCCCATGAGCGTGTTCGCGAGCGTGCTCTTGCCCGAGCCGTTCGGCCCCATGATGGCGTGTACCTCGCCCGGGCGAACCGTCAGGTTGAGCCCGGTGAGGATCTCGTTGCCCGCCACGTTGGCGCGCAGCGCATCGATTTCGAGAAGCGGTGCTTCGGTCATGCGTTCCCTTCGGCGGCGTCGCTCACGGCGGCGCCTTCGTGTTCAGGTTCGGTGTTCAGTTGCACGCGGTACTCGCAGCAGGACGAGCCGTCCACGATACGCTCGATCTGCTCGACGTCCTTGCCGATCAGCAGGCTGATCGCCTGCCGGTCGGCCTCGCAGGGCAGCCGCGAAAGCTCCGCCGCCTGCGGGTACGGGCAGCAGGAGTTAACCAGGTGGAAGCCGTCCGCATCCGCCCACCACGTCTCCAGGATGCCCTCGGCGCGAAGGCTCTCGGTCACGTGCTCGACGAGGTCCTCGCCGCTCTCCGACTCCGCGATCTCGTCCCGGTGCCGTTCGGCGAGCGAGGCCGCGACGCCCGTCGCCACCGCCTCGTCGATGTGCTCCTTGCCCAGCCACCCCAGCACGCGCGCGAACAGGTCCGCGTACGCGGGCGGCGCTTCTCCGGCCCCCTTCGAGGTGGGGTACCAGCTCAGGTAGGGGCGGCCCGTCGCCTGCTTCACCGGGCGCGACTCGATGAGTCCGTCGGCGCGCAGGTGGTCGAGGTGGCGGCGGATCGCCGCGGCTTTTACGCCGAGCGCTTCCGCCACTTCCTCCACGCGCGCGCCGTGATGCTCGAGGATGTGCTCGAACACGCGCTCGCGGGTTCCGTGCAGGTGCGGTTCCATGCCTTCGATCGTAGGTGCCCGCACCCTCTCGGGCAAGGGTTTTTCGATCATTTTGTAGGGAAAGTTCCCCCGCCACCCAGCTCTCCCAGCGCCTCCGACCACAGCGGCCCCACCCGCTCCCACCCGAACCGCCCCGCCGAGGCTCGCACCGCCTCCCGATCCGCGTCGCTCGACCCCACGAGGATCGCCTTACGCGTGAGCGCCAGCAGCTCTGCTTCCTTCTCGTACAGGCACCGCTCCTGCAGCGGCTCCGGCACGAGCGCCGGGTAGTTGTAGCGACGCGGCGCGATCGGGAGGCACCCGCACCACATCGCCTCGACCGTCGAGATGCCGAAGAACTCGTGCCGCGTGCTGCTGATGCTGATGTCCGCCTCCCACAGCAGCCGCGCGTACCCCTCCCTGCCCTCCACCGGCCCGAACTGCACCAGCCGCTTCCCCAGCCGCTCCGGCAGCTCCTCCATCGCATCGCTCGGGTTGTCGCCCCGCTCCCCCGCCACCGCCACGCGAAAGTCGTGCTCTTCCTCCGCCAGCGCCGTCACCGTCCGCACGAACCCCTCCGGCGACTTGTCGAACTCCCAGCGGTGGTTCCACAGGATGAGCGGGCTCCCGCCCGCCCGCGCCTCCGCCCCGTCCCCCAGCGACGCCAGGTCGACCCCCACCGGCAGCACCGCGCTCTTCTCCCGGATCGCCTCGATCCCGTCAGTCGTGAGCCAGTTGTTCGGCTGGCGCTCAAGCTGCTCCAGTGCCCCGAGAAAGTCCTGGCGGTGGTACTCCGAGTTGAACGCCACCCGGTCCGCCGCCAGCGCCGACAGGTAGTTGATCTGCCCGAACCACGAGTTCAGCTTCGTCCCCCGCAACCGCGGGTACGTCAGCTGGTTCTCGTGCATGAACAGCAGCACCGGCGTCCTGTCGAACCGCGGCCGCGTCAG
>JAJDUR010000001.1 GCA_022826585.1 Dehalococcoidia bacterium
TCGCGGTAGACATCGTCGCCGAAGGCGACGAGGGCGGGTACGACCTTGATGCCAAGCTCCTCGGCCTCGGGGGGGCTGATGTCGCTGGTGGAATCGGTGACGACCTGTACAGCCATATGGATCACTCCCCTACACAGTCAGAGTATACGGCGGGCGATGCCGAGCGCATACAATCCGACCATGCGCACCGTGCAACTCGCGCCCTCGATCCTGACGGCGGACTTCAGCCGGCTCGCGGAAGAGGTGCGGGCGGCGGAGGAAGGCGGGGCCGACCTGCTCCACCTGGACGTGATGGACGGACGCTTCGTGCCCAACATCACCTTCGGGCACGCGCTCGTGGAGGCCCTGCGGAAGGTCACGTCGCTGCCCTTCGACATCCACCTGATGGTGGCGGAACCGGAGCGGCAGGTCGGGTTCTACACGGAAGCGGCGAAGACGGTGAACGTGCACGTCGAGGCGACCGACCACATCAACCGCGTCCTCGACTCGATCCGGAAGGGAGGAGCGGAGGCGGGGGTCTGTCTGAACCCCGGTACGCCGCTGGCGGCCATTGAGGAGTCGCTGGGGGAGGTCGACCAGGTGATGGTGATGACCATCAACCCGGGCTGGGGCGGTCAGAAACTGATTCCGGCGCAGCTGGAGAAGGTGTCGCGGCTGCGGACCCTGCTCGACGAGGGCGGCCACGCCGCGCGCATAGAAGTCGACGGGGGCGTGAAGGTCGAGAATGCGGCGACGTGCGCGGCGGCGGGCGCGGACGTGCTCGTGTGCGGAAGCAGCGTCTACAACGACCGGTCGAGCGTGGCGGAGAACCTTGCGTCGCTTCGGGCGGCGCTGGCGAAAGGGAGCTAGGCGCTCTTGGAGAGCGTGCGGAGGCAGCGGGCGCAGATGTTGAGACGCTTCCATTCGCCGTCGATGAAGACCCGCTGCTTATTGATGTTGGGGCGAAGCGTACGGGGCTTGGAGGGCGCCTTGCGCTCCCAGCGGCCGCCGTGGCGGTGGCGGATATGGCGACCGAAGGTGGTCTTCTTGTCGCAAGTGTCGCAGGCGCCGCTAGCCATGGAGGTCACTCCCGTGGAAGGCTGGAAGCCGATGCTAGCACCGGTTTCCGCTAGCAGCCATCCGGTGGCGCGGGCGGCGCCGGCATGAGCGCGGGGACGCTGAGCGGGGCGGAGTTGCGGGCCGCGATCACCTCGGCGGCGGACTACCTGACGGAGTCGGCGAAGGCGGTCGACGCGATCAACGTCTACCCCGTGCCGGACGGCGACACGGGCTCGAACATGGCCGCGACCCTGCGGGAGGCGTGCGACCACATGCTCGCCCTGGAAGAGCCGCTGGCGGCGGGCCAGGTACTCGCCACGTTCGCGCGGGGGGCGCTCTACGGAGGGCGGGGGAACTCCGGCGTCATCCTCTCGCAGTCGCTGCTGGGGCTGGCCAAGGGGGTCGGGGAGGTGGAGGAACTGAGGGGGGACGTGCTCGCGCGAGGGCTCCGGGCTGCCTCGGAGGCCGCGTACACGGCGGTCTCCGAGCCGGTGGAAGGCACGATGCTTACGGTCCTGCGGGCGGCGGCGGGGGGAGCGGAGGGGCGGGCCGGGGAGGGCGTGCTGGCCACACTCGAGGGGGCGCTGGCGGAGGCGGAGCGGGCGGAGGCGGGGACGATCGACCAGCTCCCGGCGCTGCGGGAAGCGGGCGTGACGGACGCAGGCGGCGAGGGGGTCTGCGTGGTGCTGCGGGGGCTGGTGGCGGCGCTGCGGGGCGAACTGCCCCCGCCTGTCGCGATCCCGGACAAGCCGCTGGCGATGCTGCCGGGCCATATCGACGACGGGTTCGGGTACTGCACCGAGTTCGTACTGGTCCCGGGCGAGCGGGAGGTGGACGTGGAGGGGCTGCGGCGGCACACGGAGGGGGAGGGGTACGGGTCGGTCGTGATCGTGGGGGACGAGCAGGCGCTGCGCGTCCACGTGCACACGAACGAACCGGAGCGGTTGCTGGAGGAGGCGGGGACCTTCGGGGAGTTGACGCGGCCCAAGTTCGAGGACATGAGCGCGCAACACGCTCGCTTCCGGGAGGAGGGGAGCGGCGAGGGGCTGAAGGTAGGGCTGCTGGCGCTGAGCAGCAGCGAGGGGTTCGACGACGTGTTCCTGAGCCTGGGGGCGAGCATCCACCGGCTGGAGGCGATCGTGAAGCCGGCGGCGGGCGACATCGCGCAGGCGGCGGACGCGCTCGGGCCGGCGGACGTGATCGTGCTGCCGAACCACAAGAACGCCATCCCCGCGGCGGAGCAGGCGGTCGAGCTGGCGCGCTGCAACCTGCACGTGGCGCCCTCCATCTCGCTGGCGCAGGGGGCGGCGGCGGCGATCGCCTTCAACGCGCTCGCGACGGCCGGGGAGAACACGGAGGCGCTGGCCGAGGCGCTTGAGGCGACCCGCTCGGTCGAAGTGACGCGGGCGGCCGCGGATCGCACGGCCGATGGGGTGGATGTGCGGGAGGGGGAGGCAATCACGCTCGTCGACGGGACGCTCATCGGGGGGACGGACGACCCGGTGGAGGGGCTGCTGGCGGGGCTGGCGGAGGCGGAGGCGGAGGAAGCCGCGATCGTGACGGTCTACGTGGGGGAGGGGTTCGAGGGCTCGCACGACGAGCTGGCGGAGCGCATCGAGGCGGCGTTCGAGGACATCGAGGTGGAGGTGGTGGTGGGCGGGCAGCCGCTGTACGAGCTGGTGGCGGCGGTGGAGGCGTAGGGAGCGGTCAGGGGCACGGGGCGGGGATACGAACGATGATTCTCCCGGAGTCGGGGGCTTCGACGGATAGGCCTTCAGGCAGATCGCTCGCCGGTGTGAAGCGACCGCCTCCCTGTGTCCGGCCCAACGCAACCCAGTCCCCATCCTCGGCCAGACCGGAGATGCACGACGTTCCTGGGCGGAGGCGGATATAGAGATAGTCGGGGGCGGACACTTCCTCCATCTGAAAGGAGCCGTCCTCCCGCGTGTAGGTGGAGCTCTCGTTGCTAATGGTGTGAGCCGCATCCAACTCGGTCAGTTTCACCCGGAGGCTTCTCCGCGGCTCGCCGTCCGGCCCCAGGACGAGTCCTCTGACCAAGGGAACCTCGAACCCTTTCTTCGGACAGCGCCCGGTGTCGACCTCGGCCTGGGTGAAGGGCACGTTGATGACGATGCCCTCAACGTCGGCATCCTTGAGTGCGACCGGGGTTGCTTCCTTTTCAAGCGCGGTAAAGCCCTGACCTCCGCCGTACCAGCCTCCTCCTCCTGAGAGGCAGCTCACTTCGAGGGTGTAGACCCCCTCCGGCAGGTCCAGGACAAAGTCCCCCCTCACACCTGGCTCGGATCCAAGTGACGTGTGCAGGTGGGTGCGGACGAACAGGCTTAGCACGGGCTCGCCATCCGAGCCCACCACTTTTCCGCCTATGCGGCCGCTCTGGATGACCATGTCGGTCACGGAGGAGCTTTCCGTGTCGATGATGCTTGCGCTGAATGCCTCAGGAGCGACATCCCCCTGGACTCGGTAGAAGGCGGTCGCCCGCAAGAAGTTGGCCCGCCCCCCGGGATGGGAGACGAAGACCCTGTACTGGCCCCTGGGCACCTTGATGGCAAACATTCCATCGGTGCCGGTCAAGTCCCCCAGGCGGTCCACGTACGCAGACAGTTCGTACTGGGGCGTCGCGCTGACCGCCCGAACAACAACTCCCTTGCGCGGACTTCCAGCCAGGTCAGTCACGATCCCGCCAATGCTCCGGCACGCTTCCGACGGAGCGGAGGAGAGTTGGAGGATGAGACGCTCCGCAGCGACGTCAGCAGGCGTAACGTAAACACGGCCATCGGAACGGGGCGTAAGCCTGCGATCAGCGCTGGACCACTCGAGCGGACACCCGTCAAACGCGAGCGAGAGAATGAACGAGGCCCCAGTGGTCCACTGAAACACCCCATCTCGATCGGTGGTCACGGAGAAGCGTTGGTCGAGGGAGGGGACGTCGAGCCGTATCTGGACGCCTTCCTGTGGCGATCCGTCTGGACCAAGAACTGCCCCTTGCATCTGCCAGAGCGGAGCAACTTCGGACCGGTAGGCCTCGAAGCTGTCGTAGAAGGCCGCGACCGTCAGCCCAAAGACGGCATGAAACGCCTCTTGCCAGGTCGTGTACGCGAAGCGCCGTGCATGGAACTCGTAAAGCGAACTCTCGCCTGCCTGCGATGTGAGGAGGTCGGTCGCGAGGACAGCCAGACTGTAATGGTGCGTCTCCCTGACCGAGCCGTGCGGTTCGAGCTCGCGGAGCGGTTTTGCCGTGGCTCGCACCTGTGGAAGGACCGCATGGCGGACAGTGTCGGCGAAGGGCTGACCACCCTCAGCTTCCGTGTACTGTTCCGCCCAACGCGTGGCGACGCCTTCGACCAGCCAATTCGCAGGGGTGCCCCACAGACCCCTGAGAACAGCCTGGATGGCATGCGCGTACTCGTGAACAAGGGCGAATGCACAGCCGGTCCGCATGACGATGGTGGAGCCGGTGGTGGAGCCCTGGTAGTAAGCGCACGCCGCGATGGAGTCGTCGCCGTACCGGACGGTAAGGCCGGGCACGGCGTGGCCGAACCTCTTCGCATAGTAGGCAACCACATCGTCGGCCAAGGCTTGGACGTACTGCTTCTCGGCGGGAGAGTAGTCGCCGACGAACTCGACTCGGGGCGGGTCGTCCAGCTGCCACCACTGCTTGGGGGCGGACGCCCTGAGCCAGAACGCTTCGCCCCGGGTGAGGGTGGCGGGGATGGCGCCGTTCGCATCCAGCGTCGCCGCGACGATGCCGTCGAGGTGCTTGAAGGCTGCAGAGGTATCGATGCCGTCGTCGCCGGCCCAGACGATGAGGTTCCAGCCTTCCCGCAGCTCGGCCAGGCCGCTCTGGGGGATAAGCGGGCGCTCCCAGGTGGCACTCCGGTCGCCGGCGATGTCGAGCCAGAGGCCCATGCCGGGCGTGAGCGTCTTGAGATCGCCTGCGATGCCCGTATCAGTGCGGGCAGCCCAGCGGGGCCACTGTTCTTCGGGGTCCCACGCGTAGACGGAAGCCAGTTCTGGGAGAGCGTCGAAGATGGCGGACACGTTGGCGTCGGGCTCGGTCCAGCCGGCCAGGTTGAGGCCAGGCTGGAGGACGGTGCGGATGGTCACCGGGGGGGCGGTGCCGAAGGCGTCGTAGCGGAAGGTGGCTGCCTCCGACTGATCGGCGGGGGTCTGGGCCGGCGAGGGCGTGGCCTCCGGGGTGGCCCCGGCGGGGGCGGGGCGGGGTGTGGCTTCAGGCGTGGGCTCGGAGGTGGCCTGCGGCTGTGGGGTCGGGGTGGGCTGCGGCGGCGGGTCAGGGGTGGCGGTGGGTGTGGGCGGGGGCGCCTGGGTGGGCGGGGGCGAGGGCTCCGGGGATTCGGCAGGAGGCGGGGCGACCACCACGGGCTGGTCTCCGTTCCCGGCGAGGACCACGAGCGCGACGGTCACGACGGCAACCACACCCAGCGCAGCCGCACCTACCGCGACCCACCCCAGGGGACGCACCACCGGTCCAAGGGCGGCAGGGGTGGCGAGCACCGCCCGCAAGCGACGCCGCTTCGCCTCGGGCTCGGGACGCCAGGCCGCCAACTCGCGGCGGTTCTGGACGCCCAGCTTCGCGAGCATGTTCGAGACGTGGTACTTGACGGTGTCGGGGCTAATGCCCAGGCGCACGGCGATCTCGGCGTTCGTGCCGCCCTCGCGCATCTCTTCCAGGACGCGCCACTCGGCGGGCGTCAGGACGTCGGGATGACGCGGGCGGCCGCCGCGATTGCGGTCCATGCGCCCATCCTAGGACGCGAGGTGGGGGAGTTACCCCACCCGATCGGGGTAGAGGTGGAGGGCGGCCAGCCACTGTACGAGCTCATTGGAGCGGTGGAAGTGTGACGGGCGGCCGGGAGCAGTGGTCGGGGATGCGAATGACGATCCGCTCCGCGTGAGGGGCCTCGACCGACATCCCGTGCGGCAAGTCGCTTGCGATCACAAAGCGCCCTTTCCCGTGCGAGCGCCCGATGGGAATCCAGTCGCCGTCCTCCGCCAGACCAGGGATACAGGTGTCGCGCGGACGCAGGCGGAGATACAGGTAATCAGGGGTGGTTAGCTCCTCCAGCAGGAAGGATCCGGTCGTGCTGGTCGTGGTGTGCCGTTCGTCGGAGATGATGTGGCGCGCGTCCAGGTGGGTGAGCTTGAGCCTGAGACCCCGCCGGGGGCTCCCGTCCGGGCCCACGACAACACCCTTCGTCAGGTCGGGCAAGGAGGGGCAGCCGCGCAGGGTAATGTCGAACTGGCGTGCCGGAACAACGATGTCGAACCCCGCCCGATCACTCGACCCAACCGCGATGTAGGCGGCCTCCTCGGCCCTGAGGGTGTGCCCGCCCTGGCTGCGGTACCAGACAGGCCCCCCTTGCCTACACTTGACCACGAGCCGGTGAGCGCCCCTCGGTACGGGCAACCGGAAGCTCCCGTCTCCAGTCGCGAGAACCTGCCAGGAACCCACGGGGTTGAAGCCAACGCGAGCGCCGAACACGGGTTGGCCATCGAGGGACTTCACGGTCCCGCTGATGAAGCCGTAAGGGACGACGATCCCCGTCACGTCGGAGGTAACCACGTTGATGGCAGTTGCCTGGGCAACGGACGTCACGAAGCCATGGTCACCACCGTAGTATCCGACCAAGCCCCCGACGCGTATCGAGATGCGGTAGGTGCCCCTCGGGACCCGCTTCGAGAACGTACCATCGGCACCCGTCAGGAGCGTGTGTGAGATGTGTTCAACGCTCGATGCGGTGGCGCGCCGGGTGCCCGCGAGCGTGACCAGGACTCCTGCCCGGGGGCGGCCCGCCAGGTCCGTTACGGCGCCTGCAATGGTCGGGCAGAGTTCCCCGACAGGAGCGGGCAGGGTGAGGACCACGCCGGTG
>JAJDUR010000044.1 GCA_022826585.1 Dehalococcoidia bacterium
TGGCGGAGTTCGCCGAGATTCGCGTGGGCGACGCGCGGGAGACGCTCGCGGACCCGGGCGGGCCGCTCGACCTGGTGCTGATCGACGGGTTCCCCAACCTGAACCTGACGATGCTGCAGCTGCTCGCCCCGCACGTGCGCGTGGGGGGCATGGTGATGGCCGACAACGTGGGCTCGTTCCCCTTCGAGATGCAGCACTACGTGGCCTGGGTGCAGGACCCGGCCAACGGCTTCGCCTCGGCGACGCTGCCGCTTCGGGGCGGCACGGAGCTCTCGCTGCGGGTGGCGCCGCCTATCGCTGATTGAACATAGGCTGCCCCCGTTCCTACGATGGCGGGCAGCCCCCAACGCCGGCAGCCGCCGGAGAGGACGCATCCCGTGCCATCCGCCCTCATTGAGGCCCACGGCCTCGTGAAGCATTACGGCGACTTCGTCGCGGTCGACGACATCTCGTTCGACATCCGCGAAGGGGAGTGCTTCGGCGTGCTCGGTCCGAACGGGGCGGGGAAGACGACGACGATCCGGATGATCACGGCGACCTCGCCGGTGACGGCGGGGGAGCTGCGGGTGGCGGGGTTGGACGTGGCCTCGGAGCCGCGCCGGGTGAAGGCGGTGCTGGGGGTCGTGCCCCAGGACGACAACCTCGACCCGGACCTGCTCGTGCGCCAGAACCTCGAGGTGTACGCGCGCTACTTCGGGCTGGACCGGGAGGAGGTGCGCCAGCGCATCGACGAGGCGCTCGATCTGTTCCAGCTCGACGACCGCGCGAAGTCGAACGTCGACGACCTCTCGGGGGGCATGCAGCGGCGGCTCACGATCGCGCGGGCGCTGGTGAACGACCCGCGGGTGCTGATCCTGGACGAGCCCACGACGGGGCTCGACCCGCAGGCGCGGCACCTGGTCTGGCAGCAGCTGCGGCTGCTGAAGAGCCGGGGCGTGACGATGCTCCTGACGACGCACTACATGGAGGAGGCGACGCACCTCTGCGACCGGCTCGTGATCATGCACCGCGGGAAGATCCTGGTGGAGGGGCGCCCGCACGACCTGATCGCGGAGGTGGCGGGCCCGCAGGTGCTGGAGCTGCGCCTGCCGCCCTGGGAGCGGGACGCGCTGCTGGCGGAGTTCCCGCAGGGCGACGGCGTGGCCGTGGAGCAAGTGGAGGACCTGACGTACGTGTTCGGGGGCGGAGACGCCTCCGCGATGGCGGCGCAGCGCGTGGGCGACCCCCACCGCGCCCACCTGCGCCCGGGGAACATGGAGGACGTGTTCCTGCTGCTCACGGGGCGGGGGCTGCTCGATTGACCGCCTTCGCCCTCACCCCGGACATCTCCTTCGGCGCGTTCCGCGTCTGGCAGCGGAACCGCGACGCGACGCTGCGCAACTGGAAGACGGAGTTCATGGGCATCGCGATCGAGCCGTTCGCGATCATCCTCGCGCTGGGGCTGGCGCTGGGGCAGTTCGTGGAGCTGGACAGCGGCGAGAAGTACGTCGAGTTCCTGGCGCCGGGCCTGATGGCCCTCTTCCCCATGTTCGCGGCCACGTTCGAGTGCGCGTGGGGCAGCTACGTACGCCTGGAGATGCAGGGCACGTACGAGTCGATCATCGCGACGCCCATCAGCGTCGACGACGTGATCACGGGGGAGATCCTGTGGGGCACGACGCGGGCGCTGGTGAACGGCACCTACATCCTGATCGTGGCGACCATCCTCAACCCGTGGCTGCACATGGTGGACTCGCCCTGGGCGATCCTGGCGGTGCCGGTGGGCGTGCTGCCGGGGCTGCTGTTCAGCTCGATCTCCATCTGCTTCGCCTCGATCGCGCGGGCGATGAGCCACTTCGCCTACTTCTTCAACCTGGTCATCAACCCGCTGTTCTGGTTCGGGGGCGCCTTCTTCCCCTTCGACGCGATGCCGCGGTGGGTGCAGATCCTGGGCTGGTTCATGCCGCTCAAGCACGTGGTCGACATCTATCGGGGGCTGATCACGGGGAACCTGGAGTGGTCGATGCTGGGCAGCCTCGCCTGGCTGGCCGTGGTGACGGTGTTCTTCTACGTGCTGGCGGTGAAGCTGATGCGGCGGCGGCTGATTCACTGAAGGGTGGGCGCAAAGCGCGCCCGCAGAGCCTGTTCGCGTCGGGAGCTACGGGGACGATTCCACACCCTCGGTCCAGCCGATGGTTTGCCGGGCCGACCAGTGGAGGGCCTCTTCGGGGGCGCAGAGCTCTCCGGTAGTGCTGGGCAGCCGGACTTCGATGTCCGACACGCCTTCGAACTCGATCGCATAGCGGCGCGCTGCCTCCGGATCGCGGGTAACGCTTCCGTCGGTGTGCAGAAAGCCGACGTCGCCGCAGTCCCGCGTGCCGATGACGAGCACCGCGAGCCCAGGGTCGGCAGGCATGCGGAAGGTCCCCTCGGCGCCGGTCAGGCCGGTGTTGATGATCCAGTCCTCCGAATGGTCATCCATGGAGCCCGGCACCGATCGCAGGGCGCCAACGTAGATTCCCGGTGCGGGATTGCCATCGGGATCGAGGACGACTCCCGAGTACCAGGACGGCGGAGGCACCTCCCTCGCGCGCCAGGCCGCAAAGTCCTCGTAGAAGTCGTCGGGCGTGAGCCCGAAGGTGTCCTGGAAGGCCTCCTGCCAGGTGGGAGCGCTGGCGAGGTTCCGATAGAAGTCGAACAGGGAGGCTTCCCCGGAACGTTCAACGAGCCGCTCGACAGCGAGGTATCCGACTCCCCAGTGCCAGTTGTCGCGTTCCATGCTGCGGAGCGAGTCCGTCGCCTCTCTCGCTTGCCACCACAGGTAGTCCCGGGTCTTGAAGAAGTCTGGAGCGTCGCTGGCCTGGTTGTGGAGCGCATCGAAGTACCAGGCCATCCCCTCCGCAATCCAGAGAGGCCCTCCAGATCCCCCAAGCTGTTCCTGCAGGGCATGGACATACTCGTGGGCCATGGGGCCAAGGAACGCCAGCTCCGGCGTTCCGAACGTCACGGATCCGCCCATCTGCTCCGTGGTGACCTCAGGAGAGCGGTTCTGTTGCAGGTAGATGACTCCTTGCCCATAGGCGAACCCCAGCGCTTCGGGCGCATCGTCGGTAGCCAAGCGGATGGTCAGGGGTGGTGCAATCAACTCGTGACGGAGAGCGAAGAAGACGGCGATACTCTCGAACGCTGTCCGTATCTCCTCTTCGTACCGGGCGCGCTGTTCCGGGGAGAAGTCGCCAAAGAACTCGACGGCCACGTCGGGGATTGGCGGCGGAGTCGGCTCGGGCGTCGGTTCCGGTGTGGGTGTGGGCTCCGGCGTCGGTTCCGGACTGGGGGTGGGCTCGGGCGTCGCGGGCGCTGGTGTCGTGGCAGGTGTCGGTGTTGGCGACGGATCCGGTGTTGGGGTCGGCTCCGGCGTTGGCGTGGCCACGGCCGCGGCTGCCGTTGCCGCATCGGGCGCGGCTCCCGGCCGGGATTCCGCCGGTTCGGCCACGGCATCGAGAACGGCCAGGCTTCGAGACGACTCCCCGTTCCCGGTACCTGCCAGCAGGAGGGCGGCGACGAGAGCCACGACGGCCGTCCCCGCGAGCGCTGCGCCCACCCACAAAGCGGGTTTGCCAAGGGACGCCAGTGCGGCCGGGACGGCGAGCCCCCTCAGCAGGCGCAGTCGCTCGCGGGGAGGTTGCCACGACGCGAGATCGTGGCGGCTCTTGAGCTCCAGCTTCCCGAGCATGTTGGAGATGTGGTACTTGACGGCGTCCGGGCTGACGCCAAGGCGCACGGCGATTTCGGCGTTCGTGCCGCCCTTGCGCAGCTCTTCGAGCACGCGCCATTCCGCCGGGGTCAGGATGTCGGGATGGCGGGGACGCCCACCACGATTGCGTTCCACGGCGTCATCCTAGGGCCCGCCACAGGGGAGTTTCCCTACCCGACCGCGGGCGAGTTGCCAGCTGTTGGCCAGTCCGGGCACGCATCCGGTCCACCCCTGTGCCGGAAGGACGGCAGGCCCCTTGACAGGCAACATCGTCGTCTATACGTTCGTATTACGTGAGAATCACGGGATTCGACTGGGATGACGACAACGAACAACACGTGGCACGGCACATCGCCCCGGCAGACGTTGAGGCTGTTCCTCTCGGGCGCTATCTCACGATCCGCAACAAGCGCAGCGGAAGCGGGGACTACAAGGTTGTCGGTCGCGACCGCGGCGGGAGGCTGATCACCGTCGTCGTGGTGGCGACCGGTTCACCGACGATCTGGCGTCCAATAACAGCGATGGAAGCGAATAGGCATGAACGCACTCTGGCAGAGAGGGCAGGTATCTAATATGAGCAAGCACGACGACTGGGACTACGAGGACGCCGAGGTCCACGAGCCGGAGCGGGAAGTGAAGAGCGTGTACTCGCTTCGCTTCTCCGCCGGGGAGATCGCAGAAATCCGTGAGGCGGCGAAGCGGGAGGGCGTGACGACGAGCGAGTTCATCCGCACGGCCGCCCGTTCGCGGGCGAAGACCCAGACGGTTCCGGCAGAGATCGTGAAGGCCCTGGCCCTCGCTCTCGTGAACATCTCCGAGCGCTATGAACTGGCAGGCGTCGCCGAGGGCAAGGGCGGATCGGTCGAGGACCTCGCGGGGTGGCTGAACGAGCACGTTCTGGAGACCCGCCCGGCATAGGTTCGCCGTAGCGCCCTAGGGGCAGGCGAGCAGGTCGCGGAAGACCTCGGAGCGGCCGGGGGAGCCGGCCGTCTGGGGGACGAAGCTGGCGATGCCGCGCGTGACCGAGAGGATCACGTGGCCGCCCTCGCCCCGGAAGGCGACGGTGAGGGTGTGGCCGGTGGTGCCGGCGAGGGGCAGGGCGTGCTCGCCGTCCTCGCTGACGAGCGGGAGCTGGAAGCAGGCGTCGCCGCGGTAGTCCTCGGTGGAGCCGCCCGACCAGCGCGCGATCGGCCCCTGGTCGTCCGACAGCCACAAGTCCATGACGGCGCCGGGCTCGCTCTCGATGTCGAGGAGGATGGCGAGGGCGGGCGTGCCGTTCTCAAGCTCGCCGAAGCGGGCGAGGTCGACGGTGAGGCGCCAGCCCTCGGGGGCGGGGACCGGGGCGGGGGGCTCGTCGCGCGGGTCGAAGGCAAGGAGGGCGGGGGTCGTGACCCCGAGGAGCGCCTTGGCCGAGGGCGAGGTGAGGTAGGACTTGTCGCGCGTACACCCGGCAAGCAGGGTCAGGGCCAGGAGCGCCAGCACAACGACGGCGAGCGCATCGAGCGCCCGCCGTCGCGGAAGTGCGGTGGCCCGGGAACTAGGTATTGGCAGTCGCTCCCTGGACGCGCGCGCGGACGTTGAGCATGCGGTTGAGGGCGGCCATGTACGCCTTCGCGCTGGCGACGATGATGTCCGTATCGGAGGAGCGGCCCGTGTAGGTCTGGCCCTCGTCCTCGATGCGGATGGTGACCTTGCCCTGGGCGTCGATGCCCTCCGTCACGGCGTTCACGCTGAACTCGGTGAGCTCGGGCGAGAGGCCGGTGATGCGATTGATGGCGCGGTAGACGGCGTCGACGGGGCCGGTGCCGGTGGCGGCGTCGGTGAGGATGTCGCCCTCGGGGGAGAGGAGGCGGAGGGTGGCGGTGGGGGTGGCGTGGTCTCCGCTGGAGACCTGCACGTGCTCGATGCGCCAGACATCGCCGGTGAAGGAGGACGACTGCAGGTTATCGCTCACGATCGCCTCGAGGTCGCGGTCGTCGACCTCGATCTTCTTGTCGGCCAGCTCCTTGTAGGCGCTGAAGGCGCGGTTGAGCTCCTCGTTGGTCAGCTCGTAGCCGAGCTCCTCCATGTGCTGCTTGAAGTAGTGCCGCCCGGAAAGCTTCCCGAGGACGAGCTGCGTTCCCTGGGGGATGCCGATCTCGACCGGGTCCATGATCTCCCAGGTCTCGCGCAGCTTGAGGATGCCGTCCTGGTGGATGCCGGAGCCGTGGCGGAAGGCGTTCTTGCCGACAACCGCCTTGTTCCACTGCACGGGCATGCCGGAGAGGCGCTCGACGAGCTTGCTGGAGCGGTAGATCTCCTTCGTGTCGATGTCGCAGTCGACGTCGTCGAGGTAGTCCTTGCGCGTCTTGATGGCCATCACGACCTCCTCGAGGGAGGTGTTGCCGGCGCGCTCGCCGATGCCGTTGATGGTGACCTCGACCTGGCGGGCGCCGTGCTCGATGGCGGTCATCGTGTTGGCAGTGCACATGCCCAGGTCGTTCTGACCGTGGAAGCTGAGGCGCGCCTTGTGAATGTTGGGCACGTTCTCGCGGATCAGGTCGAAGAGCGAGCCCAGCTCGGAGGGGATGGCGTAGCCGACGGAATCGGGGATGTTGATGACGGTCGCGCCTGCGTCGATGCAGCGCTCGACGATGGTGTAGATGAAGTGCGGGTCGGAGCGGGTGGCGTCCATGGGGCTGAACTCCACGTTGCTCGTGTAGCCGGCGGCGTGCTTCACCATCGCCTCGGCCTGGGTGAGCACCTGCTCGCGGTCCTTGCGGAGCTGATGGGCCATCTGGATATCGCTGCTGTTGATGAAGACGTGGATGCGGGGGTCCTCCGCCTCCTTGATGGACTCCCAGGCGGTGTCGACATCGGACTCGACGGCGCGGGCGAGGGCGCAGATGGTGGCGCCGCGCACCTCGCGCGAGATGGTCTGGACGGCCTCAAGGTCGCCGGGCGTGGAGCAGGGGAAGCCCGCCTCGATGATGTCGACGCCGAGCTTTTCGAGCTGCTTCGCGATCTCGAGCTTCTCCTCGGGGGTGAAGGCGATGCCGGCGGACTGCTCGCCGTCTCGCAGGGTGGTATCGAAGATGTGGATCTTTTCGGGCATTGGGGAGGCTCCTCCGAGGGGATGCTCAGGTCCCGATCGCGCGTCTCGGGCGCGAGGCATCGGGCGTGGGGATGTCAGGATCGATCGCGGCCCTTAAGGGGAAGGCCGCGGCGCCAGGCTCACCCGAGGGAGCGCCCCGGCGAGACCGGGGCGAGGGCGTTCTCCATGTGGACCGCGACAGTTGCGGACATCTTCCGTCAAGTCTCGCGCGGGGGCGGCTCAGCCGCAAGCGCTGGAGGGGCGGGCCGGATGGAGGGGCGGTAGGCTGTCTCGATGGCGATCCGCACGGCCGAGCTGCAGGCGCTCTGGGAGCGCATCCGGGAGCGCTACGGGAGCTACCGGCTCGTGCTCCCGGGCGAGCCGAGCTTCATCTGCCAGCCGCACGAGTGCGACGCCTACTGCTGCCGCGCCTTCAACGTGGCGCTCGACGAGGGGGAGGCGGAGCGGCTGGGCACGGCCACCGGCTGGCGCGCCTCGCGCTTCCTGGAGAGCGAGGACGGCGAGCCGATCACGCTGCCGCTGGCCAACCCCTTCGTGCTGGGGCGGCGCGAGGGTCACTGCGTCTTCCTGAGCGACGAGCTGGCCTGCGAGCAGTACGAGGCGCGCCCCGACGCCTGCCGCTCGTACCCGCACCAGGTCGTGTTCGTCGACGCCGGGAGCGGGCGGGCGGTCCAGCCCCTGGCGGAGGCGGGGCGGCGGTCGGTGGAGGCGGTGGCCGGGGGGCGGGAGGGGGAGGGGCCGGTGGCGCTCCTGCTGCGGCACGACCAGTGCCCGGGATTCACCGGCCCGCCCTCGACGGAGGAGGCGTGGGCGGCGCTGCTGCGGGAGACGTACGCGCGGTCGGTGGGGGGCACGGGCGAGGTGGTAAGCTCGCCGCCGTGAGCCGCCGAACGAAACTCCCGAGCGTGCGCCCAGAGGTCGAGCGCATCACCGACGACGTGATCGCGGTGCGTCGCGACCTGCACCGGCACCCCGAGCTCTCCTGGAAGGAGGAGCGCACGCAGCGCGTCATCCTCGACGAGCTGGCGAAGCTCGACCTCGAGGACGTGCGCCCCATCGCGAACACGGGCGCGACGGCGCTGGTGAAGGGCGGCCAGAAGGGTCCCTGCGTGCTCTGGCGGGCCGACATCGACGCCCTGCCCGTGCCGGAGAAGTCGGGGGTGCCGTTCGCCTCGGAGAACGAGGGCGTGATGCACGCCTGCGGTCACGACACGCACGCGGCCATCGCGCTGGGGATGGCGCAGGTCGCCTCGGAGGCTCGGGAGTCGCTGGCGGGGAGCGTGCGCTTCGTCTTCCAGCCGGCGGAGGAAGCCTCGGGCGGGGCCGCGCTCTGCATCCAGGAAGGCATCCTGAAGAAGCCGAACGTCGACCGCTGCCTGGGGCTGCACATCAGCGCGGACGTGCCGGTGGGCGAGATCAACGTGGCACCGGGGCCGTTCTTCGCCTCGCCCACGAGCCTGCGCATCACGATCAAGGGCCGGGGCGGGCACGCTGCCTCGCCGCACCAGACGGTCGACTCGGTGGTGGTGGCGGCGCACGTGATCACGGCGCTGCAGACGGTCGTGAGCCGCTCCCTGCCCCCGCTGGAGACGGCCGTGCTGACCATCGGCAAGCTGGAGGCGGGCTTCCGCGGGAACGTGATCGCGGAATCGGCGGAGCTGCGGGGCACGATTCGCACCTACAACGACCGCGTCCGCGACCGCATGGTGGCGAAGGTGGAGGAGGTCGTGAGCGGTGTCTGCGCGGCGTTCGGGGCGACGGCCGAGGTCAAGCACAAGACGAGCTGCCCGCCGCTGGTGAACGACGAGGCGGTGACGGCGTTCGTGGAGGCGGAGGGGGAGCGCTACTTCGGAAAGCCGGCGCGCGTGTCGCGGGGGATGGGGGCGGAGGATATGGCGTACTTCCTGGAGGCGCGCCCGGGATGCTACTTCTGGCTGGGGGCGCGCAACGAGGTGAACGGCGCCGCCGGCCGCCACCACGACCCGGGCTTCATCATCGACGAACGGGCCATCCCCCTGGGGATGGAGTTCGGCATGCGGCTGATCGAGGGCTCGCTGGCGGAGCTGGCGGGCTAGGGATCCGCTCCTAGATCCCCCACAGGCGGGCGGCGTTTCCGCCGACGACGAGCTTGGCCTGGTCCTCGGGGAGGGCGTCGAAGAAGGACTTCACGAGGCCGCGGGACTCGCCCAGGGTGCTCTCGGGGTGGGGGTAGTCGGCCGACCAGAGGGCGTGCTCGGGGCCGATGTCGTCGAGGAGCTTGATGCCGCTGGGGTCGTCCATGAAGGTGGCGTAGCACTGGCGGTACCAGTAGTAGCTCGGCATCTCGGCGAGCTGCGGCTTCATCTCGCTCTCGAACTGGCGGTAGGTCTTGTCGGCGTCGTAGAGGCAGGCGGGGACCCAGGAGATGCCGCCCTCGGTGAAGATGACGTTCATCTCGGGATGGCGCTCCAGCGTCCCGGAGAAGGTGAGCAGCGACCAGAGGCGGCGGAAGGGCTGGAAGCCGGTCGTCAGGTAGGTGCCGAGGGCGCCGCGTCCGCGGTAGTTGGGGTTCTCGCCGATGTGGAAGGAAAGGGGGATGCCGCTCTCCTCGATGGCGTCCCACATGACGTCCCACTTCGAGCCGTTGTACCAGACCCTCTCGGCGCGAGGGTAGGAGGGGATCTGCATGGCGACGTAGCCCCATGACTTGAGCTTCTGGATGTAGTCGGCGGTGCGCTCGGGGCTGTAGATGGTGGGGAGGATGCCGACGCCGTAGAGGCGTCCGGGCATGCCCGCGCAGAACTCGGCGAGGCCCTCGTTGTAGGCGTCGTAGGCGGCGATCATCAGCTCCTCGTCCTCGAGCGAGAAGAGGGCCATGGAGACCTGGGCGAAGATGAGGCCGGCGTCGAGCCCCTCGGCGTCCATGTCGGGGACGCGCTGCTCGATGTCGCCCATGCCGGGGCGTCCCTGGGTGAGGTTCAGGTTCTGGCCGACGGAGTCGAGGTTGCGGCCCTCGCACTCGAGGTGGGTGCCGGTCTCGTCGCGCCAGACCTTCGGGGCGGCGTCGCGATACTTCGCGGGCATGCGGTCGACGAAGAGGTCGGGGGGTTCGAGCCAGTGGTCGTCGGCGGAGATGACGCGGGTTCCGGCAGGGGGCTGCCAGTCGAGGTCGGGAATCTCGCGGTCGACGGGCCAGGCGATGGGGGGAATAGCGATCGCGGTCATGGCGCGCTCCGGATGGGGAACTCGCGCCAAGGATATTCCCCGGAGAGTGCGCTGGCCACCGCGAACAGGGATGCGGTAGGCTTCGAGTTCACCCTTATCGTGGGCCCGTCGCCGCTGCGCGTACACTGGCGACAACGGCCAACCTTATCCAGGAGAAACGGCATGCCTGAATTCGATACCGTCATCAAGGGCGGAACCATCTTCGATGGCCAGCAGACACCGCGGTTCAGCGGCGACATCGGCATCAAGGACGGCGTCATCGCCTCGATCGGCGGCAAGATCCACACCTCCAGCGCGGGGAAGGTCATCGACGCCAGCGGCCTGAACGTGGTGCCGGGCTTCGTGGACCTGCACACGCACTATGACTCGCAGGTGTTCTGGGACCCGTGGTGCACGATCTCGGGCTGGCACGGCGTCACCTCCGTGGCCATCGGGAACTGCGGCTTCGGCTTCGCGCCCTGCAAGCCCGAGGACCAGGACCGCGCGATGCTGACGATGTCGCGCAACGAGGCGGTTCCCCTGGAGTCGATGCGCGAGGGCATGCCCTGGGACTGGGAGACCTATCCCGAGTTCCTCGACAGCCTCGACCGCACGCCCAAGGGCGTGAACATGCTCAGCTACATGCCGCTCAACCCGCTCATGTCCTACGTGATGGGGCTGGAAGCGGCGAAGAGCCGGCCGGCGAACGAGGCCGAGATGGCGGAGATGCACCGCCTGATGAAGGAAGGCCTGGAGGCAGGCGGCTGCGGCTGGTCGGCCCAGATCGGCGAGAACGACGTGCAGCGTGACTACGACGGCACGCTCATGATCACGAACCTGATGACGCAGGACGACCTCATCTCCTTCGCGCGCGTGCTGCGCGACGTGGGCCGCGGCTTCATCCAGTGCATCGGCGCGAGCCAGGAGCTGACGGAGAAGCTGGCCGACGAGAGCGGCCGGCCGGTCATCTGGAACGTGCTCGCGGTCTTCACGGACCAGCACGGCATCGCCATGCCGGGCTACGAGCAGGCGATGAACTGGCTCGACGAGTGCAACGCGCGCGGCACGCGCATCTTCGGGCAGGCGCTGACGGCGGAGAACAACTTCCAGTTCACCTTCGAGGAGTGGAACCTGTTCGACTCCAGCCCGGCCTGGCGCGAGATGACCCTCGGCACGGTCGAGGAGCGCGCCGCGAAGATGGCCGACCCCGTCCGCCGCCAGGCGATCAAGGACGAGGGCGGCGACTGGTCGGAAGGCGGCGCGGGCGTCGTCCTCAACTTCAACGACCTGATCATCGGCGAGCTGCACAAGCCCGAGCTGGACCGCTACACGGGCTGGACCTGCGGCGAGGTGGCGAAGGAGCGCGGCGTGCACGTCATCGACGCGATGCTCGACATCGCGCTCGAGGACGACATGAAGGCGCTCTTCGTGACGGCCCCGCAGAAGATGGACATCGAGGCCATGAAGAAGATGGCGACCTCGGCGTTCGCCCTTCCCGGCGTCTCCGACGGCGGCGCGCACACGAAGTTCATCACGCTCGGCCGCTACCCGACCGAGTACCTGGCGCTGCTGGTGCGCGACCACGAGATGATGAGCCTCGAGGAGGCGCACTGGCGCCTGAGCGCCTACCCGGCGCTGGCGGCGGGCTTCCGCGACCGCGGCACCATCCGCGAGGGCGCCCCGGCCGACATCGTCGTGTACGACCTCGAGAACCTCGACATGGGGACGACGGAGAAGGCGTACGACTATCCGGCGGGCGCCTGGCGCCTGATCCGGAAGCCGCACGGCTACCGCCACATCATGGTCAACGGCGAGGAGACGTTCGTGGACGGCGAGTGCACGGGCGCGACGAGCGGCAAGCTCCTGCGCCACGGCGCGGGCTAAGCGGACCGTTCAGCGGCAACGCACCATCGCGGGGCGCCCGATGGGCGCCCCGCTTCTTGTGGTACCGGCGCTCGAACCCTCAGTCGCGAGCCGGCGGATGGGAGATGCGAATTCGCCCACCGCGCAGCGTGACCACCGCGTGGTCTTCCAGCGCCTGTCGATGCTGCCGGATGACCTCGGAGATGAGGGCGATCCGCTGGTCTGCGGGGACATCCGGCAAGCGCAGGAGCCCGGCGTGGGGGACTTCCCGGAGGTAGATCAGTTCGCCGAAATCAGTGTCGATGGTAACGAGAACCCGGTCTTCGGACTCCGCAAGTTCCAGCAGTGCCCTGTCCCCTGGATCCTGACCCAGCGCGCGAGCTTCACGGACATCGTGCCCCTGCTCGCGGAGCGACTCTGCCACCTTGCGCCCAGCGCAACGGTCAACCAGAAACCTCACGACTCGCCGACGGTGATCGGAGCCAGCGTGTCTCGCGAGATGATCGCATGCGCGTAGGCCGTGCAGGCGCGAATGTCATCGAGCTCCAGGTCAGGGTAGTCGTCGAGGATCGCCTCGGGCTCCACTCCCTGGGCCAGCAGACTCAGGACCAGTTCCACCGACACGCGCATGTCGCGAATGATCGGCTTCCCCCCGAAGACATCGGGGCGGGCGGTTATGCGCTGAAGGAGTTCATGGTTGGCAGGCATGGCGCCCTCCGATAGCCGGCGCACTCCAACCTTAGCACTCAGCGGAGCGCCGTCGCGTCGTGTGCACGCGTGCTCTTGCTTCGCGGCGCGGTCCTGGATGGCCGTCCAGCCCGGCCCGTTAACCGCCGTTCACCGAACGGCAACCGAGCGTTAAGCGGTTGTTCGCGGCTGGTTAAGCCTTCTCGACGGGCCGCTTCCTTAGGCTCTGGCGCGTGCCGCTTGCGAGTGTCCGCACGGCAAGACCGAGGGAAGGAACAACCTGTCCACATGAGTAACGACTCCATCGAAGCGCCGGCGCCCCATCGCAACGGAAACGAACCGTTCGAGAGCATCCTCAGGCGGCGCATCAGCCGGCGAGGCCTGGTGAAGGCGGCGGCTATCGGCGCCCCCCTGATGGCACTGAGCACGAGCCCGCTGCTGGGCTCCCGCCTCTTCGGCGGCGCGCCCCTGGCCGAGGCCCAGGAGAGCCCCGACCAGGGCGGCCTCAGCACGGTCGGCATCGAGAGCATCCCCCACGACCTCGATGACACCATCAACATCGCCCCCGGCTACGCGGCCGAGGTGCTCATCCGCTGGGGCGACGCGGTCGAGTCGGGCGCGCCCGCGTTCGACCTGAACAACCAGACCGCGTCCGCCGCGCGCCGGCAGTTCGGCTTCAACTGCGACTACGTGGCCTTCATGCCGCTCGACCCGGGCTCGGTCCGCTTCGGGCTCCTGGGGGTCAACCACGAGTACACGAGCGGCGTCGACATGTTCCCCGGCTACGACGGCGACAACCCGACGGCGGAGCAGGTGGCGGTGGAGATCGCGAACCACGGTCTCTCCGTGGTGCGCATCAGCCGCCGCGGCAACGGGACCTGGCAGCGCTACCGGAACTCGTACTACAACCGGCGCATCCACGGCGAGACGCCGATGGTCCCGACGGGACCGGCGGCGGGCAGCGCCCACCTGCAGACATCGGCCGACCCGACGGGCATGGACATCCGCGGGATGTTCAACAACTGCGGGGGCGGGAAGACGCCGTGGGGGACCATCCTCACCTGCGAGGAGAACTTCCACCAGTACTTCGCCAACAACGACTCGCTGGACGAGGCGGCGCAGGCGCGAAACGCCCGCTACGGCGCGCCGGGCGGCGAGAGCCGGCGCAAGTGGGAGCGTTTCGAGAGCCGCTTCGACCTGGCGCAGGAGCCGAACGAGATCAACCGCCACGGCTACGTGGTCGAAATCGACCCGTACGACCCGCACTCGACGCCGCGCAAGCACACAGCGCTGGGGCGCTTCAAGCACGAGGCGGCGAACACGACGCTCTCGGACGACAACCGCGTGGTGGTCTACTCGGGCGACGACCAGCGCTTCGACTACATGTACAAGTTCGTCAGCCGGAACAAGTACAACGCCTACAACCGGATCGCGAACCTGGGCCTGCTCGAAGAGGGCACGCTGTACGTGGCGAAGCTCGACGACTCGGGCTCGGGCGAGTGGATCCCGCTGGTTCCCACGGGCCCGCTCTCGGACTGGAGCCTGGCCGACATCTCCGTGTTCACGCGTGAGGCGGCCGACCTGGTGGGGGCGACGCCGATGGACCGCCCCGAGGACATCGAGGTGAACCCCGTCAACCGGCGCGTCTACGCGGCGCTGACGAACAACACGCGTCGCACCGAGGAGCAGATCGACGGGCCCAACCCGCGCGGACCGAACACGTACGGGCACATCCTCGAGATCACGGAGAACGACGGCGACGCCGCTTCGACGAGCTTCACGTGGGACGTCTTCATCCTCTGCGGCGACCCGGCGAACCCGGAGCACGGGACGTACTTCGCGGGATTCGACCAGAGCGAGCTGGACTCGATTGCGGCGCCCGACAACGTGGCCTTCGACGGGGCCGGCAACCTCTGGGTGACCACCGACGGCCAGCCGCGGTCGCTGGAGGCGGCGGACGCCGCCTACGTCATCCCGACGGCGGGCCCGGAACGGGGCCGCCTGCGGCGCTTCCTGACCGGCGTTCCCGGCGGTGAGGTGACGGGGCCGGAGTTCACGCCCGACTACACGGCGCTCTTCCTGGCCATCCAGCACCCGGGGGAGCGGGGCGGCCTGGAGGAGCCGACCAGCACCTGGCCCGACGGCGACTTCCCGCGGCCGAGCGTCATCGTGACGCGCAGGCTCGACGGTGGTGTCATCGGCAGCTAGCACCCGATCGCCCGGCGCACCACGCCCAGGCAGCGCCGCCCTCCGGGGCGGCGCTCCTGCGTGTGCGGGCGGGCGGGGTAATTCCGGGGGCAAACCGCTAGGGTCGCGCGATGCAGCGGGAACGGTCGGAGGCGCCAGCGCATATCGTCTATGGCATGACGCCGATACCGCAGGGAAGCGGGAGGGGGCTGCGCGCGCTGGCGATCGTGGCGGTGGTGGCCACGATCGCGCTGGCGTCCATGGCCGGGAGCAGGGCGCAGGAGGGGGCGGTGGCCGTCGAGGTGCGCATCTGGCAGCACGTCGACCACGGAGAGACCCTGTACATCAGCGCCAGGCCGGCCCGTGGCTCCTGGAGCACGTTGGGGACGATCCGGCTGTCGCTCAAGGAGGGGCTCTTCCCCGGTCACGACTACCGGTACACCGACCTCACGATCGACGTACCCCGGGATGGCCTCGGACCCGTGACGGTCGCGGTCGGCGTGTGGCAGCACGTCGAGTGGACCAACACCATCTACGTCAGCGCCTGGCCAACCTACCCCTCGTGGTACCGCCCGAACCCGATCCTCCTTGCGCTGGACGATGGCCTGGGTCCGCGGGAGGAGTACCGCTACGGCGACATCGCCCTGGGGGTACCCCTTCCTTCGGCGCCCCGGCCCGAGTCGTGCGACGGCGGCATCGCCGTTCCCGACCCCGAGCGCAACCCCGGCCTGGCCCAGGACTGCGAGGTCTTGCTGGAAGCGCGGGACGTCCTGCTCGGAGATGGCCCGGCGCTCAACTGGAGCCCGGACCGGCCGCTGGTCGAGTGGGCGGGCGTGACCGTCGACGGCAGACCGGGCAGGGTGACGGCACTGGACCTTGGCGGCCGGGACCTGTCCGGGAGCATCCCCCCCGAACTGACCGATCTGGACCACCTAGAGCAACTGGACCTGGGTTTCAACGAGCTGACTGGAGTGATTCCGCCGGAGCTCAGCCAGCTCCCGAACCTTCACACCCTGCAACTCGGCGCGAACCAGCTCACGGGAGAGATCCCCCCGGAACTGGGCTCGTTCGCGACCATCCGGAGCCTCAGCCTCGGTGGGAACGCGTTGACGGGGGCGATCCCGCCGGAACTGGGCCAGCTCACCACCCTGGTCGGCCTCAACCTCGCCGGCAATCAGCTCTCCGGCGTCATCCCGCCGGAGCTGGGGATGCTCGTCAACGCAGAGACGATCTACCTCAGCAGCAACCAGCTCTCCGGCGACATTCCCCGTGAACTGACCAACATCCCGAACCTGAGGACCCTGTCGACCTACCGCAACGAGATCGGCTGCATCCCGGCTCCCCTGCTTGAAGCCATCCCCGACGTCTGGCTGGAGGGGGGCGGCCAGCTGTCGCACTACGAGTCGATCTGCGCGAGCATCGACTACGAGGACGCAGCCGCTGCCTGTGCAGCGGACGGCGCGGTGGAAGACGCTGCCGAGAACGGCGGCCTGGTGAATGACTGCGCCGCCTTGCTCGTGGCGCGGGCACGGCTGGTCGGGGACCGCTCCGGGAGCGACGGCGAGGCGCTCGACAACTGGAAGGCGGACGTACCCGTGGCGGAGTGGCTGGGTGTCACCGTCGGCGGCTCCCCGCTCCGGGTGACGGAGCTGGCGGTTCCGTACGGTTACTACGTCGGCCGCTACGCGCTCGTTGGAGTACTCCCGCGCGAACTGGGTCTGCTCTCGAGACTCGAGGTGCTCGACCTGAGCGACAGCCACTGGATCAGCGGCTCGATCCCGCCGGAGCTGGGCGCCCTTTCGTCCCTGAGGATCCTGAACCTGGAGGACAACCGCCTGACCGGCGAGATTCCGCCGGAGCTGGGCGATCTCTCCAGCCTGGAGGAACTGCGCCTCGGCGGAAACGAGCTAACCGGTGAGATACCCGCGGAGTTGGGTCGCCTGGGGAGGCTTCGCATCCTGAGCCTCTCGTCATGGCTCTCGGGGGGCGTCTACGGGGGGAACCAGCTGAGGGGGCAGATTCCTCCGGAGATCGGCCGGCTCGCGAACCTGGAGCAGCTCGACCTCTCGAACAGCCTCCTGACGGGGGCCATCCCCACGGAGCTGGGAGCCCTCTCGAAGCTAATGCTGCTCGACCTGAACGACAGCCAGATCTCCGGCCCCATCCCGCCCGAGCTTGGTTCGCTGGCGAGCCTGAAAGGGCTGGACCTCGCGCGCACCCGGATCTCCGGAGCAATGCCTTCCGAGCTTGGTTCACTCTCCAGCCTGACGGGACTGGACCTCTCAAGCACCCAGATCTCCGGGGAAATACCTCCCGAGCTGGGGATGCTGGCGAACCTGCGCGACCTGAATCTCTCCGGGAACCAGCTGGCGGGGACGATCCCGCCGGAGCTTGGGATGCTCGTGAACCTGAGTACGCTGAACCTGAGCGACAGCATGCTCGGTGGACCGCTTCCACCGGAGCTCGGATCGCTTGCCAGGCTGAAGAGGATGTATCTCCGCGAGAACCAGTTGACGGGCGGCATCCCGCGCGAGTTCGGCCAGCTGCGGGAACTGGAGACTCTCGACCTGCGAGGCAACCAGCTCACGGGCTCGATCCCGGCCGAACTCGGCGATCTCCCGTTCAACTCCTACTTCGGGGGTCTGTACCTGAGCGGGAACGAATGGTCGGGCTGCCTGCCGCTCTCCCTGCGCCCGCTGCTCGAAATCTCGGACTACCTGTGGACCAGTGACCTCCGCCGCCTCCGCCTGAGCTACTGCCAGTGCCTTGCCCCGCCGGACGAGACGCCCGTCCCCGACCTGACGGTGGGCGTCGACGGGATTCCGCACCTGGGAGGCGGGGACGAAACGGGCGTGGCCGGGACCTATCGCCTCACGTTCTCCCTGGTCATCGACCTGCCGGCGGGAGGGGTCTTCAGGCTCGGCCAGCGGTCACCGGGCCGCGACAACGATGGTGACATGCGCGTCAGCATCTACGAGACGACGAGCGCCTCGGCGCTGGTCATCGACCCGTTCACGGGCTACGAGTACTCCCGCTCGGTGGTCGACGGGCCGGCGGACTGCGAGAACAATCCCTCGCGCCTGTTCGACCTGATCGTCGATTCCGCCCGGAACCAGCCTCCGTACACACCGGCTGCGCCCGCAACCATCGAGAGCCCCGACCGGCTGGAGTACCTGGAAGGCGGGCGCAGCTACTGGCTCAACGCGGACGTGCACCTCATCTTCGATGTTCCCGAGGGAGCACGATTCAGGCGGGGTTGGAGTGGTCTCTGCGCCGACCCGGGGAGGTGCTACTCCTTCCTGACCCTGACCGACGGCGAGACGAACTCGACGTTGCGCCTGGACGTGGAAACGGGCGAGCCCGGGTGGCGGATGGAGGTCACGGAGGCGGGGATGGAGCAGGGGGTGGATGCGGTCTTCGACCAGATCACCGCCTCTGTCCGCCAACACCCCGCCCCACCATCGTGCGAACGGCCCGAGACAGCGCCCGACTGCGCGATCCTGCTGGATGCCCGCGACGCGCTCGCGGGGGAGGCGGAGCTGAACTGGAGCGAGGACGTACCCATCCACCACTGGTGGGGCGTTACCGTGGACCGCTGGACGGGGAGGGTGACCGAGGTACACCCGGGCCGGCGCGGGTTGACCGGCAGGATTCCGCCCGCCCTGGGGGCACTCTCAGCGCTGAAAGTGCTGTGGCTCGGCCCCTCCAACCAGCTGACGGGGGAGATCCCCGCGGAGCTCGGGCAGCTCCCGGACCTCGAGTCGCTTTACCTGAGAGGCAACCACCTGACGGGCGAGATTCCCGAGGAGCTTGGTCGGCTCCCGAAGCTCCGCAGCGTGGACCTGCAGGGCAACAGGTTGGAGGGGTGCTTGCCAGACGCCTGGCAGCAGTTCCGGATAGAGATGGGCACGGAAGCGAGTAACCCCGACCTGCGCCGCTGCGACGAGCAGTAGGGCTCGATCGGGAGATCAGGCGAAGCCGCGTTCCTGGAGAAACTCGATGGCGAGGGCAGCGCATTGCTCGGGCTCTTCGAGCTGGAGGAAGTGGGTGGTGCTGGGGAGGAAGTCGTAGTTGGTCTCGATCAGCTCGCGCAGGTCCATCGAGGGGAGGAAGGAGAAGGGGGTGG
The DNA here is from genome assembly GCA_022826585.1 of Dehalococcoidia bacterium. Classification (GTDB taxonomy): domain Bacteria; phylum Chloroflexota; class Dehalococcoidia; order Tepidiformales; family Tepidiformaceae; genus UBA2991. Next base: position 18,874 of record JAJDUR010000044.1, read on the forward strand.
TCGGGTCGGAGCCGATGGCCTTGACCGGGCAGCGGACACGGCTGAAGTCGACCTCCATGGCCCACCCGAAGCCGAACTCGTAGCCCTGCGCCTCGTACTCCTTCGGGCAGCAGAGCTCGTAGCCCTCGCCGTCGACGCCAGGGCGGGTCGTCGCTTCGGCGAGGAGGTCGTGGACGCCGGGGAGCAGGCGACCGTAGACGGGGTTCGCCCGCAGGCTCTCGGCGAGCTGCTCGCGCGACTGGAACCGGTCGGGGCGGCGGCGGGTGCCCTCGGCAACGAGCCAGAGCCGGGGCTCCATCTCGTCGGGCGTACCGCCCGGCGGGCAGACGGGCGGGTCGAAGAGCACGAGGGTCGAGAAGGAGTCCTGCTCCTGGGCGTGGAGCAGCGCGCCCAGCGCCGAGACCGAGTGGTACATGCCGATCAGGGGCTTCTCCCCGAGGCGCCCGGCGATGGCCCGGGCCACGGCGCCGCAGTCCTCGGCGAAGGCGGGGATGTTGTGCGCGGCCCGCTCCCCGACCGGATTCCAGCCATGACTGCGCAGGTCGTAGACGAAAAGGTCGAAGCGGTCGGTCAACAGCGACCAGAAGGGATAGTAGGCGTCGGCGGCCATGCCGTTGCCATGGGTCAGGACGATGCGGGGGCCGTCGGGGTTGCCGTGCCGCCGCACCCGGAGGCGCGTCCCGTCGGGCGAGTCCACTTCAAGCACTGCCCTTGGCTCGGGAACCACCCAGCGTTCCGGCACCGGAGCGCGCCCTTCCTACTCGGTCGTGCGGATGGCGCGGATGGCGATGGTGAGCATGGCGGCGCCGAAGACGACCACGACGCCGATCTCCTCCCACGTGCTGAGGGTGTAGCCGAACCAGTCGACGTGAGTGATCTGGAAGGGGGCGTCAGCGGGCAGCGCCTTGAGTTGCTCGGAGAGGGCGATCTCGCGGATGGGGGCAACCGCGTAGGTGACCGGGTTGAGCTTGACGATGACGTCCATCCAGGCGGGGACGTTGTTGATGGGGAAGAAGATCCCGGAGAGGAACATGGCCGGCATGATCGCGACCTGGGAGATCATCTGGAAGCTCTCGACCGAGCGCAGGCGGCTGCCCAGGGCCACGCCCAGCCCCGTGAGCATGAACGAGACGAGGGCGATGAGCCCGATGAGCTTGGCGACGACCTCGAGGGTGATGTCGATGCCGAGGATGGGCGCCATCACGAACATGACGACGCCGTTGACGAGGGAGACGGTGGCGCCGCCGGTGATCTTGCCGATGCAGATGGCGGTGCGGCTGACGGGGGCGACGAGGATCTCGCGGAGGAAGCCGAACTGGCGGTCCGTGACGATGGAGACGCCGGAGAAGACCGAGTTCATGAGCACGATCATCGCGACCATGCCGGGGAAGATGAACTGGCGGTAGCCGATGTCGCCGGGGAGGGTGGCGATGCTGTTGCCCAGCCCCTCGCCGAACATGACGAGCATCATGATGGGCATGATGAAGGCGGAGATCATGCGCGGGCGGTCGCGGAAGTAGATGAGCACCTCGCGCATCCAGATGACGCGGACGACCTGCAGGAAGCTCGCGCGTCCGGTGGCGCGGCGGGGCGAACCGGTCGCGACCTGCGCGGCCGCCTCGGCCGTGGCCGTGGCCGTGGCCTGTTCGACCGTCATCGGAACCTTCCCAGGCGGCGCATGGAGCGCAGCTTATCCTCTTCGCTCGCTTCGGCCTCGCGGATCTGGTGGCCGGTCATTGAGACGAATACGTCCTCCAGGGTGGGGGCGCGGATGCCGACGGAGCGCACCTCGCCCTTGATGCGGTTGAGCAGGACGGGCAGGAACTCGCCGCCCTGCTCGACGTTGAACTCGACGGCGTCGTTCTCGAAGCGGGTTTCGACCTCGAAGGACTCGCGCACCTCGCGGGCCAAGCCCTCGTTGTCGGGACCGGCGATGGTGACGACGTCGCCGCCGAGGCGGGCCTTCAGCTTGTCGGGGGTATCGAGGGCGATGATCTTGCCGTAGTCCATGATGGCGACGCGGTCGCAGGCCTCGGCTTCGTCCATGTAGTGGGTGGTGAGGAAGATGGTAACGCCCTCGGTATCGCGCAGGGAGCGGGCGTAGGCCCAGATGCTGCGGCGGGTCTGGGGGTCGAGGCCGACGGTGGGCTCGTCGAGGAAGAGGACGGAGGGCCAGTGCATGAGGCCGCGGGCGACCTCGAGGCGGCGGCGCATGCCGCCGGAGTAGGTGATGACGGCATCGTTCGAGCGGTCGAGCAGGCCGACGCGGTCGAGGAGGTGGTAGGCGCGGGGCCGGATCTCCTCCTTTGCCATGCCGAAGAGCTCGCCGTGGAAGACGAGGTTCTCGCGGGCGGTGAGGCGCTCGTCGACGGTCGAGTCCTGGAAGACGATACCGATCTCGCGGCGGACGCCGGCGGGGTCGTCGACGATGTCGTAGCCACCGATGGTGGCGCGCCCGGAGGTGGGCTGGAGGAGCGTGCAGAGCATAGAGATGGTGGTCGTCTTGCCGGCGCCGTTGGGGCCGAGGAAGCCGAATATCTCGGCCTCGCCCACGTCGAAGGAGATGCCGTCGACGGCGGTTATCTCGCCGAAGCGGCGCGTGAGCCCGGAGACCTGGACGGAGGGAGGCACCGGACCATCTTGCGGTGCGGGCCCCCTTGCGCGCAAAGCGGGAGCGGTCACGGCTAGCCCTCGGGCAGGAAGACGTCGGTGTCGGGGAAGTAGTCGGACCAGGCGAACCAGAAAACGGCGAAGCCGTTGAGGACCTGGAGGCGGCTGCCGGCCAGTTCGCCCGCGATCGCCTCGCCCGTGAGCACCGACCAGACGGAGCCGGTCTCGAGGTCGCGCACGACCGCGCCGCTCTCGCCGGGGTCGTGCGCCTCGAAGCTGAGGATGCGGCCGTCGACCGTGGGGTCGTAGGCGACGGCGGCGCCGCCGATCTCGTCCCAGGCGACGAGCACGGGCTGGTTGCCGATGAGGTCGTTCACAACCGGGTCTTCCTTGAGGAAGCGGTGAGCGTAGGCCTTGCGCCCCTGCGGCAGGACGACGCCGTGCACGAGCTCCTTGAGGAAGAGCCGGTCGTCCTCGTTGCGCTCGCCGATGACGCCCGCCTGGGGCCGGAAGTAGTAGCCGCTGTAGGCGTCGATGACGGGACCGCCCTGGTCGAGGACGGTCGTCTCGGGGTGGAGCAGGCGCCAGCTCTCCCAGCGGGTGAGGACGGCGGGGACGACCTCGAGCTCCGTGCCGGCGAGCGGCCCCTCGACCGCCCGGCCGAGGAACTGGCTCCAGAGGGTGTCGGTCTGGCGGTCGAACATGACGAGGGCGTTCATGATGAGCTTCCCCGACACCCCGAAGGTCAGCAGCTCGTCTCCGACATCGCGGGCATACACGATGCCCGTAAAGCAGAGCGGTCACCAGGTGACCGCGATGGGCCGGCCTCCCAGCGTGTCGTTCACGATCTCGTGGGCGCTGAGGAAGGCGGCTCCGTAGGCGCGATGCTGCCCGTCGATGGAGACGCCGATGACGACGTCGCTGAGGCGAAGCTGGGCGTCACCTTCCTCGGCGGAGATGATGCGGGGCCGGTCGATGGCGGGGATGGCGTCGGGCAGCAGGAGGGTGACGATCTCCAGGGGGACTTCCCCTTCCTGCACGGGTTCCGGTGAGGCCGCGGTGGCGGTGGCGGCGGGAGGCTCGGCGGTCGGGGTGGCGGGGGCGGCTTCCGTCGCGGGGGGTGCTTCGGTTACAGGGGGCGTGGCGGTGCCGGCGGCAGGCTCCATCGCGGGGACGGGAGCCGGGTCGGAGCCGCCGCAGGCGACGGCGGCCAGCGCGAGCACGGCCGCGGCGGCCGCAGCCGCCGGGTACCTGGTCACTCGCTCGCCTGGGGGTAGCTGCCGAAGACCTTGAGCATGCTCGTCATGGAGCGCAGCCCATCGAGCGCGGCGGCGCACTCGGGGTCGCGGGCGTGGCCCTCGAAGTCAATGAGGAAGATGTACTCGCCGAAGGTGGCGCGGGTGGGGCGGCTCTCCATCTTGGTGCAGTTGATGCCCCGGCCGGAGAACTGCGTCAGCGCGGCGGTGAGGAGGCCGGCGTGGTCGTCGGAGAACTCGAAGGCGATGGAGGTGCGGTCGCGGCCGGAGGGTTCGGGCTGGTGGGTGCTGATCACGACGAAACGGGTGGCGTTGCTCTCCCCGTCCTGGATGCCCTCGGCGAGCACCTCGGCGCCGAAGATCGCGGCGGCGCGGAGCGTCGCGATGGCGGCCGCGCCACGGTGGGCAAGGGCGAGCTCGACGGCCTGGGCAGTGGAGAGGGCGGCGGCGCGTTGCGATCCGGGGCAGCGCTCCTCAAGGAACGCGCGGCACTGGCCGAGCGCCTGGGGGTGGGAGTAGATGAGCTCGATGTCCTCGATGGCGGTTCCGGGAGAGGCGACGAGGTTGTGGACGACCGGCAGCAGCAGCTCGCCCTCGATCGTGAGGGCGGTGTCGTGGATGAGGATGTCGAGCGTCTCGGCCACTGAGCCGTTGAGGGAGTTCTCGATGGCCATCACGCCCGTATCCGCCTCCCCCGACTCGACGGCGCGGGCGACGGCGCCGTGCGTCGGGCAGGACAGGAGCGTGGCGCTCGGCGCGTAGCGGGTCGCGGCCTCCTCGCCGAAGGTGCCCGGCGGGCCGAGGTAGGCGACCTTCACCGCGGGCCCTCCCGGCTCAGGTGTCGAACCCATGCGCGCCCCCGATGAGGGCTTCCTGGAGCATGCCCTTGCTCTCGGCGCGGGTCACGACGACGAGGGCATCGCCGACGGTGAGGGTGGTATCGGCGCCGGGGACGCGGGGCACGCCGCCGGAATCGACGATGAGGGCGATGAGCGACTCGGGGGGCAGCAGCACCTCGCGGGGCGTACGGCCGACGACGGGCGAGGTCTCGGAGAGGCGCACCTCCACGAGCTCCAGGCCCTGGTGGAGCTGCATGACGGGCACCATCGAGGTGACCGGAAGCTCCTGCTCGATCTGGGCGAGGATCGCCTCCGTGGCAGAGACGGTGGTCTCGATGCCGCGTTTCTCGAAGAGGAGCGCGTTCGTGGGGTTGTTGACGCGGGCGAGCACGCGGGGCACGCCCCGGTAGCGGGCGATATCACAGACGACGAGGTTGTCCTCGTCGTCGCCCGTGACGGCGGCGACGAGGTCGGCGCGGGCGATGCCGGCGCCGTCGAGCACGGAGGCCTCGCAGGCATCTCCCTGCTGGACGGTGCCCTCGAGCAGGTCGTTGATCTCGGCGGCGCGCGAGGCGCTGCGCTCGATGACGAGCATCTCGTGGTCGCCGCCGAGCAGCTCACGACCGAGGTAGTACCCGACCTTGCCGCCGCCGGCGATGATGACGTACACGGTTCAGGCCGGCCCCGAGCGGGACAGCATGGCGATGATCGCCTCCGCCCCCGCGCTGGTGGGGCTGTAGGTCTGGAGCCCGAGGTGGCCGAAGATCTCGCCCCGTTCGGGGTCCTTCGTACGGCAGACGACGTTCTTCACGCCGAAGAGCTCGCGGGCGAGCTGGCTGGCGAAGTAGTTGCGGTTGTCGCCCTGGGTGACGGCGATGAAGGCGTCCGCCTCGCGGGCGCCGGCGCGCTCGAGGGCATCGGCATCCATGCCGTTGCCGACGGCCTTGCGGCCGCCGAACTCGTCGGGGAGGCGGCGGAACTGGCCGGCGTCGAGGTCGAGCACGGTGACCTGGTGGCCTTCGCGATCGAGGCTGCCGGCGATGGCGGCGCCGGTGCGCCCGCAGCCCATGATGACGACGTTCACCGGGGGGCCGCGGCCTTCCCGGGGGCGGAGGCGGCCACCTCCAGCGGCTCGCGCACGATCCAGACGTTGCAGGAGGCGTGCTTGAGCACGTAGCCGGCGGTGGGGCCGACCTCGAACTGGCCGAGGAGGGGCGTCCAGCCGACGCCCAGCATGATCACGTCCACGCCCCGCGCCTCCGCCTCCTCGACGATGGCGGGCCCGGCAACGCGCGCCTGCAGGAGCTCGTCCTCGATGCGGGCGCCGTTGCCGTCGCGCTCGGCGAGGGCGCGGGCGCGGCGCAGCAGCTCCTCGCCGCGCTGGGCCTCGAGGTCCATGTCGGCGGTCACGGGCAGGCTGCGCTCGACTTCGATGACGTGCAGGAGGGTGAGGACGCCCTTCTCCTGGCGGGCCAGGGAGGCGGCGACGGCGACGGCTTCGAGGCTTGCGGAGTCGTCCACCACTGGGGCGAGGATGGAACGGAAGCTCGCCATTGCGATACGTCCCTCCGGGCCGAGCGAGAATACTGCCGCGCGCCCCCGCGCACAATGCGGCGCGCCCACCGAATTCTGCCCGAGCGGGAGGAGCGCCGGGGGGCGACCGGCGGTCCCGGGAGTGCTACCCTCCCGGCTGCGCGCGCGAATCCCGGGCTGGCGTGGCAAGCAAGCGTCGGGATCGCCATAATGGGCGCGCCCGGACGCCGGAGCGGCCGGGCCACGAGGGAGAGCGCAAATGGACAGCACGGATTTCTACCTGGCCCCGATGACGATGAGCTACTTCTTCCTCGAGGCGCTCGAGGAGAACGGCTACGCCTTCCCCAGGGGCTGGCGGTCGCACCAGCAGAACGTCGAGGCCCTGTTGGAGGACGGCAAGGTCGTCCGCATCAACGTCGACGCGACGAACAAGGTCATCGTCGAGGACATCACGGAAGAAGTGAGCGCCTAGCGCCAGCGACCCCAGGCAGCTCAGTACCAGGCGGGAGGCGAGTGCCTCCCGCCTTTGCATGTCGTTCCCATGCCGGGCCTTCCCGCCTCCTCCGGCTTCCGGTTCCCAAAGCCTGATAAAGACGCTGTCAGCTTCCCTTCCGTACCTTTGTTGTAAAGTAAGACCCTGTCTCGTACAATGTAGCTACCATGCCCAGGAGCTTTTACGAGACCCTCGGAGTCTCACGCAGCGCTTCCGACAAGGAGATCCGCTCCGCGT
>JAJDUR010000103.1 GCA_022826585.1 Dehalococcoidia bacterium
CCGTGTCGCTCTCGTCGGCCATCAGATCTTCCAACGCACTCACCATGGCCACCGCCGCCTTGAGCGCGTCCTTGCGCCCCTTGAGCGGGGTGGTGCCCGCGTGCGCCTCTTCGCCCCGCACCTCCACGGTGAACCAGTAGAGGCCCTGGATGCCGGTCACGGCGCCGATGGTCGTGCCGGTGTTCTCCAGCCGCGGCCCCTGCTCGATATGCGCCTCGACGTAGGCGGCGAAGGGATGGCCGAAGGGGCGGTGCGGCAACCCCGGCGTGGACGCGAGGGTCTCGGCCAGCGCGTCTTCGAGCGTTATCCCTTGGGTGTCCACGGTGCCGAGCTGGTCCTCCAGCCTCGTCACGCCGGCGAACACCGCAGAGCCCATCGCGCCCGGCTGAAATCGCCCGCCTTCCTCGTTGGTCCACGCGACGACATCGATGGGCCGCTCGGGCTCGATGCCTGTGCGGGCGATGGCCTCCAGCGCCTCGAAGCCGCCGACCACGCCGTAGGCGCCGTCGAACTTGCCGCCGCGCGGCTGGCTGTCCAGGTGGCTTCCCGTCACCACGGGCGCTGCGTCCGCCTGGCGGCCGGGGAGGCGGATGTAGAGGTTCGCGATGCCGTCGGTCGCGACCTCGAAGCCGAGATCGCCCGCCCACTCGACCATCAGCCTGCGGGCGCGCCGGTCCTCGTCCGAGAGCGCGGCGCGGTTGACTCCGCCGCGCTCGGTAGCGCCGATCTCGGCCATCGCCATCTGCCGCGACCAGAGCCTTGACTCGTCCACCGCCGCCGCGGCCGCCAGCGCCTCGGCCTTTGCGTCCATCGCCCACCTCCCGCCGCTCAACGTAGAACACCCTGCAGCGCGAGCAAAGACGACACGGCGGCATCGGCCGCGGGCTGTGACGCGCTGGCAAAATATCGTCGAAAGATTGGAAGAATACTCGGGGGCGTTCAGGGCGGGCCGTCGCGGTAGCCGTAGGGGGCGGTCTCCGCCTCGCACGCCTGCCAGGTGCCGATGGTGCCGTTGGTGTCGAGGCTTTCCAGGCTCATCGCCGCCACGGAGACCGCGAGTTCGAGGCCGCGCGGCACCGGCCAGCCCTCGTGCAGGCCGTAAATGAGCCCGGCCGCGAAGGCGTCCCCCGCGCCGACCGCGCTCACGATGCGCGAGTCGGGCCAGCGCACGGCCGCCTGCGCGTGCAGCGCGCCCTCCGCATCGACCGCGACCGCGCCCTCGGGGAAGTGGATGGCTGCCACGTGGCGCACCCCCATCTCGCGGAGCCGCCGGCACGCCCGTCCCGCCGCCGCCCAGTCGAGGACCCCCTGGGGACGGATCGGGATCTCCGTTACCGCCTCGCCTTCAAGGTCGTTGATGACGATGCTGTCGAGGAGGGGTAGGCACGGGCGCACGATGGGGCGCAGGATGTCGCCGTCCAGACTCGCCATTTCCATGTTCGTACGGAAGCCAAGCGCGCGGGCGCGCGCAAGCACCCGCGTCCAGCCGTTTCCGCCGTCCGGGTGCGGCCGGTCCAGGCGAGGGTGAAGCCCAGGCGCGCCCACGTGGAAGATGCGGCCGCGCGAGGCGCTGGGATCGACGTGGTGCTCGTCCAGCAGGTCGGCGGTGCCCCGGAAGAAGAAGAAGGTCCGGCGCCCGGTCTTCTGCGACGCCATGACCTCGACGTAGACCTGCGGCGCCTCGCGAGTGAGGGTCATCCCGTCCAGCGAGATGCCGTGGCGGGCAAGCGCGTCGAGGACCACCTTGCCGTTCTCATCGTCGCCGAGGAGGCCGTGGCACTCGACCCACATGTCAGGATCGAGCCGGCGCAGGTTCGCCGCGAGGTTGTAGCCCGGCCCGCCGGCGGCGAGATGGCGGCTGGCGATGAAGGTCGTCCGGTCCTCGGGCGGATAGGACTCGATGGCGAGGTTGTGGTCGGTGATGAACGACCCGAAGGTCAACACGCCGCTTCTTCGCTCCGCCATCTGCCGTGCCTCCGCCCTGCCTCCGGCCCCTTCCGGTCGTCTCGTGCCGCTCAAGCCCCGGTCAGGAGGGCCGGCTCGGTGATCCGGAGGTCCTCGTCGAGGGAGCGGGCCGGCACGAGGCCCTCCGCCCGGATCGCGGCGTGATACGCCTGGACGGCCTCCTCCGGCGACAGCTCCCCGTCGACCACCCGTCGCATGTGGCGAACCATCTCAAGGGGAGACTCCGCGAGCTTGATCTTGCGGCCGAAGAGGGCCACCCGGGCGCCGTCCCGCTGGGCGTCGCCAAGGAGCTGGAAGGTGTCGCGGTTGGTCCCCGCCGCCCCGCCGAGGATACCCACGACCAGCTCGGGGTCGTAGGAGCAGAGCTCGCCCATCGCGCGCGGGCCGTTGTAGGCGATCTTGAGGAAGCAGGGCCGCTCCGCCCGCGTCAGCCCCGCCAAGCAGCGGATGATACAGTCGCCGACGTAGGCGCCGGTCTCCTCGAGCGATGCGAGGCCCGCATCGACATTGGGGTTGAACACCTCCAGGAAGTAGCGCATCCCGCATCGCGCCGCGTCCTCGCGGAAGACGGCGAACGCCGCGAGACTCCGCAGGTCGTCGTCCACGCGGTTGTTGAAGGTGATCGAGTAGAGACAGAGGTCGCACCCGAGCTCGCGCGCGCGGGAGAGCGAAGCGGTGCGGAACGGCCGCGACGGCTCGCTCGCGTAGGCCCCTCCCCGCACGCCCCAGATGTCCGTCGTGTCGTTGGCGCGGATGGCGGGGGTGACCTGCGAGCTCTCGAAGATTTCTTTACCGAGCCGCTCCAGAGTCGACGACGAGACGAGCATCACGTCGACGATTTCCTGACGGATGATCGCCCGGATTTCGTCGAGGTAGCCTGCGAGCGGCCGGAATGCGTCGAG
>JAJDUR010000096.1 GCA_022826585.1 Dehalococcoidia bacterium
GAGACCGTGTTCAGCATGGACGGCGATATCGCCCCGCTCCCCGCGCTCGTCGAGCTCGCGCGCGCCCACGACGCCGTCCTCGTCCTCGACGAGGCGCATGCCACCGGCGTGCTCGGCCCGAACGGCGAGGGCGCCCTCGCCGCCCTCGGCCTCGACCCCGAGGGGATCGTCATCGTCGGCACCCTGTCGAAGGCCCTCGCGTCCGCCGGAGGCTTCGTCGCCGCCGATGCCACGGTCATCGACTACCTCGTGAACCGCTCGCGGCCCTTCATCTTCAATACCGCCCTGCCTCCTGCCAGCGTCGGCGCCGCCCTCGCCGCCCTCGATGTCGTCGCGGCCGAGCCCGAGCGCCGCGCGCGGCTCGACGCCCTCGCCACCCGCCTGCGTGACGGGCTGGCGCAGGCGGGGTACCCGCCCTCCGATTCCGAGACCGCCATTGTGCCCCTCCTCCTCGGCTCCGCCGACGCCGCCCTCGCCCTCGAGCGCCGCCTGCGGGACGCCGGCATCCTCTCTCGCGCCATCCGCCCCCCCACCGTCCCCGAGGGCACGGCCCGTATTCGCTTCAACCTCATCGCCACCCACACCACCGACGACATCGACCGCGTGCTCGCAGCCGTCCCCCCGCCCGCGTGACCAGCCGCACCATCTTCGTGACCGGCACCGACACCGGCGTGGGCAAGACGGTCGTTGCCGCCTGGCTCGCCGCCACCCTTGCCCCGCGCCGGCGCGTCGCCCTTTTGAAGCCCTTCCAGACCGGCGCCACCGACCCCGCCACCGACGGCGACGAGGCCTTCTACCGCGCCGCCCTCGGCGACGAGGCAGTCGACATCCGCACGCTCGTCTCGCTTCCCGAGCCCCTTGCGCCCTCCATCGCCGCCGAGCGCGTGGGTGTCGCCATCGATGTAGCCTCCGCCCTCGTCGAGTGCCGCGCCCTGGCAAGTCAACACGACATAACACTTGTCGAAGGGGCAGGCGGCCTCCTCGTCTCCATTACTGCCGAGCACGACATGGCGGGCTTCGCCGCCGCCCTCGATGCTTCGCTCGTGGTCGTCGCGCGACCCTCGCTGGGCACCCTCAACCACACCACCCTCACCCTCGAGGCCGCGCAACGTCGCGGCCTCCCCGTCGAGATGCTCGTCGTGAGCGGCTTTCCCGCCGACGCCGGGGTCACCGAGCGGGAGAACCTGCGCTGGTTCCGCGACCGCTACCCCGCCCTCCCCCTCGTTGTCCTCGCCGAAGCGGCCCTCGCCCCCTCAGACCCCCTCGCTGGCCTCGACCCCCACATCCTCGGTCCCGTGCCCGACTTGCTCGCCGGGCTCGGCCTCCCCGATCAGCCCAGCGACTCGTAAACCGCCCGCATCAGGCCCTGGGCCCTCGGGTCATCCTGGTCAAGCGTGTTCGTCCACATCTGGTTCATCGCGTACCCGAAGCCGAGACCCGCATCCGGGTCGCAGAACCCCATGGATCCGCCCATCCCGGCGTGCCCGAAGGCGTTCTCGCCCCGTGGGTCCGGCACAGCCGCCACCGGCATCATGAAGCCTAGCGTCCGGCGCACCGGCGTTTGCAGGATGAGGTCGCGGCCCTGCGTCTGTTCCGTCCCCGCCAGCCGCACGCCCTCCTCGCTCAGCAGGCGGTGGTCCTGCCACGCGCCCCCGTTCCCCAGCGCCCCGTAGATCGTCGCCAGCGCCCGCGCGTTCGAGTGTCCGTTCGAGCCGGGTTGCTCCGACGCGCGGTTGGCCCGGCTGTTGCGGCCCTTGTTCGGCCCCCGCGGCGCGATGTTGAACGCGCGCGCCGCCAGCGAGGTCGGCTCCAGCAGCGCCGCCGCCGCCAGGCTCGGCAGCTCCTTCACGGGCACCTGTGCCAGGTGCAGGTCGGAGACCCGGTGGTCCTCTTCCGGCCCGAACCCCAGCAGGAACTCGACCCCCAGCGGCCCCGCGATCTCCTCCCGGATGAACGTCCCCACGGACCGGCCGTCGACCCGCCGGATCACCTCCCCCACCAGCCACCCGAACGTCGCCGCGTGGTAGCCGGTCTTCTCGCCGGGCTCCCACAGCGGGGCCTGCCGCGACAGCGCCCCCGCCATGATGTCCCACTCCAGCTCAGCGCCCAGCGGCAGATCCTCGTCGATCGCGGGGAGCCCCGCCTGGTGCGTCAGCAGGTAGCGCAGCGGAAGCGTCTCCTTGCCCGCCTGCGCGAACTCGGGCCAGACGTCCGCCACCGGCGCCTCGAAGTCGATCAGCCCCCGGTCCGCCAGCATGTGCGCCGCCAGCGCCACCGCGCCCTTCGTCGAGGAGTACACGAGCACGAGCGTGTCCCGCTCCCACGGCCTGGTCTGCTCGCGGTCGTAGTGCCCCGCCCACAGGTCGACCGCCAGCTCCCCGTGGTGCGCGACCGCCACCGACGCGCCCAGTTCGCCCGACTCCGCGAAGTTCCGCGCGAAGGCCTCGCGCACGCGCTCGAAGCGCGGATCGCAGGCTCCCTCGATCGCCGGAACGGGGGCGTCGCTCACAGCGTCTCGCTGAAGACCGTCGCGATGTGCCCCTCGGCCTCCAGGCGCGCGTACTCCTCGTCGCTCACGCCCAGCAGTTCCCGGTACACGTAGTCGTTGTCCTGCCCGAAGGCGACCGGTGGCCGACGGATGCCGCCCTCCGACTCGGGGAAGTCGTAGATGGGCCGCGGATAGCGGTGCACGCCGATGTCGTCCTGCAGCTCCTGCGGGATGTACAGGTTCCGCGCCTGCACGTGCGGGTCGTCCAGCACCCGCGAGGCTTCCAGCACGGGCGCTGCCGCCACGCCTGCCGCCTGCAGCCGTGCGAACAGCTCCTCGTCGTCGAAGCCCGCCGTCCACTCCCCCAGCTTCTCGTCCAGCAGGTCCTGCGCCGCCGCCCGGCCCGCAGCCGTGCCGAGCTCCGGATCCTGCGCCCACTCGGGGTCGCCCATCACCGTGCGCAGCGCGTCCCAGGTCGCGTTGCTGGTCACGGTAATCGCGATCCAGCGGTCGTCCCCCGTCTCCGAGCCGCCCGGCGAGAGGCACGGGTAGACGCCCGAGGGCGCCTGCCCGTCCGCGGCGTAGATCGATCGGTTCCCGATCGCCTGCTCCACCTCGCCCGTGAGGCTGTAGTTCATGTACGCCTGCGCGAACATCGCCGCCGCGTTCTCGGCCTGCGCCATCTCGATGAACTGGCCCTGGCCCGTGTTATTCCGGTGCCAGATCGCCATCATGATCGCCAGCGCGATCTGCGTCGCCGCGATGTAGTCAGCCGCGAAGATGCCGCTGTTCGAGTTCGGGTCGAGCCCCTCGTAGCCACGCAGGATCTGGTGCCCCATCGTCCCTTCGAGGTGCGCGCCCATCGTGCGCGCGCTCGCGTACTCCCCCGTGACCCCGTAGCCGGGCGCCCGCAGGAAGATGATGTCGTCGCGTTGCTCGCGCAGCCACTCGTACGAGATGCCCAGTTTCTCCATGGTGCCCACGGCGCTGTTCTCCAGCACCGCGTCCGACATCGCCGCCAGCCGCCCCAGGATCTCCCTGCCCTCCGGCTGCCGGATGTCGAGCGTGAAGCTGCGCTTGTTCCGGTAGAGGCTCACGAACATGGGGTGGTAGTTCCACGGACGCTCGCCCGGGTCGTTGTTTGGTAGCCCCGTCACCCAGCCCGCTCCGGCCGTGGCCATGGCCATCGGGATGCGCGGTCCGGGCACCGCTCGCGTGTTTGGCTGCCACACGTACTGGTTTTCCTGCTTCAGCACCTCCGCGCCCAGGTCGCCCAGCATCACGGTCGAGAACGTGCCCGCCCAGACACCGCCGAGGTCGAGGATGCGTACGCCTTCAAGCGGTTGGTTCGCCATCAGCGCACCTCCGCCACGCCGGCCGAGGCCAGCTCGCTGATCGCCCCGGCGTCGTAGCCGGCCTCCCCCAGTACCTCCGCCGTGTGCTCGCCCAGCAGCGGCGCCGGCCGGCGCAGCTCCCATGGCGTCTCCGACATCAGGAAGGGACGTCCGGGAATTTCCACCTGGCCCAGCTCGTCGTGTTCCGCCAGCTCCCAGAACCCCCGCGCGCGGAAGTTCTCGTCCTCGAACACCTCGTCGATCGTGAAGAGCGGCCCGCAGAGGAAGCGCACCTTGCGCGCCGCCTCCCAGATCTCCCGCTTCGTGTGCTCGAGGAGCCACACGTAGAAGAACGCGTTGAACTCCTCGATCGCCTCCGGGTTCATCTGGATGGCCGGGTCGTCCCACTTCTCGTCCTCCATCCAGTCGGGATAGCCGAGGAACTCGCGCGCATTGCTGAAGCGCGGGCCACCGCCCTGCAGGTCCACCCAGCCGTCCTGGCACGGGAACACGCCGTTCAGCATGCCGATCGCCGCCCCCGGAGACCGCAGCGACTTCCGCCCCGAGTACTGGTACCCCATCACCGTCGCGTGCCGCCGGTCGACACCGACCAGGTGGCTGTCCGCGATCGAGAAGTCGACGTGCTGGCCGACTCCCTGGTAGCGGCCCGCCATCAGCGCGCCCATCATCGCCGTCGCCGCCGCCGAGCCCGACTGCACCAGCGCCGCCGTGCCGTACATCTTTACCGGCTCCCGCTCCAGCAGTCCCGTCGAGAACATCTCCCCGGCGAAGGCGTAGAGCACCAGGTCCGAGCCCTTGTAGTCGCGGTACGGGCTCTCCTGGCCGAAGTTCGTAATCGAGACCAGCGGCACATCCGCCTTCCGTTCGTGGATCGCGTCGAAACCGATCCCGAGGTCGTCCATGACGCCCGGCCGGAAGCTCTCCACCACGAGGTCGGCGCTCTCCAGCAGCCGCCAGAAGGCCTCTTGGCCGCGCTCGTCCTTCAGGTCTAGCACGACCGACCGCTTGTTCGTGTTGAAGTAGAAGAACGTTCCGCTCTTCTCCGGGTGGGGTTCGCCGCCCTTGTAGGGACCCAGCCGCCGCGAGGGGTCGCCCCCGGGCCGCTCGATCTTGATCACGTCGGCCCCGAAGTCCGCGAACAGCTTCGTCGCGTAGGGGCCCGCGATGTGCTGTGTCAGGTCCAGCACCCGGACATCGTTCAGAGGACCGGTCATCGCCTCCTCCGTAGCTCTGCGTATGGCCCGCACCGGCGGGCGCAAGGGCGCATCTTACGGCCTTCGTGCTTCTCTGGTTCCCCGGGACGCAAACAGGGGGCGCAGCTTCGATGCTGCGCCCCCTGCTGTTGGGACGGACGAGCCGTCGGGCCTAGTTGATATGCGGAGCGATCTTGGCGAATTGCGCTGCCAGCAGGTCCGCCGGCATGGTGACGTAGCCGACTTCTGGCACGATCGCGTCGGACTGCTCGAGGAAGAACTGGACGAATCCGGCAACCTCGGGGCGCTCGCTCAGGAGGCTCGCCCGCGTGTAGATGAAGAGCGGCCGCGAGAGCGGCGTGTACTCGCCGGCGAGCGCCGCCTCGAAGCTCGGAGCGACGCAGCCGTTGCCGTGATCGACGGACACCGCCTGCAGGCTCTGGCCCGCTTCGAGGAAGTAGGCGAAGCCGAAGTAGCCGATGGCGTTCTTGTCGCGGCCGATGCCGAGGGCGAGGATGTTGTCGTCCTCGGAAGGCGTGCCGTCACCGCGGTGGGTCGAGCCTTCGAAC
>JAJDUR010000068.1 GCA_022826585.1 Dehalococcoidia bacterium
GTCGATTCCGTCGTACTCGTGGCCGTGGAACTGATGCACATCCACTTCGCGGACGTCCCAGTCGGGCCGGTTGTCTTTCAGCGTCTCGCAAGGCTTCGGGTCGAACTCAACGGCTGCCACCATCTCGAACCCTGCCATCTCAAGGCCCAGCGCCTGTCCTCCGGCACCAGCGCACAATTCCAGCACCGTCAGGCCAGAGGCCGGTTCCCAAATGCTAACTCGCGAAGGCACTTGCTACGCACATACGTTCGGAATAGGCTGAGTCTACAGTGCCCTTCACCGGTCGTCTACTGGGTGATTCGTTCGGATGAAGCTGGCACTCTCATCAACCTTCAGGAGTGGATCCCTTTGACCACATATCCACCGGCCTACCAGCGCCTGTACGCGGCACTGAGGCGCCTTGCGACCGATGAGGGCGATGTCCAGGAACGCCTGCGGGAGGCGTGGTATCACATCGCAGAACTCAGATTGGCCTTCAATCCCAACGACGTTAGATTCCAACTTCCCAGTTGGCTTGCACAGGAGATCCGGGAACTGACCGCCTTCTGGGATACCTTCGAGTCTCCGCAGATCGATCACGCCGTAGCCAGCCTGACCACTGAGGAATGCGCAACCCATGCCAACGATATCTGGGTTTGGTATCACCGCCTCAGAGAAGAGTAGCCCTCAGTCCAGCGTATCGAGGTAGGCGGCGATGGCTTCGGCGGCGACGCGGCCGTCGGCAAGGGCGGTGACGACGAGGTCGGCGCCGTTGACGTTATCGCCGCCGGCGAAGACGCCGCGGCGGGAGGTGCGCCCGCCGTCGTCGATGGCGATGAGGGCGCCCCAGCTGGTGCTGAGCCCGCTCGTGGTCTCCGGGACCACGGGGTCGGCGCCGTAGCCGATGGCGATGGGGATGGTGTCGGCTTCGATGACGAACTCGCTGCCCTCGATGGGGACGGGGCGGCGGCGGCCTGAGTCGTCCGGCTCGCCGAGGCGCATGCGGATGCACTCGACGCCCGTGGCCTTGCCGTTCTCGTCGCCGAGGATGCGGAGGGGGGCGGTCAACATCTCGAACTGGACGCCTTCTTCGCGGGCGTTGATGCGCTCTTCGCCGCGACCCAGCATCTCGGCCTCGGTGCGGCGGTAGACGCAGGTGACGGTCTCGGCGCCCATGCGAACGGCGGTGCGCACGCAGTCCATGGAGGTGTCGCCACCGCCGATGACGGCGACCTTGGTGGGCTGGGGAAGGGGCTCCTGGAGGTGCTCGGGGAGCTGGTGGGGGAGGAGGTTGCCGCGCACGAGGTAATCGGTGGCGCGGTGGACGCCCTCAAGATCCTCGCCTTCAATGCCAAGCTCGTTCCCGACGCCGGCACCAGTCCCGAGGAAGACTGCGTCGTATTCACCGTCGAGCATCTCGTCGACGGTGATGTCCTTGCCGACGTAGGTGTTGCAGCGGAACTCGATGCCGAGCGCCTCGAGGTGAGCGATGTAGTCGTCGACGATCTGCTTGCGCATCTTGAAGTTGGGGATGCCGTAGACGAGGACACCGCCGGGTTCGGGCCAGTACTCGAAGACGGTGGAGGCGTGACCCATCTCGGCGAGGATTTCGGCGACGGCGAGACCGGCGGGGCCGGCGCCGATGACAGCGACCTTGCGTCCGCTGGGCGGGGGCGGGTAGGCGGAGCGGGGGTAGCCGCCTATCTCGCGTCGCTGGTAGTCGGTGACGAACGCCTCGAGCTTGCCGATGGTGACGGGGGGCTCGGCGCGGCCGTCGGCGCGGATGGCGAAACCGACGACGCAAGCGCCCTCGCAGAGGCTCTCCTGCGGGCAGAGGCGTCCGCACATCTCGGGGAGATTGCTGGTCTCGCGGAACTTGTCGGCCGCGCCGAGGATGTCGCCCTCTTCGACAAGGGCGAAGGCGCCGGGGATGTCGTTGCTGACGGGG
The DNA here is from genome assembly GCA_022826585.1 of Dehalococcoidia bacterium. Classification (GTDB taxonomy): domain Bacteria; phylum Chloroflexota; class Dehalococcoidia; order Tepidiformales; family Tepidiformaceae; genus UBA2991. The sequence goes on from JAJDUR010000068.1 coordinate 1,928, forward strand.
CAGGCTTCCTGACAGGGGGCGGATGGGCACTGGATGCAGCGCTCCGCCTCGATCTTGGCGGAGTTGAGGTCGAAGCCGAGGTAGGTCTCGTCCCAGTTGCGGATGCGCTCATCCGCGTCCTGCTTGGGGACCTTCTGCACGCCGATGTCGAGCTTGCGGTGAACGAGGTGCGTCTCTGGCATTGTGGATCACAAAACCGCCCCATGGCGGCGACGCGATCTTACCGCGTTACGGTCAACGTGGGGAGTACGGCCGTCACGGAGCACTTGGCGCCTCAGCTGAGCTCGTAGCGCGGGGGCTCGATCCACTGCTCGGTAGGGGGATTCTCCTGGGCGCGGACCTCGGCGCGTCGGGCGGCGGCTTCGAGTCGGCGGGCGCGCTTGATGATGCGGTCGCGCTCACGTTGACGGGCCTCCTCGCGGGTGCGCTTGCGGGCGGTGGAGCGGCGGGGCTTCCCCGGGGAGGCGAGGATGCGGCCCTCGGCTTCCAGCTGGGCGAGGTGGGTCCGGACGTTGCCGTCGGCGGCGCGGCGCAGGCGGGTGTCGATGTCGTCGTAGATGGCGAGCATTATCTCCCAGCTGGTCTTCGGGCCGCCCTCCTCGAGGGCGTCGAGTATCTGCTGTTCGCGGCTGTTGCGGTGGTCGATGTAGGACTGGAGGCGCTCGCGGGGGTCGTGGACGAGGGGTCCGTGGCCGGGGCAGATGACCTTGAGGTTGGGGAGGTCGACGAGGCGCTGGAGGGTGGCGCGGTAGGCGCCGAGATCGCCGATGGTGGTGGTGGTCGAGCCGAGCATGGTGTCGCCGGTGAAGAGGACGCCTTCGTCCTCGATGTAGTAGCAGATGGAGTCGACGGAGTGCCCGGGGGAGGTGATGACGCAGAGGTTGACGCCGCCGTCGAGCTCGACGAGCTGGCCGTCGGCGAGCTTGCGGACGCCCTTCGCGGGAAGGCGGCCCTTGAGAAGGGGACGGCCGTTCTCGGGGATCGCGATCTCGGCGTCGAAGATCTCGCGCGTCCACTTGAGGTTGCCGGAGTGGTCGGCGTGGTGATGGGTGACGGCGGCGATGGCGATCTCCGCCTTCTCGGTGGCGGCGAGGTAGCCGCGGAGCATCCAGCGGTAGCGATCGAGGGCCTCGCCGGAGTCGATGGTGAGGACCTGGTCGCGTCCGACGAGGTAGATGTTGGTGGAGACGGGGCGCATGGGACTCTCATCGGGGACCTGGACGGCGCGGACGCTGGGAGAGACCTGCATGGTTCGCCTCGGCGGAGATGGTGGGGGGCGGGGCAGAGGGTTGCAAGGAGGCTGGCGCCCCCGGCAGGAGTCGAACCTGCGGCCAGACGTTTAGAAGACGCCTGCTCTGTCCGCTGAGCTACGGGGGCCCGAGGCTATTGTAGGCGGAGGGTCAGAGCGTATACGGGGCGCATGGTCGGGGCCCGTGTTAGGCTGGACTACTACGTTGCGGCCAGGCGGCCGCAAGAGCGTGGCCGTTGAGCGAGTCTCCGCGCGCTCACTGAACCATTTCTCTGGAGATTGCGACCTTGAGTATCAACGTGGCCATCATCGGCGTGGGCAACTGCGCCTCCTCGCTCGTGCAGGGGCTGGAGTTCTACCGGCACATCGAGGAAGGGGACGAGGTTCCCGGCATCATGCACCCCGTCGTGGGGGGCTACCACATCAACGACATCAACGTGGCCGTGGCGATCGACATAGACGCCGACAAGGTGGGGAAGGACCTCTCGGAGGCCGTTTTCGCCGGCCAGAACAACACCTACAAGTTCTCCGACGTGCCACCCGCCGGCGTGAAGGTCGAGCGAGGCATGACCCACGACGGGCTCGGCCAGTACCTGGGCGACGTGATCGAGAAGGCGCCCGGCGGCACGGCGGACATCGTGAAGCTGTTGCGCGAGAACGACGTCGACGTCGTCATCAACTACCTGCCGGTGGGCTCGGAAGAAGCGACGAAGTGGTACGTGGAGCAGACGCTGGCGGCAGGCTGCGCGTTCATCAACTGCATTCCCGTGTTCATCGCGCGGGACGAGAATGGGTACTGGCCGCGCCGCTTCGAGGAGGCGGGGCTGCCGATAGTAGGCGACGACATCAAGAGCCAGGTGGGGGCGACGATCGTGCACCGCACGCTGGCGCGCCTGTTCCTGGACCGGGGCGTGCGCCTGGACCGAACGTACCAGCTCAACTTCGGCGGCAACACGGACTTCATGAACATGCTGGAGCGTTCGCGGCTGGAGTCGAAGAAGATCTCGAAGACATCGGCGGTGACGAGCCAGATCGACTACGAGATGCCGGCCAACGACGTGCATGTCGGTCCGAGCGACTATGTGCCCTGGCTGGACGACCGCAAGTGGTGCCACATCCGGATGGAGGGCACGACCTTCGGGAACGTGCCGCTGAACGTCGAGCTGAAGCTCGAAGTGTGGGATAGCCCGAACAGCGCGGGCGTGGTGATCGACGCGATCCGCTGCGCGAAGCTGGGCCTGGACCGCGGACTGAAGGGGCCACTGCTGGCGCCGAGCGCGTACTTCATGAAGTCACCGCCGGTGCAGTATCACGACGACGAGGCCAGGGACATGGTCGAGTCGTTCATCGCGGAGGCGTAGCTGTAGAAGCCGGAGGAGCGGGAACGTTCGCATACGCCGGGTGGCGGGCGCTGCTAGCAGTCACGCGTGTAGTCCCGCTGCCGCTCCTCTGTGCGATCGCGGGGCTCGTCGGGAGCGCGATGTACTACTGCTGGCCGCAGGGCCGGCGGACGATGCTGCGGAACTACGCGCGGGTGCTCCCCGAGGCCAGTGAGCGCGAGCGCCGGCGCATCGCCCGGAGATCGCTGGCCAACTACCTGCGGTACATGGTCGAGTTCGCCTCAAGCGGGCACCTCTCGCCCGAGCAGCGGCTGGCCGTCGGAGTGGAGACGCCGGGATTCGACGGCGTCGACCGGGGGATGGAGCAGGGTCGGGGCGTGCTGGTCGCGCCCATGCACTTCGGCAACTGGGACCTAGCGGCGACGAACGCCGCGGCGCGGGGCTACACCTTGACGGTGGTGGGGGAATCGTTCGGCCACCCGGGGCTGGACGAACTGGTGGTGGGGGGGCGGGAAGCGCTGGGCGTCCGCCTGGTGAAGATGGAGAAGGTGGGGCCATCGCTCGTGCGATCCCTCAAGCGGAACGAGATGGTCGCGACCCTCATCGACCGGCCGCTGCGAGAGGGGGGCGTGCGCGTGCAGTTCTTCGGGGAGGAGGTGGAGGTGCCGGCGGGACCGGCGCGGCTCGCGCTCCACACGGGAGCGGCAATCGGGGCGGTGGCGTTCCCGCGACGAGGCGCGGGGCGGATCGACGTGTTCGCGAACTTCGACCTGGACTTCGAGCCAAGCGGAGACAACGACCGCGACGTGCAGGCGCTGACGCAGGCGATCATGACGGCGCACGAAGCGTACGTCCGCCGGTACCCGGAACAGTGGTATATGTTCCGGGAGTTTTGGGAAGCACACACCTCGGGCGATCCTTCGAAGGGACACTGACACTGGCCGCTCTCAAGGCGGGCGCGCCGGTGGCAGGGCGTTTCCCGCGGCTGGGATACGCGCTGGCGCGAGCGGTCGGGTGGGCCGCGTGGACGCTGCGGGTCAATGCCCGGGCACGCATCGAGGAGAACCTGCTGCCGGCCTGCAACGGGGACCGGGAGCGGGCCCGGGAAGCATCCCGCAGGACATTCCTGAACGCGGCGAACTACCACGTGGACCTGGCCACGCTGGCCTACCGGGACCACGCCAGCTACGAGCGGGAGCACCTGCGGATCGTGGGGGAGGAGCACGTCCCCGCGTTGTTCGAACCGGGACCGTTAATCGTCGCGAGCGCGCACACGGGAAACCCGGAACTGGCGCTGGTCGCGGTCAAAGAGCGGGGGCGGCGCTGGGTGGAGCTGGTGGAGGCGCTGGACCCTCCGGCGCTCGGGCGGGAGATGGCGCGGCTGCGGGAGGTGGCCGGGGGGCGCGTGGTGGAGGTCGACATGGCTGGCACGCGGGAGGCGCTGCGCCAGCTTCGGGCGGGGGGGATGGTGGCGCTGCTGGCGGACCGCGACCTGGCGGGCGGGGGCGTCTGCACGACGCTCCTGGGGCGGCGGGTTCGTCTTCCGCGCGGGCCCTGGGCGCTGGCGCGCCGCTCGGGGGCGACGGTGGTGCCGCTGTTCCTCTCGCGTCGGGGAACCCGTGATCAGACGGTGTGGATCGAGGAGCCGTTCACGGTGCCGGAGGATGGGGACCGGGAGGAGGCGATCGGCGCGGCAGCGCAGCGCTGGGCGGACCTGTTCGGGGCGCACCTGCGGCGGGATCCGGGGCAGTGGACGGTGCTGGAGGACTACTGGAGAGTGCACGCCTGTGGGTAAGGCGGATCTCCACATTCACACCCGCATCTCGGACGGGATGGCATCGGTCGAGACCGTGCTGGAACGCGCGGAGCACGACACGGACCTGGACGTGATCGCGATCACCGACCACGAGGACGTGCGGGGCGGGCTGGAGGCGCGCGAGCTGGCGGCCAAGCGGGGGTTGCAGGTGGAGGTTGTGCCGGGGGCCGAGATAACCACGCGGCACGGGCACCTGCTGGCGCTCTTCATCGAGGAAACGCCGCCAATTTTCCGGTCGGTGGAGGCGACGATCGAAGCGATTCACGCGCAGGGGGGCATCGCGATTGCGGCCCACCCGATGAGCTGGCTGACGCGGTCGCTGAGCCGGCGCACGATCGACCGGGTGGTGGAGCGGGCCGAGGAGGGGATCATGTTCGACGCCGTCGAGGCGAACCTGAGCCCGGCGGGACGGGTGACGGCGCGCAAGACGCAGGAACGCAACGCGACACTCTGGAAGCTGCCGGTGTGCGGGGGCAGCGACTGCCACCACCTGCCGCAGCTGGGCACGGGCTGGACCGAATTCGAGGGGCGCACGGCCGAGGAGTTGTATGCCGCGCTGGCCTCGGGGACGGTGAGGGAGGGGCACTCGCGGCCGCCCTCGCTGCGGGAGATCGGGCTGGGGCAGGCGGCCCTGGGGTTGGCGTGGGGGTTCTCGGCGACGCCCCGTAAGATGGTGCGTCGAGGGACGTGGGTGAGCGGACGATGAGGATCGCGCTGGTATCGCCGTACGACTGGTCCGTCCCGAGCGGGGTGAACCGGCACATCGGCCAGCTGGGCACCACGTTCCGGCAGTGGGGCCACGAGGTCACGATCCTGGCGCCGGCATCGGACCCGGAGGAGGCGGAGGGGGACTGCGTGGTGATGGGGCGGCCGACGCCGGTCCCCGCCAGCGGCTCGATGGCGCGCATCACCTTCACGTGGAAGGGACGGGCAATCGAGAACCTGCTGGGCGAGGGCGCCTTCGAGATCGTGCACCTGCACGAACCGCTGATGCCGCTGTTGCCGTACCAGGTGTTGCGCCACTCGCAGTCGGCGAACGTGGGCACCTTCCACGCAGCCAAGGAGGGAGGCAACCGCTTCTACGGGTACACGCGGCCGCTGATCAGGCGCTGGTTCCGGAGGCTGGACGGGAAGATCGCGGTCTCGCCGGCGGCGGCGCGGCTGGTGGGGCGGTACTTCCCCGGCTACTTCAACCTGATCCCGAACGGCATCGACTTCGGGCACTTCGCGGGCGAGCACGAGCCGCTGCCAGAGTTCGACGACGGCTGTTTCAACCTGCTGTTCGTGGGGCGCCCGGAGAAGCGCAAGGGGCTGAAATACGCGCTGCGCGCCTTCCGGCGAATCCGGGAGGCGGAGCCGCAGAGCCGGTTGATCGTGGTAGGGGCGGGGAGCTTCCAGCGCTACGAGCGGATCATGGGGCCGGACGAGAACGTCGTGTTCCGCTCGAACGTGCCGTACGGCGAGCTGCCCCGGTACCACCACAGCGCGCACGCGTTCTGCTCGCCGGCGACGGGGAACGAGAGCCAGGGGATCGCGCTGCTGGAGGCGATGGCGGCGCGCCTGCCGGTGGTGGCGAGCAACATCGAGGGATTCGCGGGGGTAATCACGAACGAGGTCGACGGGCTGCTGGTACCGCCGAAGGACGACGGGGCGATCGCGGAGGCGGTACTGCGGCTGCGGCACGACCATGATCTGCGCGAGTCGCTGGCGGAGCAGGGGCAGGCGCAGGCGGCGCACTACAGCTGGGAGAACGTGGCGAGGCGGGTGATGGCCTACTACGAGCGGCTGCTCTACGAGCGGGGCCAGGTGGCGGAATCGCGGTCGGCGCACGAGGAGCCGGCACAGGCATGAGCCAGCGACGACTGCGGCTCCTCCCGGAACGCATCCCGGCGGCAGCGAGCGACGCCATCGGACGGGGCATCGGCAGGCTGGGCATCACGCCGAACATGATCACGCTCGCGGGGGTAGGCGGGAGCGCGGTGGCGGCGTGGCTGATCCTGGAGGAGCGGCTGCTGATCGCGGGGGCGGTGTTCCTCGGGTTCAGCGCCATGGACTTCGTGGACGGGGCGGTGGCGCGGGCGACGGGCCAGGCGACTCCCTACGGGGCGCTGCTGGATGCGGTGATGGACCGCGTGGGCGAGGCGCTCGTGCTGGTGGCGTGCATCTGGTATTTCGCCGAACGGGGGGAGGACGTGCAGGCGGGGTTCGGCTATGCGGCGCTCTTCGGGAGCATCGCGGTGAGCTACGTGCGGGCGAGGGGAGAGGCGCTGGGAGTGGCGACGCGGGAAGGGCTCTTCCGGCGGCAGGAACGCGTGTTGCTGCTGGGCATCGGGCTCCTCGCGAACGGGCTCACGGTGGTCATCATCATCCTGGCGGTGCTGGCGAACCTGACGGCGCTGCAGCGCTGGATGATCGTGGGGAAGGGACTGCAGGAGCAGGACCGGGAGGCAGCGGAGGTCTAGTCGGAGCGCGGGCCCCACTCGTCGAACTCGGGCTCCTCCGGTTCGGGCTCGGCTTCTTCTTGCGCAGGGGCGGGCGGCGCCTGCGAACGCGAGCTGGCGGCGAAGATGGAACTCCCGGACGAGGCGTCCACCGGGCCGGATGGCTCAGGGGCGTCCCCGGCAGGGGCCGCGACGGCGGCCGGCTGGCCGCGGTTTCCGAGCATGATGGAGAGCAGGAAGGCGAAGATGGCGAGCAGCGCGAGGAGCGCGCCGCCGACGATGGCGCCGAGGGCGACGTTGCTCAGGTCGCGACCGCCGCCGCTACCGGAAGAGGCCGCGGGCGCCGCGCTGCTGGGTGTGGGCTCGGGTTCGGCCTGCTCCGGCGCGGCCGTGGGGGGCACGGTGGACTGGGGCCGCTCCGGCTCTGGAGTGGCCGCGGGGGTGGACACGGGCTCCTCGCGGGCGGGGGTAGGCGGGGTCGCGGGCTCGCGGGGCGGGAGCTCGTGGTAGGCGCGGAATTCGTTCTCGAACTCGCGGAACGTCCAGCCGTAGATCATCTCGATGGCACGGTCGAAACGGTTGCCGGCCTTGATGGTGGCGAAGAGACGGGCGAAGTCCTCCTCGCCGCCGGTCTCGATCAGGAAATCGACCATCGCGTAGGACTGACCGTAGAAGAGGCCGACCTGGCTCGGGTTGTTGTTCCCGGCGGTCATGGTGGTGAAGGGGATGAGGCGGTCGGTGATGGCGGCGAGCTCAAAGGGGTTCTCGAACGAGTCGCCGGGTTCGGTCTGGGAGTACACGGCGGTGCCCTCGTTGAGCCAGGCGGGAACCTTGCCGAGGCCCCCCTCGCCGGCGGCCTCGACGAGGATGTGGGTGAACTCGTGGCGGAGGGTGTCGGCGCGATCGCGGGTGCCGCAGCTGCGGTCGATGACGAAGATGACGTTGATGGCGACCTGGCTGCCGCAGAGGAAGGTGGCGGCGTCGTATACCTCGCTGCGGTTCGGGTTCGCTTCCTCCAGGTCAGCCTCGGAGGCAAAGAGGACGGTGTTGACGGGTACCACCTCGAGTTCGGTCTGGAGGAGCCGGCCCATACGGATGTAGGTGCGCTCGGCGGCTTCGAGGAGGCGGCGGGCGGTGTTCTCCTGGTTGCCGTGGAAGTACACGCGCATGAACTCGTTCTGGACGCTGCTCCACACCTTCCCAGTGGGCAGGTAGATGTAGCTCTCCTCCTCGCTCTCGAGGACCGAGCCGTCGGCGAGCACGAGCTCCCAGTGGTAGACGAACTCGCTGCCGACGGGAATGAACCCGAGGATGCCGGTGGGGATGCGGACCTCGGTCCGCACGTCGGCGGTGGGCTCGAACTCATCGGGCGTGGCGCGGGCAAGGGAGCCGGACCCGACGACGCGGTAGCGGAGGATGACCTCCGCCACCTCGCCGGGAGCGGAGGTGGTGAGGCGGAAGCGGAGGAACTGGGGGTACTCGTTTTCGATGGTGGTGACGAAGCCGGGAGTCTGGGCGGAAGAACCCGCGGGCAGACCGATTGCGAGGCCGGCCAGCAGCGCAATCACCGACAGAAGGAGGGTGCGCCTCACTCGTCTTCTCCCACGCGGGCGCGAAGGTAGGCGCCCATCAGGTCGTCCAGGTCTCCATCAAGCACGGCGGCGGTGTTGCTCGTCTCGAAGTCGGTTCGGTGGTCCTTCACCATCTTATAGGGGTGCAGGACATAGCTTCGGATCTGGTTTCCCCAGCCCATATCCACATGTTTACCTTTGAGGCGGGCACGTTCCTCCTCCTGCGCGAGCAGCTCGCGCTCGAGCAGGCGCGCTTCCAGCACCTTCATGGCGCTGGACCGGTTGCGGTGCTGGGAGCGTTCGTTCTGGCAGGTGACGACGATGCCGGTGGGGATGTGGGTGATGCGGATGGCGGTGGAGTTCTTCTGGACGTTCTGCCCGCCGTGGCCGCTGGCGCGGAACACGTCGACCCGGATCTCGTCCGGGTTGACCTCGATCTCGCTGGTGGAGGCGACCTCAGGCATGACCTCGACCTTGGCGAAGCTGGTGTGACGGGCGTGGGCCTGGTCGAAGGGGGAGAGCCGCACGAGGCGGTGGACGCCGCGCTCGCTGGCCAGGTAGCCGTAGGCGAGGGGACCCCGCACCTCGACGGTCGTGCTCTTGATGCCCGCTTCCTCGCCCTCGGTCGTGTCGAGAACCTCGGTGCCGTAGCCGTGGGCTTCGGCCCAGCGCAGGTACATGCGCAGGAGCATCTCGGCCCAGTCCTGGGACTCGGTGCCGCCGGCCCCGGCATGGATGGCGAGGATGGCGTCGCGGTGGTCGTACTCGCCGGAGAGCTGGAGCTCGAACTCGAGCCGCTCGAGCTCGCTTTCCAGCTGTTGCAGGTCCTCGGATGCGTGGTCGGCGATGGAGTCGTCGTCCTCGGCGAGGGCGAGCTCGAGGAGCTCGACCTGGTCGCGGCCGCGGCGTTCGAGACCGCGCCAGGTTTCGACGCGCTCGCGCAGGGAGGCACTCTCCTGCATGACGGCGCGCGCGTTCTCGGCGTCGTCCCAGAAGGAGGCCTCGGCGGATTGGGCCTCGAGCTCGGCGAGTCGTTCTTCCGCTACGGGGAGGTCAAAGACGCACCAGCGTGTCGGAGATACGGAGGAGCAGGTCGCGGGCCTGGTTGAGGAGCTGGTGCATGGCGCCAGTGTCCCAAGGATCGGGGTGAGGGGCTAGCCGGAGGCGACGCGGGCGGCGCGGACGGTGTTGGCGAGGAGCATGGCGATCGTCATGGGGCCGACGCCGCCGGGAACCTTCGTGATGCGGCCGGCCACCTCGGAAACGCCGGCGAAGTCGACGTCGCCGACGAGGCGCCAGCCGCGCTTGCGCGTGGCGTCGTCGATGCGGTTCGTGCCGACGTCGATGACGGTGGCGCCGGGCTTCACCATCTCGGCGGTGACGGTGCCGGGGCGTCCGGCGGCGACGACGAGGATGTCGGCGGTGCGGGTGTGGGCCGCGAGGTCGACGGTGCCGGTGTGGCAGAGGGTGACGGTGGCGTTGGCGCCGGCGGCCTTGTTGGCGAGGAGGACGGCCAGGGGCCTCCCCACGAGCGAGGAACGCCCCACGACGACGGCGTGGGCGCCGGCGGGGTCGACCCCGGACGCGGCAAGGAGGTGCGTGACGCCCTGCGGGGTGCAGGGGATGGGACCGCTGGTCTCGCCTCGCAGGAGGCGTCCGAGGTTGGTGGGGTGGAGGCCGTCGACGTCCTTCGCGGGGTCAATGGCGTCGAGGATGAGACGCTCGTCGATGTGGTCGGGGAGGGGGAGTTGCTGGAGGATGGCGTGGAAGCGGGCGTCGGCGTTGAGCTCGCGGATACGCCCGAGGAGGGCGTCCTGGGAGATATCGGCTGGAAGTCGGATGGTCTCGGAGAAGATGCCGATCTCGGCGCAGGCCTCGGCCTTGGCGGTCACATAGCTGACCGAGCCGGGGTCGTCGCCGACGAGGACGGCGGCGAGGCCGGGGGTTGTCCCCGCGGCGGAGAGCTCGGCGACTTCGCCGGCGAGCTCGGCGCGGAGATCGGCGGCGACGGCGCGTCCGTCGATGATGGTGGCGGTCATGGTCCAAGGGTACGGGTCAGGCGTGGGGAAGAGCGAGGGGCTAGGATCGTGCGATGGCGCGCAAGTTCGCCCACGGCATCGACATCATCGAGATCGCGCGCGTGCGGAGGGTGCTCGACCGGCACGGGGAGCGCTTCCTGCGGCGCGTCTACACGGATGACGAGGTGCGCCACTGCCGCGGGCGGGTGCCCGAGCTGGCGGCGCGCTTCGCGGCGAAGGAAGCGGTGATGAAGGCGCTGGGCACGGGTGTGCGCGGGGTCGGGTGGCGCGACATCGAGATCCTGCCAAACCGGCGGGGCAAGCCGCTGGTGTTCCTCTACCAGCGGGGGGCGGGCCGGGCGGAGCGCATCGAGCTGCGGGGTCTCGACATCAGCCTGACGCACTCGAAGGAGTTCGCCATAGCCTCGGTCGTGGGCGAGCGGGCGCTGACTGAGGCCGAGGACATGCCCCGTATGGGCGAGGCGGCGCAGCGGCTCGTGCGCGAGGAGGGCCTGCGATGAATCTTGAGGCACGGCCGATCGCCGCCCTCCCGCAATTTAGGCCTGGAACAGGCCGTGGAGCGATGGCATGAAACTGGTGACGGTCGAGGAGATGCGGGCCATGGAGCGCGCGGCGGTGGAGGCCGGTGCGAGCGAGGAGCAACTCATGGAGGAGGCGGGGCTGGCCACCGCCCAGGAAGGGTGGATGTTGCTGGGCACGCTCGAAGGGCGGGAGATCGTCGTACTGGCGGGGCCGGGGAACAACGGCGGGGATGGGCTGGTGGCGGCGCGCCATCTGCATGACTGGGGGGCGGAGGTGACGGTGGTGGCGCCGAAGGGCCGTTCGCAGGACTCGAACCTGGAGCAGCTGACCGTGCGCGAGGTGGGGGTGGTGCAGGGGGAGGAGGCCGCCGGGGCGCTCGGCAGGATGCGGGACGCGGACCTCGTGGTCGACGCGCTGCTGGGGGTGGGGAAGGCACGGCCGCTGACGGCGGACGAGCCGATCGGGGAGGCGTTGGCGGTGCTGGCGGAGGCGCGCGCGAGCTCGCAGCCGCCGAAGCTGCTGGCCGTGGACCTGCCGACGGGGCTGGACGCCGACGGAGGCGGGGTGGACCCGCTGACGGTGGCGGCGGACGTGACGGTGACGTTTGGGCTGCCGAAGGTGGGGATGTACCAGGCGATGGGAAGCGGGGTCGTGGGGCGGGTGCAGGTGGTCGACATCGGGATCCCACCGGAGGCGATGGACGAGGCGTCACTGGAGCTGATCACGTCGCGCTGGACGCGGGAGGCGATGCCGGCGCGGCCGGAGGACGCGAACAAGGGAACGTTCGGCAAGGTGCTGGTGGTGGGGGGCTGCTCGCGCTACCGGGGCGCGCCGGCGCTGGCAGCGACCGCCGCCTACCGCGCCGGGGCGGGCCTCGTGACGATCGCGTGCCCGGAGCCGGTCATCGCCTCGATCGCGCCGGGGGCGGCAGAGGCGACGTGGCTTCCCCAGGAAGCCGCCGAGGACGGCGGGCTCACGGGCGAGGCGGCGGTAGCGCTGCGGCACGAGTGGCCGAACTTCGATGCGGGCGTGCTGGGGCCGGGACTGGGGCACAGCGGCGAGACGCAGGCGCTGGTCTGGGCGCTTCTTCCCGACGCCGAGGAGGACGTGGCCGGCCGCATCGTGATCGATGCGGACGCGCTGAACGCGCTGGCGGTCCTCGAGGACGGCGCCGAGCGAACGCCGGCGGGCGCGGTGCTGACGCCGCACCCGGGAGAGATGGCGCGGCTGCTGGGGTCGAGCGTGGCGGAGGTGCAGGCGAACCGGGTGGGGGCGGCGCGGGAGGCGGCGGAGCGGTACGGCTGCACCGTCGTGCTGAAGGGAGCGCACACGGTGGTGGCGGACGCCGGGGGCCAGGCGCGCATCTCGCCGTTCGCGAATCCGCTGCTGGCGACAGCGGGAAGCGGAGACGTGCTGGCGGGGATGATCGGGGCGTACCTTGGTCAGGGGTTGAGCGCCTTCGACGCGGCCAGCCTGGGGGTCTACCTGCATGCGGCGGTGGGAGAATCCATGCGTTCGGAGTACGGGGAGGGCGGCCTGCTGGCAGGCGAAATCGCAACAAGGCTTCCCGGCGTGGTCCGGGAGCTGGGGGAGGGCTGATATACTCGCAAACCAGCACTTGTTCTGGGCAGGGGCATGAGCAGGCGCGTTGTCGTTACCGGGCTGGGGATGGTTACGCCGCTCGGTCTTGACGTGCCCGCGACGTGGGACGCCCTGCTCGCCGGACAGTCGGGTGTGGGACTCGTCACCCAGTTCGAGGACGAGCGCTTCGGGGATGTGGTTGCGGCGGAGGTCAAGGACTTCGACCCGACGCAGTTCATGGAGCGCAAGGAGGCGCGCCGCGCGGATCGTTTTGCGCAGCTTGCCTTCGTAGCGGCGGACGAGGCGCTGCGGCAGGCCAACTACGAAACCCCCGGGGACGACGGACACCGGGTGGCGACGATCATCGGCACGGCGGTCGGAGGCGTGCTCTCGATGGCGCGAGAGGCGGAGGTGCTCCAGGAGCGGGGACCCAACCGGGTGAGCCCGTTCCTGATGACGCAGATGCTGCCGGACATGGCCTCGGGGCAGCTCAGCATTCGGCTGGGGGCGAAGGCCGCCAACTTCTCAGTCACGAGCGCGTGCGCGAGCGGGGCGGACGCGATCGGGGTGGGGGCGGCGATGATCCGCCGGGGGGAGGTGGACGTGGCGGTCGCGGGAGGCACGGAAGCGGCGATCTCGCCGCTGATCGTGGCGGGCTTCGCGGCGGCGAAGGCGCTCACGGAGTCGCGCGATCCGGCGACGGCCTCGCGGCCCTTCGACCTGAACCGGGACGGGTTCGTGATCGGCGAGGGGGCAGGGGTGCTACTGCTCGAGGACGAGGAGCATGCGCTCGCCCGGGGCGCGACCGTGCTGGCGGAGCTGGCCGGCTACGGGGCGACGAGCGACGCCTTCCACGTGACGCAACCGGCGGAGAATGCCTCGGGCGCCGTCCTGGCGATGCAGGCGGCGCTGGAGGATGCGGGAGCGACGCCGGACGACATCGACTACCTGAACGCGCACGGCACCTCGACGCCGCTGAACGACAAGTTCGAGACGATCGCGGCGAAGCGGGTCTTCGGCGAGTACGCCTACACGCTGCCGATGAGCTCGACGAAGTCGGCGATGGGGCACCTGCTGGGGGCGGCGGGCGCGGTTGAGGCGGCGATCTCGATCCTGGCGCTCCAGCACAGCGCGATTCCGCCCACGATCCACTACGAGACGCCCGACCCGGACTGCGACCTCGACTACGTCCCGAACACGGCGCGATCGGCGCCGCTGCGGGCGGTAATGTCGAACGCGTTCGGGTTCGGGGGCCACAACAGCTCGCTCATCTTCCGGCAGCACGCGACCTCGGCATGACAGCGCCGGCGCGGGCCACCCCGCGCTGGAAGCTGCGCCGCGCATTCGCCCACCAGGAACGGCTCCCCAACCTCCCGCCGGTGGTGGGCACGGTTCTGGCGGCGCGCGGCATCACCACGCGGGAAGCGGCGGAGCGGTTCTACAAGCCCCACCTCGAGGGGCGGCACGACCCCCTCCTCCTGCCGGGCATGGAGATTGCACTGCGGCGCACGCGCGAGGCGATCGAGGAGAGGCAGACGATCGCCCTGTTCGGGGACTTCGATGTCGACGGGGTCACGTCGATCGCGCTGCTCAAGCTGGCGCTGGAGCGGCTGGGGGCAACGACAATCCCGTACCTGCCCGACCGTTTCCGCGAAGGGTACGGGCTGAACGTCGGGGCGGTGAGCCAGTTGCGGGAGGCAGGAGCGGCCCTGCTCATCAGCGCGGACTGCGGCACGAGCTCGGTGGTGGAGGTGGCCCACGCAAACAGCCTGGGACTGGACGCGATCGTGCTGGACCACCACACGGTGCCGCCGGAGCTGCCGGCGGCAGTGGCCGTGATCAATCCGAAGCGGGAGGGGTCGCCATACCCGTTCACGGAGCTGGCGGCGGTGGGCGTCGCCTACCGGTTCCTGCAGGCGCTGTACGAGTCGCTGGGGCGGGAGCTTCCGGAGCGGGACTTCCTGGACCTGGTGGCGCTGGGGACGGTGGTGGACGTGGCGCCGCTTGAGGACGAAAACCGCGCGATCGTGGCGGCAGGGCTGGAGTTCATGCGGGAATCGCCGCGGCCGGGGGTGGAGGCGCTGGCGGGGATCGCGGGCACGAGCGCGGACCGCATCCGGTCGGAGACGCTCGGGTTTGGGCTGGGTCCTCGCCTGAACGCGGCGGGACGGATGAAGCACGCGCGCACGGCGCTCGACCTGCTGCTGGCGGAGACGGCCCTGGCGGCGCGGCAGGTCGCGGAGGAGCTGGACGTGCTCAACCGGCAGCGCCAGGAGGAGTGCGAGCGGGGGCTGCTGGAGGCGGAGTCGCTGCTGGGCGCGAGCGACGACCCCCTGACGATGGTGGGCAGCGAACAGATGCACGCCGGCATCATCGGGATCATCGCGGGGAGGCTGGTGGAGGCGCGGAGCCGGCCCGCGATCGTGTACGAGCAGGGGCCGGAGACGAGCCGGGCGAGCGCTCGGACTTTCGGGGACTTCGACATCGTGAAGGCGATCCGCAGGGAGTCGGACTTGCTGGTCCGGCACGGAGGCCACCGGGCGGCGGCGGGCTTCACGATTCGGAACGAGCACCTGGACGAGTTCCAGGCGCGGATCGTGAACACGGCGGCGGAGCAGCTCGCACCGGAAGACCTGCGCCCGTCGATGACCATCGACGCGGAGGCGTCGCTGGCGGACCTGTCGGGCGTCGAGATCCGGGGGCTGACGCAGTTCGAGCCGTGCGGCCACGGAAACCGGCGCCCGGTGTTGCTGAGCCGCAACGTCGAGCTTCGCGACGCGCGCCAGGTGGGGTCGGACGGGAGCCACCTGAAACTGAAGGTGCGAGACGGCGCCTCGACGTGGCCGGGGATCGCCTTCCGCATGGGGGAGGCGGAGCTGGCGGACGAGCTGGACATCGTCTACTCGCTCAGCCGCGAGTGGCGCGGGAACAGGATGGAGATCGAGGTGCTGGACTTCGCGCCGAGCGCGGAGCGGCGGCCGCTGGTGGTACGTGGCCAGTAATCGGTGGTCGACGGGCAGGCGTTAGACTCGGGGCATGGCGGAGATACGGCTTTCGGCGGACGGGGAGCTAGCGCTGGCGGAGGGCGAGCGCATGGCGGCGGACCTGAACGTGGCAATCGAGAGCGTGGAGTTCCTGCTGGCGGGGGCGCTGAGCGTCCTGCGCGAGGAGGGGCGGTCGGGGCTGCCGGAGCCGCACGCGCTGGAGAACGCGCTTCGGGCCGTTCACGGGGAGGGGAGCACGCCGCTCTCCGACCGCGTGATGCCGGCCCCCAACCTGCGTCAGGCGCTGAACATGACGGCGGGGGCGCTGCGGCGCGAGGGCGGCACGACGATCGACGCGCTGGTCATCGCGCGGGGGATGATCGCGTCGGGCGAGGTGAATCCGGCGTTCTGGGAGGCGCTGGGGATGGCGGGCGAGGAGCTGGCGGGGCGTCTGGAGGGGTAGGGGGCGGGGGGCTGTTGGGGGTTCGGCTGCTGGTGCTCAGGCGCTGCGCGGGCGCGAGGTCTCCTGAGCGAGCTGGATGAGGCGGTACGGCGACAACTCGAGGCGGGAGCGCGCGAGTAGCGCTACCAGTCGCGGTAGCGGTTGGCGATGGGGAGGCGGCGGTCGCGGCCGAAGGCGCGGGGCGTGATCTTGATGCCGGGCGGGGACTGGCGGCGCTTGTATTCGTTGCGGTCGACGAGGGAGAGGACGTGGCGGACGGTGGCCTCGTCGAAGCCCATGGCGACGATCTCGGGGCCGCTCGCGTCGTCCTCCACGTAGGCCTCGAGGATGGGGTCGAGCACCTCGTAGGGGGGCAGGGAGTCGGCGTCGAGCTGGTCGGGGCGGAGCTCGGCGCTGGGGGGCTTGTCGAGCACTGTCTGGGGGATGAGGTCGCGGCCGGCAGCCTCGTTGCGCCAGCGAGCGATGGCGTAGGTGAGGGTCTTCGGCACGTCCTTGAGGACGGCGAAGCCGCCGGCCATGTCGCCGTAGAGGGTGGCGTAGCCGGTGGCCATCTCGCTCTTGTTGCCGGTGGTGAGGACGAGGGCGCCGAACTTGTTGGCGAGGCTCATCAGGACGTTGCCGCGCTGGCGCGACTGGAGGTTCTCCTCGGCGAGGCCCGGCTTGGAGCCGTCGAAGGCGCCGGCGAGCATGTCGAGCATGGCGGCGTGGGCGGGCTCGATGGGGATGCTGAGGTACTCGATGCCGAGGTTCGCGGCGAGGTCGCGGGCGTCGTCGCGGGAGTGGTCGCTGGAGAAGCGGCTGGGCATGGAGACGCCGGTCACGTTCCCGGGTCCGAGGGCGTCGACGGCGACGGCGGCGACCACGCTTGAGTCGATGCCGCCGGAGAGGCCGATATAGGCGCGGGTGAAACCCGTCTTGTGGAGGTAGTCGCGGGTACCGAGGACGAGCGCTTCCCAGACCTCTGCCTCGTCGGGGAGAGGGGCGGAGTGGGGACGGGCGGGCTCTGCGGGCGACGCGAGGTCAGGCGGGAACTCCAGGTCGACCTCGCGAATGTCGTTGAGGTCATCGCCGGGGGCCGGGGCCTTCCGGCCGCCGGCCGGTTCGTGCAGGGGGATGTCGACGACGATGAGCTCGTCGCGGAACTGGGGGCCCGTGGCGACGACCTCGCCATGGGCGTCGAGGACGATGGAGTTGCCGTCGAACACCAGCTCGTCCTGTCCGCCGACGGCGTTGACGTAGGCGATGGCGATGCGGTTGTCGGCGGCGCGGGTCGCGAGCATGTCCGCGCGCTCGGCGCCGCGCCCGCGATGGTAGGGAGAGGCGTTGATGTTGACGCACAGCTCGGCGCCGCCGAGGGCCATGCCGGCGACGGGGCCATCCGCATCCCAGATGTCCTCGCAAACGCTGACGCCAAAGGTGAGCGAGCCGGCACGATAGACGGGCGTCGTGAGCCCGCGCTCGAAGTAGCGCTCTTCGTCGAAAACGCCGTAGTTGGGCAGGAGGCGCTTGTGGTAGGTATCGGCACGGCGGCCGTCGACGAAGACGGCGGCGGCGTTGAAGGGGTCGCCCTCGATGCAGTCGACGAAGCCGACGACGGCGATGATGCCGTCGGTGGCGGGGGCGAGGGCGTCGGCGGCGGTGCGGGAGGCCTCGCAGAAGGAGCGGCGCAGGACCAGGTCCTCGGGCGGGTAGCCGGTCACGGCGAGTTCGGGGAAGGCGACGATGGCGGCGCCCGCCTCGCGGGCGGCGGCGATGCTGTCGCGGATGCGCGCGCAGTTGCCGTCGATGTCGCCGACGGTGGTGTTGATCTGTGCGAGGGCGACTCGGCAGGACCTCACCACCTCAGCATAGCCGTTCGGGGCACAAGGTCCGGCGTCCCAGGTGGCTACAATGCGGCCATGCACGACGTGCTCGCATTGATCCTGGCGGGGGGGCAGGGCGACCGGCTCTCGGTGCTCTCGGAGCAGCGAGCGAAACCGGCGGTGGTGTTCGGCGGGCAGTACCGGATCGTCGACTTCGCCCTGAGCAACTGCGCGGCGAGCGACATCGACCAGGTGGCGGTCCTGACGCAGTACCGGCCGCGTTCGCTGGTGAACCACATCGGCTCGGGCCGGGCGTGGGGCTACGACACGCCCGACCGGCACCTCGAGATCCTTCAGCCCTACCTGGGGCGGGCGGACATGGACTGGTACCAGGGGACGGCGGACGCGGTGTACCAGAACCTCTACCTGATCGCACAGTCGCAGGCGGAGGAGGTGCTGATCCTGTCGGCGGACCACGTGTACCTGATGTCGTACCGGAACCTCGTGGCGTATCACCGGCGGCAACGGGCGGACGTGACGATCGGGGTGTACTCGGTGCCGCTGGAGGAGGCGCACCGCTTCGGCGTGCTGGAGCTGGAGGCGAGCGGGCGTGTGGTGGACTTCCAGGAGAAGCCACCGGAGCCGAAGTCGACCTGGGCCTCGATGGGGATCTACTGCTTCAACCGGGACGTGCTGATCGAGGCGCTGCAGGAAGACGCGGGGCTAACGCCAAGTGCGCACGACTTCGGCAAGGACATCGTGCCGCGCATCTTCGGGAGCAGGCGGGTATTCGGGTACCAGTACCTCGACTACTGGCGCGACGTGGGGACGATCGAGGCGTACTGGCAGGCGAACATGGACCTGATCGAGCGGTATCCGCCGCTGCAGCTGGCGAACGCGGATGCGCCGCTGCGGACGTCGCGGGTCTCCCAGACGCCGGCGAGATTCGGGGGAAACGCCTCCCCCAACGACGCGCTTATATCGCCGGGGGCGCAGATCGATGGGAAGGTGGAACGCTCGGTGGTCTCGCCGGGGGTGCTGGTGGAGGAGGGGGCGCACGTGCGCGACTCCATCGTCTGCCACGACGCGGTGGTGCGGGCGGGAGCGGTGGTGGACCGGGCGATCCTGGATAAGGACGTCGAGGTGGGGCCGGGCGCGGTGGTAGGGGTAGGAGACGACTCGGTCGTGAACCGGGAGCGGCCCGACATCGTGAACTGCGGCATCACGATCGTGGGGAAGCGGGCGGTAGTGCCGGCGGGGATGACAGTCGGGCGGAACGTGATCATCGGTCCGGGGGTGGAGGAGGAGCTGGCGGGGCTGGACGCGGTCGAGTCGGGGGAGACGGTGTTGCCGGAGCAGATGCCGCTCCACCTGTTCGTCTGACGTGCGGCTCTTCAGCGTGGAGGAGGCGCGAGCGCTGCTGCCGCAGGTGCGGCTGGTGCTGGAGCGCCTGCGGGAGGCGTTCGTGGCGCTGCGGGCGGACCGGGCGATGGAGGCGGCGCAGCGGCGGGCCTCGATGGCGGACGGCCACCCGGTGGCGCTGCCCACCGGAACCGCCGAGGAGGAGCGGAAACGTCACGAGGAGACGCTGCGGGAGTGCATGGAGTTGCTCGACGGCTGGGGAATCCAGCTGAAGGATCCCGAGCGCGGGTTGATCGACTTCCCCCACGAACGGGACGGGGTGGTGGTGCTGTTGTGCTACGAGCTGGACGAGACGGAGCTGGCCTACTGGCACCCGGTGGAGACAGGGTACGCGGGGCGGCAACCGATCTGAGCGGGGGCGCTTACGCGCCGCCGCCGGGGGATTCCGTACAATCGAAGGAGCGATAGACGAGGGGGTACGCCATGACGAGCGCGTTTGGTGTCCGGGACATTTTCGTTGAAGCAAATGGGCTGCGGCAGCACCTCATCGCGAGGGGTTCGGCGACGGCGCCCAGCGTCCTGCTCCTGCACAACCTGGTGGGGCAGGCTCGCATGTTCGACCGGGCGGCCACGGAGCTCTCCGACCGCTTCCAGGTGTTCGCCCTGGACTTCCGGGGCCGGGGGGAGTCGGCCTGGGGACCGCACGACGAGTACACCCAGAGCGTGTACGTCTCGGACGTGGAGGCGGTGCGGGAGGCGCTGGGCATCCAGCGGGTGGCGCTGGTGGGGACGGCGATGGGGGGCGGCGTGGCGATGGCCTACGCGGCCAAGTACCCGGAGCGCGTGACGGCGCTCGTGATGAACGACATCGGGCCGGACGTGGACGGCGGGGGCGTGAACCGCATCAGCGACCGCACGGACTCGACGCCAACGGCCTTCCCCGACCTGAAGGCGGTGGTGGCGTACTACAAGGAGCACTTTCCGGCGGCGGCGAGACTCTCGAACCAGCGGGTCGAGGACTATGCGCGTTGGAACGTGCGGCTGAGCGACAACGGGCTGTACGTGTGGAAGATGGACCCGGCAGCCCGGCACGTGGGGATGGGGGTTCCGGAGCAGGACGAGCTCTGGCAGATGTACCGCTCGATCACGTGCCCGATCCTGGTGCTGCGGGGCGAGCACAGCGACATCCTGAGCCGGGAGACAGCGGCGAAGATGGGCCGGGAGCATCCGGACGCGCGCGTCGTTGAGGTGAGCGGGGCGGCGCATCCGCCCCTGCTCACGGAACCGGACTCGATATCAGCGCTGAACCAGTTCCTGCCGGTGGATTAGCCGGCCCTGCGTATTGACCGCTCGCGCTCGCGCACCTAGGCTCGAACGACAACTGAATCGAAGAAGCGTCGATCGGGAGGAGTACCCGCTCAGGCGGCCTTGCAGCGAACCGGGGACGGTGGGAGCCCGGCAGGTGCGCAAGCGGAGAATGGACCCGGGAGCTCCCTCGCAGAAGCCGGCGACGGTGGGTAGGCGAGGGCGGGATGGGCCCCGTTAGCGGCCCCGGGCGCTCCGTCCGGCAACGGAGGCGCGCTCGCTGAGCGCTCCGGCGGTTTGCGCCGGGGAATGAAGGTGGCACCGCGGGAACCCCGTCCTTTCGGACCGGGGTCTTTTTTTGGGTCGCCTGCCACCGTGCCGAGCGGTACCGACAACGCCGCGAGGGGCGGAGGGGGCGGCTCCCGTGAAGGAACAAGAACGAGCATTGGACCAGGGAGGTCGGAAAATGACGATGACAGAATCGGGGACCGCGCTGGAGACGCGCATGCGGGAGGCGATCGCGGAGCGGTCGCTGCTCGAGCACCCCTTCTACCAGGCGTGGAGCGAGGGCACGCTGGAGGTGGAGCGACTGCAGGACTACGCGCGGCAGTACTACCACTTCGAGCGAGCGTTTCCCCGCTTCGTGAGCGCGATCCACGCACGCACGGAGTCGCCGTCGATCCGGCAGCTGCTGCTGGACAACCTCTGGGACGAGGAGCACGGGGAGCGGAACCATCCGGCCCTGTGGCTGGAGTTCGCGGCTGCGCTGGATGTCTCCGCCGAGGAGGTGGAGGGAGCGGCGCTGCACCCGCAGACGGCGGCGCTCATCGAGCACTACGCCGAGGTGGCGCAGAACGCGCCGGTGGCGGAGGCGCTGGCGACGCTGTTCGCCTACGAGTCGCAGGTGCCGGCGATCGCCTGGGAGAAGATCAAGGGCCTCACGGAGCACTACGACCTGCTCCCGGAGCAGTTCGAGTTCTTCTCCGTGCACCTGGTCTCGGACGTCGCCCACTCCGGCGCCGAGCTTTCGGCGATCGAGGAGGTCTGCGACGACGAGGAGGCCGTGGTCGCGGCCGCCGAGCGGGCGAGCGAGCGGCTGCTGGGCTTCCTGGACGGCTGCTACGGAGCGGCGGCCTAGCGGTCGCCACCGAGGGAGGATCCTGATGAGCGAGCGGAAGCGAATCCTGACCGGCATCCGGCCGACCGGGTCGCTGCACCTGGGCCACTACGCCGGGGCGCTCGAGAACTGGATCCGCCTGCAGGACGACTACGACTGCCACTTCCTGATTGCGGACTACCAGGTCTCGGACTACGCGGACGACTTCGAGCGCGTGCGCGAGTCGGTATGGGAGGTGGCGCTTGACTGGCTCGCGGTTGGGCTCGACCCGGAAGGGAGCTGCTTCGTCATCGAGAGCCTCGTCCCGGAGCACGCGGAGCTGACGACCTGGCTGAGCTGGTACCTGCCGCTGGGGATGCTGCAACGCAACCCGACGCTGAAGGCGGAGATGGACGACTTCGGGAAAAAGTCGGTGCCGGTAGCGTTCTTCACCTATCCGGTGATGCAGGTCGCGAACATCCTGATGCCAAGGGCGCACCTGGTGCCGGTCGGCGAGGACCAGCTGCCGCACATCGAGATGACGCGAGAGCTGGCGCGGCGCTTCAACCGGCAGTTCTCGCCCGTGTTCCCGGAGCCCGAGGGGCTGGTGGGGCGCGTCCCCCGGCTGGTGGGGCTCGACGGGCAGGCGAAGATGAGCAAGTCCGTGGGCAACACAATCGAGCTCAAGGACGACGTGGACACGGTCACGAAGAAGGTGCGGGGCATGTTCACGGACCCGACGCGGCTGCGGGCGACCGACCCCGGCCACGTCGAGGGAAATCCCGTGTTCATGTACCACGACGCGTTCAACCCGGACGTGGACGAGGTAAACGACCTGAAGGAGCGGTACGTCGTGGGGAAGGTGGGCGACGTGGAGGTGAAGCAGAAGCTGACCATCGCCCTGAACAACCTGCTCGAGCCGTTCCGCGAGCGCCGTTCGTACTACGAGGCGCACATGGGCGAGGTGCGGGACGCGCTGGAGTCGGGGACCTCGCGGGCGCGGGCGGTGGCGCAGGAGACGATGGCGCTGGTCCGGGACGCGATGGCGGTCAACTACCTGAACGGGCCTCCGCGAGGGAGCTGACCGTGCTGCACCCGACGCTCGCCGAGGTGAAGGCGCTCGCGGCGGAGGGCGGGGGGAACCTCGCGCCGGTGTACCGCGAGGTTGCGGCGGACCTGGAGACTCCCGTCTCGGCCTACCTGAAGGTGCGGGAGGGGCGGCATTCGTTCCTGCTGGAGTCGGTGGAGGGCGGCGAGCGGCTGGCGCGCTACTCGTTCATCGGGGGGAACCCGTACCAGGTCATCCGGACGGGTCCCGGGGAGGCGCACGAGGGTGACCCGTTGAAGCCGCTGGAGGAAGCGCTCGCGGGGCTGAAGGCGGTGGAGCTGCCGGGGCTGCCGCGGTTGACCGGGGGGGCGGTGGGGTACGTGAGCTACGAGGCAATCCGCCACTTCGAGCCGCGGGTGCCGGCAAACGAGGCCGACCCCGTCGGCATCCCCGAGGCGATGTTCCTGCTGTGCGACTCGATGGTCGTGTTCGACCACGTGCGCCACACGATCCGGGCCGTGGCGCACTGCCGGCTGGACGGCGACATTGAGGCTTCGTACGAGGCAGCCTCGGGGCGGATCGACGAGATCGTGGGGCGGCTGAGCCAGCCGCTGGCGCTCCCGGTGGAGGAGGTGGACGAGGTCACGCGGGCGAGCGCGCAGGGAGTCTCGAACGTGGGGCGGGAGGGGTACGAGCTGATGGTGGAGCGCATCCGCGAGGACGTGATCGGGGGGGAGGTCATCCAGGCGGTGCCGTCGCAGCGCATCCGCCGGCCGACCTCGGTGCACCCGTTCACGATCTACCGGCAGCTGCGCACCGTGAATCCCTCGCCCTACATGTTCTACCTGGACCTGGACGACTTTCAGATCGTGGGCGCTTCGCCGGAGATGCTGGTGCGGGTGGAGGACGGGGTCGTGACGACGCACCCGATCGCGGGCACGCGCCCGCGGGGGGCGACGCCGGAAGAGGACGACGCGCTCGCGGAGGAGCTGCTTGGCGACGAGAAGGAGCGGGCCGAGCACATCATGCTGGTGGACCTGGGGCGGAACGACGTGGGCCGGGTGGCGGAGCCGGGGACGGTGCAGGTGGACCAGCTGATGGAGATCGAGCGGTACTCGCACGTGATGCACATCGTCTCGCGGGTCTCGGGCCAGCTGCGGGAGGACCGCACGCCGTTCGACGCGTTCCGCTCGGTGTTCCCGGCCGGCACGGTCTCGGGGGCGCCGAAGGTACGGGCGATGGAGATCATCGCGGCGCTGGAGCGGGAAAGGCGGGGCATCTACGCGGGGGCGGTGGGGTACGCGAGCTTCGCGGGCAGTCTCGACACGTGCATCGCCATCCGCACGATGGTCGTGAAGGACGGGAACGCCTATCTCCAGGCGGGAGGCGGGATCGTGTACGACTCGGAGCCGCTAACGGAGTACCAGGAGAGCGTGAACAAGATGCTGGCGCTCGAGCGGGCCATCGACCAGGCGGAGTTGGCGGCGGCGCAGCAGGCGCCGGTCGGGGGGTAGGGTTCGCAATGGCGCAACGCATCCACCTGGCGGCAATCCTCGAACGGGAGGGGCAACTGCTGGTCCTGCGGGAACCGGGCGAGGCGGGGTGGAGCCTGCCGGGCGGCGATCTGCTGCCGGAACACGACGACGTCGACGTGGGGATGGCGGCGATTCTCGCGGAGATGGGGATCACCGTGGAGGGCATCGAGGAGGCTTTCTACGAGACGCTCTTCGTCCCGACGGCGGCGGGGCACACGGTCTTCAACCTGTTCGCGACGAGCGCGTGGGAGGGGGAGCCGGCGGTGGCGGAGGGGGTTGAGCTCGCGTGGACGGAGGCGGGGGCGCTGGCGGACCTGCCCATGGACGAGCACGTGCGGGCGGGGGTGCTGGCGGCGTTCGGGCTGGCCGAGCCGCGCGACGACAGCGGGGCCATCCTGGAGGCGCTCCAGAAAGAGATGGGGGTTGAGGCAGAAGACGCGGAGAGCGGATTCGCATCCCGGCGAGAGGCTGGGCGGGACGTGCTGCGCACGCTCTCGGGCGGGGGCGACCCGGACGTGCGCCACGCCGGGCTGCGGGCGAACTCGCCGGAACTGGCGGACGACGTGGTCGACTTCGCGCTGGGGGAGGTGTGGGGCACGGACCGGCTGGACCGGCGCACCCGGAGCCTCGAAGTCGTGGCGATGCTGGCGGCGCTCACGGGACGGCCGAACCAGCTGCGGTCGCACATCAACGGGGCCCTCAACCACGGGGCGACGCCCGAGGAAGTGATCGAGACGCTGCGGATGGTGGCGGTTTACGCGGGTTTCCCGGCGGCGCTGACGGCGTGGCCGGTGATGGAGGAAGTCTTCGCGGAGCGCGGCGTTCCGCGGCCGGAGCGGTCGTCATGAGAGCCGTGTTCTGGGACCTGGACGACACGGTACTCAACACGCTTCCCGGTCGGATGGACGCGCTCGCGGGGACGTACGAGGACTGCCTCGGCATCCGCCCGGCGGACCCCGAGGCGCTCTGGCGGGAGCACAACGGCCAGACGCTGGAACGCCTGGCACGGGACCTGCTGGGCGACGACTGGCTTCGCTTCGCCGAGCGCTACCGGGAGCGGTACTACGCGATCGAGTTCGGGCTGGAGCCGTTCCCGGGAATCGTGGAGACGCTCGACGCGCTGCGGGGGGATGGGCTCGAGCTGGCGGTCGTGACGTCGAAGATCTCGTGGGGGGCGACGGGCGAGCTGAGCAAGACGGGACTGCTGGACCGCTTCGCCACGGTGGTCGGGCACGACGACTGCGAGGCGCACAAGCCGGAGCCCGATCCGCTCTTCGTGGCGATGGAGCGGATGTGTCTCGACGAGCCCGGCGAGATCGCCTACGTGGGCGACACGCCGGCGGACGTGAAGGCGGCGCGGGCGGCGGGGTGCCACGCGATCGGGGCGGCCTGGGGGTCGCTCGACGCCGAGCGCGTGCGCGCGGAGTCACCCGACCTGCTGGCGGAGCACCCCTCGGAAGTGCTCGCGTACGTGCGCCGGATAGCCGCGGGAGCGACGTCGTGACGGACGCGGCGCCGGCGAAGGCGGTCACGCATGTGGCGGCGCGCTTCTACCGCGCGAACGCCATCGACCTCGCGCTCGTGCCGCTCCTGGAGGAGACGGCGCCGTACGCGCGGGGCGCGGGCGACGGCTACTTCCTCGTGGTGCTGCTGGGGGAACCGGGAACGGCCTATCCGCTCGACCTGGGCTCGCCGGGCGCACTCGATACGGAGTATCTCGCGGAGAAATTCCACCTGGACCGGCGGGGGTACGGCTACACGCCCGAGGAGCTATCGGTTGCCCTGCGCGAGGTCGCGGCCGACCTGGTCGGGGAGGGGAGCCTGGATTGATGACGACGCTCCTGATCGACAACTACGACAGTTTTACCTACAACCTCTACCAGTACCTCTCGGAGCTGGGTGCGGAGATCGTGGTGCACCGGAACGACCAGGTGACCGTCGAGGAGTGCGCGGCGCTGCAGCCGGACCGGGTCGTGATCTCACCGGGGCCGGGCAGGCCGGCGGGCGCGGGCGTCTCGACGGAGATCGTGCGGCGATTCGCGGGGGTGGCGCCGGTGCTGGGGGTCTGCCTCGGGCACCAGTGCATCTCCGAGGCGTTCGGGGGCGAGATCGTGGGGGCGGGAGAGATCAAGCACGGGAAGACCTCGACGATCAGCCACGACGGGCGGGGCGTTTTCGCGGGACTGCCCGACCCGTTCACGGCGGTGCGCTACCACTCGCTGGCGGCGAACCCGGAGCAACTGCCGGACTCGCTCACCGTTTCGGCGACGTCGGAGAGTGGGGTCATCATGGGCGTGCGGCACGAGCGGTTCACGGTGGAAGGGGTGCAGTTCCACCCGGAATCGATCGCGACGGAGCACGGCAAGGAGCTGCTCCGGAACTTCCTCGACCTGCGGGGAGGGACGTGGGAGCGATGACGGCGATCCAGGAAGCAATCGGGGCGCTGCTGGACGGGGGCGGCATCGAGCCGGAGGCGGCGGCGGCGGCGCTCGAGACGATCATGTCGGGAGACGCAACTCCGGCCCAAATCGGGGCGTTTCTGGCGGGGATGCGGGAGCACGGTGAGACACCGGAGATCGTGGCGGCCTGCTGGGCGGTGATGGAGCGGCACGCGGAGCCATGCGCGGCGGGGAACGTGGTCGACCTCTGCGGCACGGGCGGGGACGGGGCGGACACGTTCAACGTGTCGACGGCGGCGGGGTTCGTGGTGGCGGGCGCGGGAGGGCGGGTGGCCAAGCACGGGAACCGGGCGGCTTCCTCCAACTGTGGCTCGGCGGACCTCCTGGAGGCGCTGGGGGCGCGCATCGACCTGGGGGGCGAGGAGGTGGCGCGGGTGATCGAGGAGTGCGGTTTCGGGTTCCTGTTCGCACAGCGCTTCCACCCGGCGATGCGGCACGTGGGCGGCCCACGCCGCGAACTGGGGACGCGCACGATCTTCAACGTGCTGGGGCCGATCTCGAATCCGGCGCAGCCGCGGGCGCAGCTCACGGGCGTGGGGTCGCCGCACCTGGGACCGCTGTTCGCGGAGGCGTTCCGCATCCGCGGGCTGGAACGCGCGGTCGTCGTGCACTCGGCGGACGGGCTCGACGAGATCAGCCCCGCAGCACCAACCCACGCGTGGATCCTGGAGGGAGGCGAACTGCGGGAGGAGGAGCTGGCGCCCGCGACATTCGGAGTCGAGGGCTCCTCGCTGGAGGAAATCGCGGGAGGTTCCGCCGAGGAGAACGCGGAGACGCTGCGCGCGATGCTGGCGGGGCAGGGCGGCCCGGTCGCGGACTTCGTGACGTTGAACGCGGCTGCGGCGTGCTGGGCGGCGGGGCTGGCGGACAGCTTCGCCGAGGGGGCGGCGCTCGCGCGGCAGTCACTGGAGTCGGGACGGGCACGGGTGGTGGCGGAGTCGTACGTGAGGCTGACACAGGAGGTCACGTGAGCTCGCCGAGCATCCTGGAGACGATCGTGGCGAAGCGCCGCGAGGACGTGGCCGAGGCGAAGGCGGCCGTACCCGCCGGCGAGCTCCAGCGCGCGGCGGGCAGGGCGGCGCCGCCGATCGACTTCGTCGCGCGGCTGGCGGCGGCGCCGCCGGCGGTGATCGCGGAGATCAAGCGGGCCTCGCCGAGCAAGGGCGACATCGCGCCGGGGATGGACGCGACCGAGCAGGCGCTGCGCTACGCGCGGGGCGGCGCGGCGGGCATCTCGGTGCTGACGGAGCCGGCGTGGTTCAAGGGGACGCTCGACGACCTGCGGGAGGCGCGGGAGGCGGTAGGGGAGCTGGGCGAGGCGCGTCCGGGGCTGCTGCGCAAGGACTTCCTGCTCGACGAGTACCAGCTGCTCGAAGCGCGGGCGCACGGGGCGGATGCGGTGCTCCTGATCGTGGCCTGTCTCGACGACGAGACGCTGGCGCGGCTGCTGGCGTGCTCGCGGGAGCTGGGCATGGAGGCCCTGGTGGAGGTGAACAACGCGGAGGAGATGGAGCGCGCGGGGGCGGTGGGGGCTCGGCTGGTGGGGATCAACAACCGCGATTTGCGCAGCTTCGACGTAGACCTGGGGACGACTGACCGGCTGGCGGGGGGCGCTCCCGAGGCGGCGCTGCTGGCGGCGCTGAGCGGCATCAACACGCGCGACGACGTGGAGCGATTCGAGGCGGTGGGGGCGAAGGCCGTGCTCGTGGGGGAGGCGCTCATGCGGGCGGACGACCCGGCGGCGATGATCGCGGAGCTTCGGGGCCGATGACGCGGGTCAAGATCTGCGGCGTGCGCGACGCGGAGACGGCGCGGGAGGCGGTGAAGGGCGGCGCCGACTTCATCGGGCTGATGTTCGCGGAGTCGCGGCGGCAGGTCACGCCGCAACAGTGCTACGAGATCATCGAGGCGGTGCGGGAGACGCGGCGGAGCCCGGAGGTGGCGCACATCGAGGGACCCGGACGGGGCGAGGTGCGGGGGGCGAGCTGGTTCGGGGCCTGGAACGAGGCGATCGACGACGCGCTCGCCCGCTGGCGGCCGCTGCTCGTGGGCGTGTTCGCCGACCAGCAGGTCGAGGACGCCAACGAGATCGCGGAGGCGGCCGGACTGGAGCTCATCCAGCTCTCGGGCGGGGAGGACGAGGCGTTCGTGCGGCAGGTGCGTCCGCCCGTGCTGAAGGCGATCCACGTGCACCCGGAGACGACCGCCGAGGACGTGATCGACATGGCCGCGCCGGGCGCCGCGGCGGGCATCATGCTCGACACCGGTTCGGGCGCGGCCCGGGGCGGCACGGGCGAGTCCTTCGACTGGGACGTGGCGGCGGAGGTCGGGCAGCGCCTGCCGCTGATGCTGGCGGGCGGGCTCGATCCCGACAACGTGGCGGACGCGGTCGGCGCGGTCGACCCGTGGGCGGTCGACGTCTCCAGCGGGGTCGAGACCGACGGCGACAAGGACATCGAGAAGGTGCGCGCGTTCATCCGCGCGGCCAAGGGGGCAGGACGATGAGCACGGAGACGAGGAGCGAGCTGGCCCCGCGGTTCGGGGAGTTCGGGGGACGCTACATCCCCGAGGTGCTGGTGGCGGCCCACGAGGAGCTGGAGGAGTCGTACGAGGCGGCGCGCCACGATCCGGCCTTCCGGGAGGAGCTGGTGACGCTGCAGCGTCACTACGCGGGGCGGCCGACGCCCCTCTACCTGGCCGAGCGGCTGTCGGAGGAGGTCGGCGGGGCGCGACTCTGGCTGAAGCGGGAAGATCTGGCGCACACGGGGGCGCACAAGATCAACAACGCGCTCGGGCAGGCGCTGCTCGCGAAGCGAATCGGGAAGCCGCGCATCATCGCGGAGACGGGGGCGGGGCAGCACGGGGTGGCGACGGCCACGGTTTGCGCGAAGCTGAACCTCGAGTGCGTGGTGTACATGGGCACGGAGGACATCCGGCGGCAGTCCCTGAACGTGTTCCGGATGAAGATGCTGGGGGCGGAGGTCGTGCCCGTGGACTCGGGTAGCCGCACGCTGAAGGACGCGATCAACGAGGCGATGCGGGACTGGGTCACGAATGTTCGGACCACGCACTACCTGATCGGCTCGGCGATCGGGCCGCACCCGTTCCCGACGATGGTGCGGGACTTCCAGGCGGTCATCGGGCAGGAGGCGCGGGAGCAGATGCTGGAGCAGGCGGGGCGGTTGCCGGACGTGGCCGTCGCCTGCGTGGGCGGCGGGAGCAACGCCATCGGGCTGTTCCACCCGTTCATCGACGACCCCGTGCGGCTCGTGGGTGTCGAGGCGGCAGGCGAAGGCCTGGCCGAGCCGGGGCGGAACGCGGCCACGCTGGTGGCCGGGAGTCCGGGCGTGCTGCACGGGACGCGCACGTACCTGCTGCAGGACGAGGCCGGCCAGATCCTAGATACGCACAGCATCTCGGCGGGGCTGGACTATCCGGGCGTGGGCCCGGAGCACTCGTGGCTGAAGGTGAGCGAGCGAGCGGAGTACATCGCGGCGGACGATGCGGAAGCGCTCGAGGGATTCCAGCGCCTGACCCGGAGCGAGGGGATCATCCCGGCGCTGGAGCCGTCGCACGCGATCCTGCCGGCGATCCGGCTGGCGGAGGAGCTGGGTGAGGGCGGTGACGTGCTGATCGGGCTGAGCGGCCGCGGCGACAAGGACATGCACACGGTCGCCGAGGCCCTGGGCGTCACGCTCTGAGCGTGCAGGTCGCGATGCCGGAGCCCGCCGGCGGGCGCGTGTCCCTTCCCTGGGGTCCGAGGCATGTCCTGTTCGGGGTGCTGGCGGGTGCGGCCGTCGTCCTGCTCGTGAACCTGCTCCTGCTGGGGCTGGTGGACGTGGCGGGGGCCGAGCTCCAGACGCGCGACGTGGGCGATGCCTTCGAAAAGGCGGGTGAGGTGGCGGCCTACGCGGGCGAGCGCCTGCGGGCGGCGGCCACCGGCGAGGACCTGCCGGAGCCGCCCACGATCCAGGCGGATCAGACGGCAATCGCGCTGGGGCTGGCCACGACGATCGTCCTGAACATCGTGCTCGTCGGTGTGGTGGCGGTGGTCACGCGCCAGCGGACGGGCGAGCTGGCATCGTGGCTGGGACTGCGCGGGTTCAACCTCCTGGGGTTGTGGCGGCCGGCGGTGGCCGTGCTGGGGTGCTACGCGATGGTGGTGGGCTACGCCGCGATCGTCGACGCACTCGACATCGAGGCGCTGCAGCCGGAGAGCACGGTGCCGTTCGAGGTGGTGCGCGAGCGGCTCACCATCGTGCTGACGGGCGTGGCGGTGGTGGCGGTCGCGCCGCTGGCGGAAGAGGTGTTCTACCGCGGCCTCATCTTCGGGGGGCTGCAGCGGTGGGGGTTCTGGCCGGCGGCGGTAATCTCGGGGGCGGTCTTCAGCGGGGTGCACCTGGACCCGGGGAGCCTGATCCCGTTCTTTATCATCGGTGTGGTGCTCGCGTGGCTGTTCTGGCGGCGCGGCAATCTTTGGGAGAGCGTGGCCTTCCACGTGATCTTCAACGCGGTTAGCTTCTCCCTGCTGCTGGCATCGGAGGCATAGGGAATGTCGGAACGGTTGCGGGCTCGGTTCGCGCAGGCGAACGGTGAGGGACGGGCGGCCTTCGTGGCCTACGTGATGGCGGGCTACCCCGAGCCGGAGCAGACGGTGCCGCTGTTGCTGGGGTTGGAAGCGGGGGGGGCGGACGTCATCGAGCTCGGCGTGCCCTTCACGGACCCGCTGGCCGACGGGGCGACGATCCAGCGCGCGAACGAGGTGGCGGTGGCAGCGGGGGTGACATTCGCGGACTGCCTGGGCATGGTGCGGGAGGCGCGGGCACAGGGGCTGTCGGCGCCGCTGGTCCTGATGGGGTACGACAACCCCCTGCTTGCGTACGGGGAGGAGCGGGCGGCGGCGGATGCGGCGGCGGCGGGGGCGGACGGGTTCATCGTCGTCGACCTGCCGCCGGACGAGGCGGGCGCCTTCAGGAAAGCCTGCGCCGAGCACGGCGTGAGCTTCGTGCCGCTGATCGCGCCCACGACGGCGGAGGGCCGGATGGGAGAGGTGGCTGCGGTGGCGGACTCGTTCATCTATTGCGTGAGCGTGACGGGAACGACCGGGGGGGCGGAGGTGCCGCCGGAGGTGGGCGACCTTGTGGCGACGATCCGGCAGCACACGGAGGTGCCGGTCGCGGTCGGATTCGGTGTCTCGACGGAGGAGCAGGTGGCGCGGGTGGGGAGCGTGGCGGAGGGCGTGATCGTGGGCTCTGCTATTATCGCGGCCATCGAAGGGGGCAGCGTCGAGGGCTGCGTCGACCGGGTTCGCGCGTACGTCGAGCGAGTCACGGGACGCAGCGCAGGGGGCGCGTAGCTCGACCCCGGGGAGTGCGTTTCCATGACGGTTCGCGGCATCCGCGGGGCGATCACGGTCGAAAATAACGACCGCGAGGCGATCCTGGAGGGCACGCGGGAACTGCTGGAGGCGATGGTCGAGGCGAACGGGGTGGAGGCGGAAGACATCGCCTCGTGCCACTTCACGACCTCACCGGACCTGAACGCGGAGTTCCCCGCGGAAGCGACGCGGCGGCTGGAGGGGTGGAAGTACGTGCCGCTGCTGTGCGGACACGAAATGAACGTGCCGGGCTCGATGCAGAAGTGCGTTCGCATCCTGCTGCACGTGAACACGGATACGGCGCCGCAGGACATCCGGCACATCTACCTGCGCGACGCGCAACGGCTACGGACGGACCTGGCGTCGGCGGAGGAAGCAGCCTCGCCGGCGGGAGAGTGAGGCACCCTCGCGCTTTGCCATAGGCGCGAGCCGCGAGAACATGCAATCTGCTCGTCAAGACGCTGCAGTCGAGCACACGCCGTCCGATTCCGGGACGGCGGGGCAGCGGGACGAGAGCGGAAGCGACGCCACGGCGGGGAGCGGCCCACGGGAGGCCATGCTCGAAATACGCCTGCCGACGTTCCAGGGACCCCTGGACCTGTTGCTGGCCCTGATCCAGCGTCGAGACCTGGACATCACGACGGTGTCGCTGGTGGCGGTGGCCGACCAGTACCTGGAAGCGGTTCACGCCGACGACTCGCTGGACGCGGCTGCGCTGGCGGAGTTCGTCTCCATCGGGGCGAAGCTGCTGCAGTTGAAGTCGCGGGCGCTCCTTCCCGAGCAGGACGAGGAAGAGGAGGAGGCCGAGGAGGAGGACCCGGGCGAGGAGCTGGTGGCGCTCCTGCTCGAGTACCAGCGCTACCGGGAGGCGGCCGACTCGCTGGGGGACCGGATGGCGGCGGGCTGGCGCACCTACCCTCGGGGGGCGCCCCCACCGGCGCCGCCGGAGGGCAACGCCCTCGACGGGGTCACGCTGGATGCCCTCTACGCGGTGATGATCGAGGTGCTGGAGCGCCTGCCCGAGGAGCCCGACGGCACGGTCGAGCGTACCGACGTGAGCCTGGCGGACCAGATCGAGATGCTGGAGGGGCGGCTGCGGGGACGGGGGCGGTCGTTCTCGTTCCGGCGGGTGATCGAATCCTGCACGTCGCGGGTGGAGGTGGTGGTGACGTTCATCGCGCTGCTGGAGCTGCTGAAGCGGGGGGCGTGCGAGGTGGAGCAATCGAAGGCGTGGGGAGACATCCGCGTGCGGGCGCTGGTTCAGCCGGCGGCGAGCTGACGCTGCGGGCGGCGCCGCCAGAGGGAGGTGGCGACCATCCAGAGGAACCAGCCGGCAACGGCCCCGGCTGCGTCGAAAATGATGTCGTCGGGGTCGGCGGAGCGGTAGGGGAGGAAGGACTGGTACCACTCCTGGGCGGCGCCCACGAGCAGCGCGACTCCCAGGACGGGAACGAGGAGGACCCTCCCGGGAAGGCGCGGAAGGGCGGCTCGGGCCAAACTGAGCAGGATGATGGTAAAGACGGCGTACTGGACCGCGTGGACCGCGTTGGCGATGGCCCCGCTGGAGGGGTCGCCGGGGCTGGGGATGCTCGCGAGGCCAACCATGACCCCGAGCCACAGGAGCGCCAGCAGCAGGCGGAGGCGCATGTGGCTAGTGTAGCTGGCGGCATCGTGCGAGAGTGGAGGCCGGGAGGGACGCCCTCGCGGGCGGCCCGGGAGCTTTGTCCGTGACGCTGCCAACGCTGACCTCGGCGCAACTGGAGCTGGCCGCCTCGGAAGGTGGCAGCGCGCTCGTGATGGGCGTCTTCGACGGAGTGCACCGTGGCCACCAGGCGCTGCTGGGGCGGCTGCGGGAGGAGGCGGACGCCCGCGGGCTCGCGCCGGGGGTCGTCACGCTGCACCCGCACCCGGCAACGGTGCTGCGGCCCGACATCATGCCGAGCTACCTGACCTCGCTGGAGGACCGGCTGCGGTTGATGCGCGAGGGCGGTGCCTCCTGGGTACTCCCGTTGACGTTCACCTCGGAGCTCTCGGAGGTCACGGCGGAGGAACTGGCCGAGGGGTTCCACCACCTGCTGCACATGGAGGTGATGGTGCTGGGACCGGACGCCGCCTTCGGGCGGGGGGCGCCGGCGGACACGCCCGAGCGGATGCGGCGGGCAGGGGAGGAGTTCGGGTTCGAGGTCGTGCAGATCGAGCCGCTACTGGCGGGGGGCGAACGGTGCAGCTCGACGATGGTGCGACGGGCGCTGGGCGAGGGCGACATGCGAGCGGTGACGGACCTGCTGGGGCGGCCCTACACGCTTGCCGGGCCGGTGGTCCGGGGCTTCGAACGGGGACGGACGATCGGGTTCCCGACGGCCAACATCTCCGTGGCGGCGGACCGGGCGCTGCCGGCGCTGGGGGTCTACGCGACGCGGGCGACGGTGGCGGGGCGGGAGCTGCGGGGGGCAACGAACATCGGGCGTCGCCCCACGTTCGACGAGGGGCACATCTCGATCGAGACGCACCTGCTCGACTTCGAGGGCGACATCTACGACGAGCGCATGGAGATCGCGATCGTGGATCGCGTACGGCCCGAGCAGGCGTTCTCCGGTCCGGAAGCGCTGCGGGCGCAGATCGCGGAAGACGTCGTCCACGTGCGGGAGCTGCTGTCGTGAGCCGCAGGATGGCGCCGGTCGACGAGCAGCTGTTCGTGCTGATGAACGGGGTGGAGTACGGGGACGGGGGACTGCGGCGCGCATTCGAGGCGGAGCTTCGGGAACTGCTCGAGGAGGACCGCCCCCTGCGCGTCTACCTGGGGATCGACCCGACGGCGACCTCGCTGACGCTGGGGCACGCGGTGCCGTTGCGGAAGCTGCGCCAGTTCCAGGACTTCGGCCACGAGACGGTGTTCCTGATCGGGGACGTCACCGCGCTGATCGGCGATCCCTCGGACAAGAACAAGCTGCGGCCGCAGATCGACAGCGAGACGATCCAGGCCAACGAAGCGGCCTACTTCGCGCAGGCCTCGAAGATCCTGAACCAGGAGAAGACGGTCGTGCGGCACAACTCGGAGTGGCTGGCCGAACTGGACCTGAACGACCTCATCTCGCTGATGTCGAAATTCACGGTGGCGGAGATGCTCACGCGGGATAACTTCCGCCAGCGGTACCAGTCGGAGGACGCGGTCTACCTGCACGAATTCCTGTACGCGCTGCTCCAGGGCTACGACGCACTGGCGCTGGAGTGCGACGTGCAGGTGGGCGGAACGGAGCAACTGTTCAACCTGATGGCCGGGCGCAAGCTGCAAGAGCAGGCGGGGCAGAAGAAGCACGTGCCCGTGACGATGCCGATCCTCGTGGGGATCGACGGCGCGATGCGGATGTCGAAGTCGACGGGGAACTTCATCGGGCTGGACGAGGCCCCGGAAGAGCAGTACGGCAAGGCGATGTCGATCCCGGACGGTGTTCTGGGGAACTACTTTCAGCTGGCGACGAACCTCGACCGGAACGAGGTGGTGGCGACGATCGAGGGGCTCGCGAACAACGAGCGCGATCCAATGACGGAGAAGAAGCGGCTGGCGCGCACGATCGTGACGGAACTGCACGGCGCGGACGCGGCGGCCCAGGCGGAGGCGCACTTCGAGCGCACCGTGCAGCGGCGCGAAGAGCCCGAGGAGATGCCCGAGGCGGCAGCGCGCGAGGGACAGCCGCTCATCGACGTCATCGTGGAAGCAGGGGCGGTGCCGTCGCGGCGGGAAGCGCGGCGACTATTCGACCAGGGGGCGGTGACGGTGGACGGCGAGCCGGTCTCCGACGGGCGGGAGCTGGCGCGGGTGGGGTCACGGGTGCGCGTGGGGAAGCGTCGCTGGCTACGCATCACCAGGGCGGAAGACTAGAGGGGTTTTCAGCGAGATCCCGCATCTTCGCGCCGAGATCCGGGAATGACAAGCGTGTGTCAAAAGCGTGTCAAAAGCGTGTCGCCGTGAGCGCCCGCACGCGAGTTCCCGGTCCCCGACGAAATCTTCACCGGAAGGTGGCGATCTGGTCTGGCGAAGAATGGCGCGTCCGCCTAGGATGAGCCCTCCGCACTTGTACGAGTTCCGAGCCGTGTCCTGGAGGGGGGCTGGAGTGGATTCCCGCATTTCCGAGTTCTTGACGTTCCTGGCTGTCGAGAAGAACGCCTCCGAAAACACGATCTCCGCCTACCGCAGCGACCTCGCCCAATTCGAGAAGAGCGTGGCTCACCAGACCTCTGGCAACGGCGCCTCGTGGGAGGCGATTACGGACCAGATGCTGCTGGCGTTCGTCGAGGAATTGCGGGAGCGGCGCTACAAAGCGGCCACGGTGGCGCGGAAAGTGGCCGCCGTGAAGTCGTTCTTCAGCTTCATGGCCGCGGAAGGCATTCTGACCTGCGACCCGACGGAAGAGCTCCGTTCCCCGCAGGTCGGAAAGGCGCTGCCGCGCACGCTGACACCCGAGGAAGTGGACGAATTGCTCGAGCAGCCGGCGCGCAAGAACACGCCCGTCGCCCAGCGCGACAAGGCCATGCTGGAGCTGGCCTACGCGACCGGCATGCGGGTAACGGAGCTGGTGTCGCTGGATGTCGGACACGTGGCGCTCGAGAGCGACCCGGTCACCGTTCGCGGCATC
Source organism: Dehalococcoidia bacterium (assembly GCA_022826585.1). GTDB lineage: Bacteria > Chloroflexota > Dehalococcoidia > Tepidiformales > Tepidiformaceae > UBA2991. Next base: position 38,552 of record JAJDUR010000068.1, read on the forward strand.
GGGAAGGGCGACCAGGAGCGGGCGCTGCCGCTGTACCAGCGCTCGGTCGACGAGCTGCGGCAGTACATCTTCCACGTGCGGCCCAAGATGGTGCGCAACCGGAACGAGGGCGCTCTGTTCGTGAACCGCCGCGGAGGGCGGCTGACCCGCCAGGGGTTCTGGCTGATCCTGAAAAACTACGCGCGGGAGGCGGGGCTGGACGGGATCACGCC
>JAJDUR010000097.1 GCA_022826585.1 Dehalococcoidia bacterium
GTCTGCTGGGACATCGAGAGCGGCGTTGTCTGGGACACGCCGCCCGGCCGTTACACCTTCATCGAGGCTGAGGGCGGGGACACATGCGTCATCACCGACGAAGCCGAAATCGTGTGCTGGGCGAGTGGTGGCCGGCCGATACCGGGGGGCCAGCCTGACCCCTCCCGAGGTGCGCCCGCAGGCCGCTACAAGGCTGTCGCCTGGGACGTGGACTACCTCGGATGGGCCGGCGGCCTCTACGCTTGCGCGCTCACGACGGTTGGGCAGATAGCGTGTTGGGGATTGGAGCCCCTGTCAGAGTACAAAGACCTGGCCCCTCCCGACCCTCCTCCCGGCACGTACACGGCCCTCTTGGTGGAGTCCTCCTCCCCTGGATTCGGGGCCCACTTCCTCAGGAGTTGCGCTCTCGCCGTCGCTGGCGATCTCGTCTGCTGGGGGAACGGGCATGGCCACTTGACCCCCTATGGCGCCTACACCTCTCCCTACTCCGGAGACTATGTGCCGGTTGGCGATGTCTATTGCGATCGGTCTGGAGGGGGCGCGGTCTTTGTGGCACAGGAGTGGTGTGACCTGTCCACCGGGGATGATGACGGTCGCTACGTCGCGATCAGCCCTGGCGTGGATCACACCTGCGCAATAACCGCCGCTGGCATGGCTGTGTGCGAGGGCGAGCGCCGGTCCCTCTCATACGACATCGCCGGAGCCCTGTCGCTCCTGACACCTCCCGATCCCGCCCCGGGCCGTTACGTCACTATCACTGTTGGAGAGACCTCGTTGCAGCAGGCAACCCCTCGCGTGTTCGCTTGCGCCCTTACTCAGGCAGGCAGAGCCGTCTGCTGGGTGAGCGTGCCGAACAAGTACGAGCGGCCCGATCCTGACTCGAACCGGTATGTCTCGGTGAGTGACGGCATGGGGCACACGTGCGCGCTCACCGAGGAAGGGGAAGCTTCTTGCTGGGGCTGGAACAATTTCGGTCAGGCAGACGCTCCAGAAGGCCGGTTTACCACGATCAGCGCCGGACACGGGAGCACCTGGGCGCTCACCGAGGAGGGTGAAGCCATCAGTTGGGGTGGGGGCGCTCCGCCCCACACCCCTCTCCCTGCCGAACACCGATACGTGGCGGTTAGCGCTGGCGACTTCAATGAGGCATGCGCTCTCACCGAGTCCGGCGAGGCTGTTTGCTGGCCCCTGGAAGCGGAACTCCCGCCTGGGCCCTACAGCGAGATCAGCCTGGGCGGGGGTGGCTACGGTTGTGCTCTCGCCGCGAGTGGGGAGGTGGCTTGCTGTGCCCGGCATTGGGCCTTGTCCAGCGAGGCGTGCGGAGGTTCCGGGCTCTGGGGCTGCTGGGGCGACTACGGGGGCAGCCGGGCGACACCTCCCCCTTCCGGCCACTACGGAAAAGTCAGTGTGGCGCAGCAGATGGCATGTGGCACGACCGTAGCGGGAGAAGTCGTGTGCTGGCGCGAAAGAGCCAGTTTCCCTGCAGAACTGCCACCCGACACCTATGTGGACGTTGGTGTGGGTGCTGCGCATGCCTGTGCGCTCACAAGCGCGGGCATTGCGCGTTGCTGGGGTTTCCTCGGCAACCCCAAGGACGGCATCGACTATGGTCCCGTTGATCCGCCACCCGGTCGCTACACGGCCATCACGTCGGGTCACTTCCGTACGTGCGCTCTGACTCAGGCTGGCGAGGTAGTCTGCTGGGGCGACACCGAGTACGTCTCGCGTCCCGTGTTCTGGCGCCCGTATGAGGAGTGACGCGGTCTACGCGTTCTGCCCCTTCCCCAACCGCCCCGCCCTACGCCGCGTCCACGCCAGCGCGACGCTCGCCCCTACCGCCATCGATGCCGCCAGCACGTTGAAGAGGATGTCCCACGGGTCGAAGACCCGGCTCGGGACCCACACCTGGAGGCACTCGTCGAGGAGGCCCACCGCCGACGTCCCGGCGATGGCGAGCACCGCCGGCATCGGCGCGCGGCGGCCCCGGCTCGCCCGCTCCGCGAGGGCCGCGTACACGAACACGCCCAGCACCCCGAACTCGATGAGATGCGAGCGCTCCTCCAGGACCCCGATGCGGAGGAACACCAGCAAGTACACCGCCGCAATCCCCGCCACCACCGCCAGCTCCAGCCGCCCCGGCCGCGTCCACACCCCCTGCAGGACGGCGGTCGCCCCCACCAGAAGCATGCACAACAGGAAGAGGCCGGCGCTCAGGGCCTCCTCCAGTGCATCGAGGTCGCGTAGCGCTTCCGCCAGCTGTCCACCGACCCCCAGCGAAGCGAAGATCGCCGCCACCACGGCCAGCGCCCACAGCCACAGCCACCGTTCGCGAGTCGAAGAGAAGAGCGGCATCGCGGGGACTATAGGGCCACTGTCAGGAGGGTTTGCCCGGCCCGAGCTCCTTGTAGGGCCTGCCCCCATTCAGTACCGTTACCCGCGATAGGGCGCATGACGCTTCAGTGCTGCCGCGCCCGCTTCCGGGAGGCGCGAGATGCACGATCTGGTAATTCGCAACGGCACCATTGTCGACGGGACAGGCGACACCCCCTACCAGGGCGATATCGCTATCGACGACGGCCGGATCTCCGCCATCGGCCGCATCGAGGCCGAAGGGCGCGAGACGGTCGACGCGACCGGGCAGATCATCACGCCCGGCTTCGTCGATATCCACACCCACTTCGACGGCCAGATCACCTGGGACCCCCTGCTTACGCCCTCCTGCTGGCACGGCGTCACGACTGTCGTCATGGGGAACTGCGGCGTGGGCTTCGCCCCCGCCGCCCCCAACCGCCACGAGTGGCTGATCGGCCTCATGGAAGGTGTCGAGGACATCCCCGGCACCGCCCTCTCCGCCGGCATGCAGTGGAACTGGGAGACCTTCCCCGAGTACCTCGACTACCTCGACACGCTTCCCAAGGCCCTCGATGTCGGCACGCAGGTGCCGCACGGCGCCGTCCGCGCCTACGTCATGGGCGAGCGCGGGGCGAGCAACGAGCCCGCCAACCCCGAGGACATCCTCGAGATGAAGAAGCTCGTGCGCGAGGGCATCGAGGCCGGCGCGCTCGGCGTCTCCACCTCCCGCACCATCGTCCACCGCGCCATCGACGGCGTGAACGTGCCGGGCACCTTCGCCGAAGAGGACGAGATGATGGCCTTCGGCGAAGCCCTCTCCGAGGCCGGCACGGGCGTCTTCGAGCTCGCACCCGCCGGCGTCACCGGCGACGACATGAACCTCCCCGACCTCGAGGTCGCCTGGATGCGGCGCGTCTCCGCCGCCACCGGCCGCCCCATCACGTTCGCTCTCGTCCAGCTCGATGCCGAGCCCGACCACTGGAAGCGCATGTTCGACCTCTCCGAGGAGGCCGCCGCCGAGGGCGCCGACCTCTACCCACAGGTCACCGCGCGCGCCGGGCGTCCTGCTCGGCCTGCAGACGAACCACCCCTGGGTAAACGCGCCCACCTTTCACGAGATCAGCGGCCACTACAAGCTCGGCGCCGGTGACGCCCACCACCTCCGCCGCGTCCCCATCGAGGAGGTCGCCGCCGAGATGCGCAGGCCCGAGGTCAAGGAGAAGCTCCTGGAGGAGCTGGGGGCAGCCCATCAGGACATCGCCTTCATCAACCTCGGTCGCGTGTTCCAGCTCCAGGAGCCGCTCGACTACGAGCCTTCCGAGGAGGACTCGGTGGCGGCCATGGCCGAGCGCGAGGGTCGCGAAGCGCACGAGCTCTTCTACGACCTCCTGCTCGAAGACGACGGCAGGCGCCTCTTCTTCGCCCCCACGCTCAACTACACGGAGTTCAACTACGACGTCGTCCGCAAGATGCTGACGCACCCGCGCGCCGCCCTCGGCCTGGACGATGCGGGCGCCCACTGCGGCGTCATCTGCGACGCGAGCATGCCAACGTTCATGCTCACGCACTGGGCCCGCGACCGCTCCCGCGGCGAGGGCCTGCCCCTCGAGTTCGTCGTGAAGAAGATGACGAGCGACACCGCCCGCCTGTACGGCCTCAACGACCGTGGCGTCCTGAAGCCGGGCATGAAGGGCGACGTCAACGTCATCGACCTGGACCGCCTGCAGCTGCGGGCTCCCGAGCTCGCCCACGACCTCCCCGCCGACGGTCGCCGCCTGGTCCAGAAGGCGGAGGGCTTCGTCGCCACCATCGTGAGCGGCGAGGTCATCATGCGCGACGGCGAGGAGACCGGCGCCCGCCCCGGCAAGCTCGTCCGTGGCGAGCAGCAGCCCGCCGGCGTCGTCTAGACGACATCCGTTCGCCCCACCCTCGTGAGGCCCACCGCTCCGGTGGGCCTCCGTGTGTCCAGGATTCCCGACCGGGGAACGATCTGGGCGCAGGCCGCGTATTGACTCGTATGTGGCACATGCGTCCGGTTCCTGCTCTGCTACCCTGCCGCGCGAGGGGTCCCATGGCTTCCACCTCGTCCTGGCGTCTCTGGGTTCTCCTTCCGGTCCTCGTTGTCGCCCTGGTAGTGCTCGTCGCCTGCGGCCCCGGCGGCGACGATGACGACGACTCGGCCTCGGACTACTACGCCGCTGCCACCGAGGCTGCCAGGGCGGAGCCCGACCGGCAGACGCAGGCGGCCGCAGCCGAACAGGCTGCGCCCGCCGAAGAGCCCGCCGCCGCCGCAGCCGCCACTGAAGCCGCCGCCGAGGCGGACGATGGCGGTGATGGCGCCGCTGACCGCATGGTTAGCACCGCCGCCATCGCCCAGAGCCGCGTCATCGTGCACACCGCCACGATGTCGCTCGTCGTGCAGGACGTCGCCAGGGCCACCGGGGAGATTCGGGCTATCGCCGCCCGCCTCGGCGGCTGGATCGTCAGCTCCGACCAGATCGCCCGCCACAGCGGCTCCATCGCCATCCGCGTTCCCGCCCCCTCGCTCAACCGGGCCTTCTCAGAGCTTGAGTCGGTGGCCTCCGAGGTCGAATCCCTCCAGGTCTCCAGCCGGGACGTCACCGAGGAGTTCGTCGACAGTGAGTCCCGCCTCAACAGCCTTCGCGCCACGCAGGCGAGGCTGCTCTCCTTCCTCGACAAGGCGGAGGATGTCGAAGATGCCCTCCTCGTGCAGGAGGAGCTCTCGGAGCTGCAGCTCCAGATCGAGAGCATCCAGGGCCGCCTCAACTACCTCCGCGAAGTCGCCGCCTTCTCCCTCATCGAGGTCGACCTGAAGCTCGCCGCCGTGACCATCGACGTCGATGCCGGACCCGACTCCTCCTACCGTGTCGGGCAGGCCGTGCGCTTCCGCGCGTCCTTCGATGCCCCCGCCGACATCACCGACTTCTCCTTCGTCTGGGACTTCGGAGACGGGACTTCCGCCAAAGGCAAGGGCAGCGTCGTCACCCCCGAAGGGAATCGCATTACCGCCACCGTCAACCACACCTATCACGACGACCTCGACTCCCCATTCATCGTCACCGTCCAGCTGGTTGGAACCGGCGACGGTGGCCGCGCCGAGGGCACGGACTCGCTCCTCGTCGATGTCAGCCGCGTCCCGGCGATCGACGTATTCGCCGGGGACCCGCGGACGGTCGAGGAAGGCGACAGCACGAGATACGCCGCCACGTTCACCCGCCCCTCGGAGCTCTGGGACTACGAGTACCAGTGGGACTGGGGTGACGGATCGGCGTCGACCATCGGCAACCCCGAGGAGGGCGTCACGCGCGTCGAGGTGTCCCATCGCTTCTCCGACCACCGCCCCCGGCCGTACGAGGTCACCTTCACCGTGAGCGCCATGAGCGACGCCGGCCGTGTGTCCGGCTCCCAGACCTTCACCGTCACGGTCACCGAGGGCGAGGACCTGGTGGTCGGGGGCTGGAACCTGGATTCCACCGCACGGGGAGCCGTTTACGCCCTTTCCGCGGTGGGCCGGGCGGTCCTCACGGTCCTCATCTGGGTCGGCATCTTCGTGCTTCCGATTGCCGTGGTGGTCCTGATCGTCGCCTACCCTGTCAGGCGTGGCTGGCCGCATGTCTCGGCCCTCTTCACCAGAACGTTCAGCTCGAGCGGGCCCCGCCCGCCACGGCCGCGCTTCCGGCCCAGGGGCGCTCCCGTTCCCTTCCTGGCCCGCCAGGGCGCTCCGACGCCCCCGTCCGAGACGGTTGACGCGGGCGACGAGCCCCCAATCGGAGAGCCCGGGGCCGAATCGCCCGATGCAGGCGACTCGGGGGCGGACGAGGAAGCCGAGCCGAGGCCGTAGCTCGACCATCGCCCCGCGCCGGCAGGCGAAGGACTCTGCCTCTCCCGGGGGTGGTGGCATCCCCTGCTCTCGCCGGGCGCGGTATGCTTACCGCACACGCGAGGCAGCGCCCCGCATGCCGGTGCGCGCGCGACTCCACGCAGGGGAGCACCTGATGACCGAGACGATGTACAAGGACATGATCGAGGCCGTTGCCGAGTGTCCGGTGAACCTCGAGGAGATCGACCTCTTCAAGCCCGGCCAGCAAGAGCACTGGTTCGACTCCTACAAGATCCTCCACGAGGAAGCGCCCATCATGCGCATCCCCGGCGAGGGCACGACTCCCGATACCGACGGCTTCATCATCACCAAGTACGAAGACATCGCGATGATCATTCGCGACCCCTACACCTTCCCCCAGCCCTCCTACGCCGGGGCCGGCCTCGAGGTGGAGGAAGAGGACGACCACTCCGTCCTCCTCGATGCGATGGCCCGCAACACCCTCCGTCCGAACATGGAGCTGCACAAGCAGCACCGCATCCAGCTCACCGACCCCTGGGTCGGCGCGACCGGCGCTCCCCGCCACCGCCCCATGGTCACCCGCTTCGTCGACGAGCTCATCGACAACTGGATCGACCGCGAGCCCGCGGAGATCGACTTCGTCGAGGAGTTCGCCGCCCCGCTTCCGCAAATGGTGATGACCACCATCCTCGGCTTCCCCTTCGAGGACATGCCCCAACTCCGCATCTGGGGCCAGGCGCAGGTGCGCCGCTTCGTCTACGGAAAGGGCCACCGCAACCTCATGAGCGACGAGGAAGAGGCGGACAACGCCCGTGACCTCGGCGACTTCATGCAGTACGTCCAGAGGCATGTCACGAAGAAGCGCCAGGACCCCCAGGACGACATGACCTCGTTCCTTACCCAGGTCGAGTACATGGGCCGAAAGCTCACGGACTCCGAGGTCGTGGGCGTCGTCTTCGGCATGCACATCGGCGGCCTGGAGACGACCCAGTACGCCATCGCCGCCGAGGCCGAGCTCCTCGGCCGCGACCCCGAGCTCTGGAACACCATCAAGGCCGACCGCTCCAAGATCCGCTTCTTCGTCGAGGAAGGCATGCGCATCCAGGCCCCGACCCAGGGCCTCTCCACCCGCATGACTGCCAGGGACGTGGAGCTGCGCGGGCTCAACATCCCGAAGGGCTCCATCCTGCACCTTCGCTACGGCGCCGCGAACCACGACCCCGAGGAGTTCCCCTGTCCCGCCGACGTCGATCTCGCGCGCCCGAACACGGGCCGCCACATGACGTTCTCGCAGGGCATCCGCGTCTGCCCCGGGGCCGGCATCTCGCGCCTCGAGCAGAACATCGCCTGGGAGCGGCTGTTCGAGCGCCTCGACAGCATCTCCTTCCCCGCCGGCAAGAACGACTTCCGCCACCAGCCCGGCATCATGCTCGGGCTGTGGAACCTCCACCTCAACTTCGAGAAAGCGAAGTAATCCGGAGGAAGGACGTGGCCGAACCGGATTCCGTGAAGGAGCTTGCGCGTCTCGCCCGCGAAGCGGCGAAGGTGCGCTGGGGGCCGGAAGACACCGGCGCCGCTCCCACCCTGCCCGGCAAGGAGAAGCGCAACGACGAGCCCGACCCCGATCGCCTGTCCGGCGAGGCCGAGCGCGAGGTGCTCAAGGCCCTCGACCCCTTCTGGACGCGCGGCATCGTGAAGCCCGAGGACGCCGAGGGTTAGGCCGTCAGGGGGTTGCGGGTTCATTAGCGGCCTGCAATACTTGGGGCAATCCCCCCAGTCGCTTCTGGTGGCTGGGTTCGAGGCCCGCTTCGGCGGGCTTCTTGTTGTCTACCAGCCTTCCGGTTTGCAGATTTCTCCTAGAGCATCGTGAAGGATCTCGGGGAGCTGGCACTCAGCGATGGCCTCGGCACGGAGTTGTCTGAACTCGCTTCCCTCCAGTTTGGCGGAGCGCCTGCTGCGTGGGTGGGGGTTAACGACGACCACCGGGATGTCGCCTTCCGATTGCACCAACCGCACCGGTTCGGCGAGGTCAGAGTCGTTGCTGATCACGACCGCCCTTTCGCAGCGCTGCTGGAGTGCGTCGGCGACCAGGTGGGTGGCCAGGTTGACGTCCGATCCCTTCTCTTCCGGCTTCAGGACCTCCACGATGGGGGACAGGCCCTGGATTGGGGTTGCCAGGGGTAACCGCGCGCGACGAGTGACGAAGTGGCCGTAGTGAATTTCGATGAGCGGGTTCGTAGCAAGAGCTCGCAGGTACATGTCCTGCCGCACCGGGCGTTGGGGATCGTCCGGTCGCTCGGTCACCCTCGCCGTGAAGTAGCGGATCTTCACGATGTCGTCCCGCGGCAGCAGCCGTCGGCAGACCGCCTCCAGGTCGACCCACTTGTGCCGAGTTCCCTTGACGGCCCCGTAGTAGAAGTTGAAGCCGTCGATGTAAACAATGGTTGCCACGGGGTAGGGAGCATACACTCCCGCGACCCGAGGTTCAGCCCTACCCCCACTCCAGCGCGAGCTCGTCGCCGAAGAATGCCGCGAGCCGCTCCGCTTCCGCCTCCGCCCCCTGCCTCGGCCCGTCCGGAAGCGCCTCGAACGGCTCGACGCGCACGCTCAGCCGTCCCCCCTTCCGCTCGTGCGACCACACCCCCTCGATGCGTCCGTTGACCAGCAGCACCGGCGATATCCACCCCTGGGGCCGGTGGACGCGCGCCTTGTGGTCGGGGTCGAGGATGGCCGGGACGTCCCGCGCTGAGCCGATCACGTACGGGTCGAAGGCAGGGAGCAGCCGTACCGCTCCCTGCGGCGCTGCCTTCGCGATCTCCTCGACCTCCCCGGCCAGCGCCCAGTGCGCTTCCCCCTCGACGTCGACCTCGACCGCCTCCTCGCCCAGCGCGCGGAAGGCGCGCGTCGCCTGCGCCGGACGGCGCGGCCCCCACCAGCGCGAGTACTCCGCCGCAGTCGCCGGACCGTAGGCGCGCAGGTACCGGCGCGTCACCTCCGCCACGGCTTCCTCCGCCGGCGGTCCCGGCCCGGCCTCGATCCACGACCCGGGACTGACGAACGTCACGCTCCTGCCGCGGTTCGGTCCGAAGCAGAGGCTCCCCTGGAACGAGGCCGGCTTCAGGTAGGCGCCCCAGCTGTCCCCCAGCTTCTCCCCCAGCGCCGGCGACCCCGAGGCCTCCGCCACCGCCGCCGCCAGCTCGTCGCGCGTCAGCCCCTCCCCGCCCAGCACCTCCCGCACCTTCGTCAGCAGCAGGTCGAGCTCCTCGCGCGTGATCTTGAAGCCTCGCAGCCAGCCGCCCTTCAGGTAGTGGTCGTACGTATCGAGGGCCGCCTGCCAGAGGCCGTACTCGGCGGCGGGCAGCAGGTGGAGCGTGCCCCGCATCGCCCACGTCTTCACCAGGCTGCGCCGCTCCCACAGCTCCTCCTCGAGCTCCCCGGGCCGCAGGCCGTCGACCCGCGCCCACGCCGCCAGCTCGGCGGCGGAGAGCACCTGCGCGTGCAGCCCTCCCACCTCCCCGACGACCGCCTGCAACTCCTCCCGCGGCCGCCGCGAGACAAGCTGCTGCCGCTCCATCCGCCAGGCGAGCACGCTCGCCCAGGTGACCCCGGCCTGCGCGCCTACTGGTCCGCTCCGAAGCGGGCCGGGTCGAACGGGGTCAGGTCGACCTCGCTGGTCTGGCCCTCGGTGATCAGCTCCGCCATCGCCTCGCCCGTCGCCAGGGAGAGGATGATCCCCTTGCGCCCGTGGCCCGTGGCGACGTACGCCCCCTGCCGCCCCGGCGCCGCCCCGATGAGGGGCAGCCCGTCGCCCGAGAGGGGCCTCAGGCAGGCGGTCTGGTTCACGACCCGCATCTCCCCGAGCCGGGACGTGAACCGCGCCAGCGTCGAGAGGATGGACTCCCGCGCCGCCGCCGAAGGCTCCGCGTCGAATCCCTCCTCCTCCTCCGTCGCCCCCACGTGCACGAGGCCCGTGGGCCGCGTCACGACGTAGTGCCCGTGCATGTCGGAGAACCCGCCCGCCGGCGGCTCGACCGAAGGATCCAGGTGCACGATCTGCCCCTTCAGCGGCCGCACCGGTACCGGCAGGTCGAGCCAGGCCGCGGCCCGCATCGACCACGGACCCATGGCGAGGACCGTCGCCTCCGCCGTCACGACGCCGTCGCTCAGTTCGACGCCGTCCACGTAGTCCGCCCCGCCGACGAGCCCGACCGCGCGGCCCATGCGCAGGGAGGCGCCCATGCTCTTCGCGCTCTCGAGCAGGCGTTCGGTGAATTTGGCGGAGTCGATCTGCGCGGTGGGCTGCGCGAGGGCGCCCGCGACCGGTTGGTCCAGCCAGGGGCAGCGCTCCGGGATGTCGGCCAGCGGGATCGGCTCGGCCTTCAGGTGCTCCGCCCTCGCGTGCAGGTCGGCCGCCTCGTCCTCGTCCATGGCGACCAGGCAGGTGGTGTACGGCGTGTAGTCGTAGGTGGCGGGCCCGTCCAGCAGCTCCGCCAGCGCCCCGTGGAGCGCCACGCTTCTCGCGAGCAGCGGCGGGAGCGCTCCCGTCTCGTCATCGTCGTGCGGCAGACCCGGCGAGAGCAGCCCCGCCGACTTGCCGCTGGCCCCGTGCGCGACCTCCGTGCCCTCGATGACGAGCGGCTCCAGCCCTCGCTGGGCGAGGAAGTACGCGATCGCGATGCCAATCACGCCCCCGCCCACGATCGCGACATCGACATGCTGGTTCGGCGCCATCGCTCCCGCCCTTCCCGCGGCAGTCTGTCACGAGAGGCAGCCGGGCGACAGATTAGCGGGAGCCGGACACGAGAAGGAGCCGGGGTACGTACCCCGGCTCCTCCGATGCTGGTGCTTGGAGAGAGTGCTGGATCTACTCCAGCTCGACCTCCACGACCCTGTGGTCGCTAACGTTGAAGTTACCGGAGCGACTGACACCGGACATGTCGAGGTCGGTATTCCAGGTCGTCCAGTCTCCGCCCGCCGGGCGCGTGCTCAGGAAGAGGCGGGTGGGGTCAGATATCAACCGCCACACGGCAACCTGCACTGAGACGGTCGAACCGTCCGCCAGTTCGACCTCCACGACTCTGTGGTCGCTAACGTTGAAGTTGCCGGAGCGACTGACACCGGACATGTCGAGGTCGGTATTCCAGGTCGTCCAGTCTCCGCCCGCCGGACGCGTGCTCAGGAAGAGGCGGGTGGGGTCAGAAATCAACCGCCACACTGCAACCTGAACGGTTGCCGTCGGCGGCCCGAGCGTCAGGTTCAGTCGCCCAACCTGTGAGTGGGTCCCTCTCTCGACCGCCCACTGTCCGCCGATCCGGAATCGCACCTCTGACGATCCACTGCCACAGCCTTCCCTTCCGCCGGGCATGCTGCCCTTGTACACCGTCGCAAAGTATGTGCCGTTGTCACCTGTAGCTCCCATATGCGTGCAGTCGGTGTCTCCGACATACCCTTCCACGGGCAGTCCCCCCGCTACCGGGTTTCCATCGGCATCTGTCACGGTGCCTTGGAAGACGGTTGGGGGGCTGGGCTGCGCGGAGGCGACGCTGATGATGGAGAGGGTCATCGCCGCGGCCAGCGCCGCGATGATCCAGGGCTTAAGTCGATTCATAGGGTGGTCCGCTCCTGCGTGAGTTTGGCCGCCACGTCCGTAGATTACCCGAGGATAGCCACGTCAGTGGCCATAACAATGAAGATCGCGGCAAGATACGCGAGCGAATACGTATAGAGACGCATCGAGGGCACCCGCTCCGGCCAGCGCCACAGCCCGAACGCCACCGCCACGAAGCCCAGGCCCGCCACCCCCGCCGCGACCCCGTACACCCACCCGACCGCGCCCGTCAGCATCAGTGACAGCGTGATCGGAACCAGCACGATCGAGTAGGCGAGGATCTGCCGCCGCGTCGAGACCTCCCCGGCCTCGACCGGGAGCATCGGCACGTTCGCCTTGCGGTAGTCCGGGGCCATGCGCAGGGCCAGCGCCCAGAAGTGCGGCGGCGTCCAGAAGAAGATGATCGTGAACATGATGACCGGCGCCCAGGCCAGGTCGCCGGTCACGGCCGCCCAGCCCACCATCGGCGGGAACGCGCCCGCCGCGCCCCCGATCACGATGTTCTGGGAGGAACGGCGCTTCAGCCACACCGTGTAGATAAACACGTAGAACAGGAAGGCCGCGCCCGCCAGCCCCGCCGCCAGCAGGTTCGTCGTCGCCCAGAGGAAGGCGAAGGCGCCCACGCCCAGCCCGGCGCCGAACAGGAGCGCGTTCAGGGGAGGGATCTCGCCCTTCACGAGCGGGCGCGATTGCGTGCGCTGCATGAGCGCGTCGATGTCGCGGTCGTACCAGCAGTTGACGGCGTTCGCCCCCGCCGCCGAGGCCGCCCCGCCCACGAGCGTCGCGATCACGAGCGCGGTCGAGGGCCAGCCCCCTTCCGCCACCACCATCGCCGGAACCGTCGTGGCCAGCAGGAGCAGGATGATGCGCGGCTTCGTGATGGCGACGTAGCTGCGGATCGTCGCCGTCCAGCGCCCCGTGTCGCGCAAGGCGAGCGCCAGCGCCGTCATGCGGGAGCCTCCGCTCGCGGGAGCGGGGCGCCCTCGCGCGAAACCGCCTGCGCGGATACTCCGAGGAGTGCGGCTGCCGACAGAGTGAGCCACAGCAGGGAGGCTAGCACGGTATGCGTTACGGTGAGCGCGTCGGGGAACGTGTGCAGCACGTTGAGGGCGCCCACCGCCACCTGCAACAGGTAGATGAGTCCCGCTGTGGAGGCTGCGTGCATCCCCCATCGAAGCGTCCGGCGCTCACGCCAGGCGGCCGCCGCCATCCAGGCCAGCGGCACGACCAGCAGGGCCGCCAGGTAGCGGTGCGTCATGTGCGTGATCTGCTGGTCGTCGGCGCCGGGGAAAACGCCGCCGTTGCAGGTGGGCCACCCCTCGCAGGCCGTTGAACCGCCGCTCTCGCCGAGATAGCCGCCCATCCACACCACCGCCGCAAACAGCACCAGCGTGGCCGCCGCCCGCAGGCCCAGGCGCCGCGCCGCCGCCCGCTCGCCCGGGGGCGCTCCGCCCCGCAGCTCGTTGAACATGCTCAGGGTGGTCGCCGCCATCACCGTCAGGATCGCCATGGCCAGCAGCAGGTGCGTCGCCACGATCTCGGGGGGCAGCTCCTCCCAGACCGTGATCGCGCCCAGCAGCCCCTGGATCCCCACCAGCGGGACCGCTGCCAGGGCGGGCCAGAGGACCGCCGGCGTCCCCCGGAAGTGTCGCCAGGCGAGCACGGCCGTCGCGATCACGAGGATCCCCACCAGCGCCGCCACGAAGCGGTGCGTCGATTCGATCAGCGCCTCCTGCTCGTGCGGCGGCACGATGCCGCCGTGGCAGGTGGGCCAGTCGGGACAGCCCAGCCCCGATCCCGTCGCGCGCACGTACACCCCGACCCCGACGAGGATCACGGTGGCGATAACGGTGACGAAGGCGAGATTGCGGGCGGCTCTCATCGACTCGGAAGGCGCCCGTGCAGGCGCCGTCCTTCAGCGTACGGGGCGATCCCGGGAGGCGCCAGATTCGGGTAAGGTCGCGCCATGAGCGATGCCGACATCGACGACGTCGCGTCCTGGCTGCGCGAGGCCGCCTCCGTCGCGATCCTGACCGGCGCAGGCATCTCCACCGAGTCCGGCATCCCCGACTTCCGCGGTCCCGACGGCGTCTGGACGAAGAACCCCGAGGCCGAGCGCACCGCCACCATCCAGCACTACGTCGCCAACCGCGATCACCGAGTCCGCTCCTGGGCGAACCGCGCCGGCAGCCCCATGCACAACGCCGAGCCGAACGCGGGCCACTTCGCCCTCACCGCCCTCGAGGGCAAGGGCAAGCTCGACACGCTCGTCACCCAGAACATCGACGGCCTGCACCACGCCGCCGGGACCTCGGCCGAGCGCATCGTCGAGATCCACGGCACCGTGCGCGACTACGCCTGCCTCGACTGCTCCGATCGCGGCCCCATCGAGGTCGTCCTTGAACGCGTGCGCGAGGGCGATGAGGACCCCCACTGCCGGTCCTGCGGCGGGCTCCTCAAGTCGGCGACCATCTCCTTCGGCCAGGCGCTCATCGCCGAGGACCTCGAACGCGCCCAGCTCGCCGCTGCCAACTGCGACCTCTTCCTCGCCATCGGCACCTCGCTCACCGTCTACCCGGTGGCCGCGCTGCCCGAGATTGCGCTGCAGTGCGGCGCCCGGCTCGTCATCCTGAACGCGCAGGAGACGCCCTACGACCCCGCCGCCTCCGCCATCCTGCGCGGCGGCATCGGCGAGGTACTCCCCGCTATTGTCGAGCGCGTCTAGCGGCCCGAGGGCGGCGCCTCGCGCTGCTCGCCCCAGCGGTCCCAGTGCACCACCTCGCCCAGGGGCTTGCGCCGCGCCTGCGAGAAGCGCCCCTTCTCCAGGTAGCCCAGCGGGATCAGGCACATGACGAACGCGTTCTCCGGCAGCCCCAGCAGCTCGTTGATGCCCGACTCCTCGTCCAGGGTCCACGTCATCACGCTGCCGATGTCGAACGCCCGCGCCGCCAGCATCATGTTCTGCACCGCGCCGTAGATGGAGCCCGCGAGCCCCGCCCCCGAGCGCCGCGTGTTGTCGTCCATGCGGGCCGCCGTCTGCATGACCGGCGCGACGATCACCGGCGTCTCGGCGTAGTGCTCGGCGAGGTGCACCACCCCCCGCCGGTTGCGCACGTCGATCCCGATTTCGCCCTCTTCGATCGCCCCCCGCGTGATGCGCGCCGTCCCCAGCTCCTCGTCGCTCACGCGCTCGTACCCGTAGGCCGCCATGATGCGTTCCGAATAGACCTTCGCGATCTCCCGCTTCGTCGCCTCGTCCCGGATCACGACCCAGCCCCAGCCCTGCTGGTTGCCGCCCGTCGGCCCGCGGATGGCCGCGTCGAGGATCTGCCAGATCACGTCCTCCGGGATGGGGTCCGGCTTCAGGTAGCGCTGCGCGCGCGTCGTGTGGATCGCATCGAGCACGTCGAGGGGTTCGCGGTCGGACATGTCGCCTCCTGGCATGGCTGTTCGCCGCCGCGAGTCTACCTGCCCGGGAGCATGGGCCGCGTATCATCCCGCCCGACCCGCAACGAGGGAGGCTGGCGATGAAGATCGGGCTCTACGGCATCAACCTTGGGGTGCTCGCCCAGCGCGAGGCCATGCTCCGCGTGGCCCGCGCCGCCGAGGCCGCCAACTTCGAGTCGCTCTGGACCGGCGAGCACGTCGTCTTCGTCGACCCCCAGCAGCCGCCCTCCCCCCTCGTTCCCGACACGCCCCTCGCCGATACCGTCGCGACGCTCGCCTTCCTCGCCGGCGCCACCGAGCGCGTGCGCCTCGCCAGCGGCATCCTCCTCCTCCCCCAGCGCAACCCCGTCGTGCTCGCCAAGGAGCTCGCCGGCATCGATGTCCTCTCCGGCGGACGCCTCATCCTCGGCGTGGGCGTCGGGTCCGTAGAGGGCGAGTTCGAGGCCATCGGCGTGCCCTTCCGCGAGCGCGGCGCGCGCACGTCCGAGCACATTGAGGTCATCCGCACGCTCTGGACGCAGGAGCAACCGGCCTTCGAGGGGCGCTTCACCACGTTGTCCGGCATCCAGTCGCGCCCCCTCCCCGTCCAGCAGCCCCACCCGCCCGTCGTGATCGGCGGCTACTCGCCCGCCGCGATGCGCCGCACCATCACCCAGGGCGACGGCTGGTACGGCTTCATGCTCGACGTCGACGGCGCCGCCGACGCTGTCCGCAATCTCGAGCAGACGGCGGGCGAGGTCGAGCGCCCCGAGCACCTCGGGCCGCTCGAGATATCGATCACGCCGCGCGGCCGCCTCGACCCAGAGACGGTCGAGCGCTTCGCCGAGGCTGGCGTGCACCGCCTGGTCCCCATGCCCCGCCACCTCATGCTCCCCACCGACACCCCCGACGCCATCCGCGACGACGTCGTGGCGTTCGTCGAGAGCACGGCGGAGTCGCTACGGCTGTAGTCAGGCTTGTGCACTGTACCGGTACGCAGTACAGTGGGCCGTGATTCGCTCGTTCCGTCACCGAGGACTGCGGCGGCTCTACGAGCGTGAGGACGCAAGCCGGCTGCCAGCCCATCAGGTGGAACGGATCTTGCTGGTGCTGGCAGACCTGGAGTCGGCGAAGGAGCCAGCCGACATGAACGTTCCTGGGTACCGGCTCCATCGGCTGAGAGGTGATTTGCGAGAGTTCTGGAGCGTTTCCATCTCCGCGAACTGGCGGCTCATCTTTCGCTTTGACGAAGGCGACGCGTACGACATCGACTTTGTCGACTATCACTAGCGGGAGGCGTTACATGGCTATGAAGAACCCACCCCACCCCGGTCTTGGTATCAAGCTGAACTGCCTGGAGCCACTTGGCCTTAGCGTGACTGAGGCTGCCCAGTTGCTCGGTGTGGCTCGGCACACCCTCTCGCGTGTCCTGAACGGGCACGCCTCCATCTCCCCGGAGATGGCCATCCGCCTCGAGAAGGTTGGCTGGTCGAACGCCGAGTTCTGGCTCCGCCGCCAGACGGCCTACGACCTCGCCCAGGCTCGCAAGCGCGAGGATGTCATCAAGGTCGAGCGCTACGAGCCTGCTACCGCCTGAGCGAACTCGCGGCCGAGGATAGGCTTACTGTAGCCGCCTACTCCTCGCAGACGACCCCGTCGCCATCGCCGTCCCGCGCGCTCGGGACCATCTCCGCCGGGAAGCCCCTGCCCCCGCCCGGACAGCGGTCGCCGCTGCAGCCCTGCCTTCGAGGCTCGCCAGCGGCTGCGGCCGCTTCGCACGATCGATAGGTGCGCTGCGTCCCCGTGGTAGCGGTCGGCGTCGGTGTGGGGCCGGAAGTCGTGCCCGAGGCGCCGGTCGAGGCGCACGCATCGCCGAGGGCGTGCGTCTCCGAGGCACTGAGCGTGTGGCCATAGCGATTGGCCGTGTCCCGGTAGCGGTTCGCGTACTCGCACGCGTTTGCGCGGTAGCCCTCGGCGTCGCGTGACCGCCATCGCGGCAGCCACTCGTGCGCGAGGTCGTCCGACTTCGAGATGTTGAAGCTGGCCACCGACGGGACGAGGTTGCGGAGGTCGTTGTAGGCCGCTCGAGCCGCTCCCTCGCTGTCGACAAGTTCGCAGAGCAGCGACCAGGGCAGCACGTGGTCCCGGTGCCCGTCCCCGTCCAGGGCATCGAGGCTGTAGAAGCCCCTCGCCCCGTCCAGCAGGTCGCGCGCCCGGCCCGACCATGAGGGGCGGTCGTCGCACCACTCCGGCTCCTGCGAGGACACCCGGGTGGCTGGCCTCGTCGCGGCGGGTGTCGCCGGGGGAGCCGTCGCGGTAGTGGTCGGGGCCGCCGCCTCCGGGGTAGCACCCACCGCGCCGCCCGCGGGAATCGTCAGCTCCCACCCCACCCGGAGGTTCCGGCAGTCGTCATCGATGCGCGGGTTGGCCTCCAGCAACCGCGTCGTCGAGATGCCGAACTGCTCGGCAATCCGCCAGCACACGTCGCCTGACTGCACGACGTACGTCGTCGTCCCTCCCCCTGGCGTCGCCGTTGGCGTGGCGACCCCCGTCGGGGTTGAGGCGGGGGTTTGCGTTCGGGCTGCCGGTCGTGGGGCCTCTGTCTGTCTGGCCGTGGTGGCGGCGGGAGTTTCCGTGTAAGGCCGAGCCCCCTGCTTCTCCTCCTCGCAGGCGATGGCCCCGCCAAGCACCAACACGGCAACCAATAGGGGGAACAGGACGTATTTCACAGGTGGAGCTCTATCTCTATGGGAAGCTCGCGGGCTCCCCTTGCGGTTCAGTTACGGGAACAGGGCGTCTAGTGGTTCAAAGTGGATGGCCCCTCGCCTCGCGGGGAACCTGGATCTGGGAAATCTCTTTACGCCGTATGGGGTTTAGCTGGTCGGGGCGACCGGATTTGAACCGATGACCTCTTGACCCCCAGTCAAGTGCGCTACCAGGCTGCGCCACGCCCCGACGCGGCCATCGAAGCGTACACGATCCCCCTCCTACCCTCGCCTCGCCCGCGTAGGCTTCCCCCATGCGCGTCGTGCCCGGTCAGGCGGGCTCGTTTCCGCTCCGCTCGCTGATCGGCGGCATCTACCTGCCCGCCCTCTTCTTCGGCATCGGCCAGTGGATGGTCATCCCCGCCATCCCCCAGTTTGCCGACGAGCTCGGGGCGAGCGTCCTCCTCAGCGGCGTCATCTTCGCCGCCCGCGGCGCCGGTTCCATGATCGGCGACGTTCCCTCGGGGCTGCTCACGAGCCGCATCGGCGGACGCGTCACCATGACCGCCGGCGTCCTGCTGACAGCCGCCACGGGCGTGGCCATGGGCTTCAGCACGGGGCCTGCCACCCTCGGTCTCTTCACGCTGCTCAACGGCATCGCCTTCGCCCTCTGGCACGTCTCCCGCCTCGCCTACATGACGGAGACCGTGCCCACCGAGTACCGGGGCCGAGCCCTCTCCCTGGTCGGCGGGGTGACGCGCGTCGGGTTCTTCACCGGTCCCATCATCGGCGGCGCGATCGGACAGTTCTGGGGCCTGGAGGCGGTCTTCTTCGCCCAGGCCGGCGTCGTCGGCGCCGCCGCCCTGCTCGTCGCGACCCGCCTTCCCCAGGCCCGCGCCGGGGATGCCGGCACTCCCGAGCGCGCCCCCGTCAGCCTTCAGAGCGTCGCCCTCGCCGAGCGCCGCAGCCTCATCGTGGCGGGGTCGGTCGCCATCACGCTCGTCCTCATCCGCCACGGACGCCAGTTCCTCATCCCCGTCTGGGGCGATCAGGCCCTCGGCCTCGACACCTTCGAGATCGGCCTCGTCTTCGGCCTCGCCTCCGCCATCGATATGGTCATGTTCTATCCCGTCGGCATGGTCATGGACCGCTGGGGCAGGAAGTGGGTCATCGTGCCCAGCCTGCTGGTGCTCTCCACGAGCCTCCTGCTCATGCCCCTCACGGTCGGCTTCGTCTCGTTCTTGCTGGTGGGCCTGCTCTCGGGCTTCGGCAATGGGCTGGGGAGCGGCGCCGTCATGACCCTCGGTGCGGACCTCGCGCCTCCCGATGCGGCGGGCGAGTTCCTCGGCCTCTGGCGCCTTGTCGGTGACGTGGGCGCCGTCGCCGCGCCACCCGTGATCGGCGGACTCGAGAACCTGTTCACGCTCGACGCGGCAGCGGCCGCGACCGGCGTGGTCGGGCTCGTCGGGGGAGTCGTCATGCTCCTGCTCGTACGCGAAACCCTCGCGCGGTCGGCGCCCCGCGGTTCACCCGGCTAGACGTCGAGCTCGATCCCCACTGGACAGTGGTCCGAGCTGAGCACCTCGTGCTCGATGAACGCGCGGCTTACCGAGGGCATCAGGTCCTCGCTCACGAACACGTAGTCGATGCGCCAGCCGATGTTCCGCTTGCGGCGCTCGCGCCACGGATCCCAGTAGCTGTAGGCCTCGGCCTGCTCGGGGTGCAGCGCCCGGAACGTGTCGACGAAGCCGTTCTCGATCACCCGATCGGCCCACGCGCGCTCGACGGGCAGGAAGCCGGTCTCCTTCTCGTTCGGTCGGGCGACATCGATCTCGCGGTGGGCCACGTTCAGGTCGCCCATGAAGACGACGCTGCGGCCCTTGTCGCGCAGCGCCACGACGCGCTCGAGGAAGGTCTCGTAGTAGGCCAGCTTGAAATCGAGCCGAGCCAGCTTCCGGCCCGCGTTCGGGAAGTACGAGGTGAGCAGGACGAACTCTCCGTAGTCCGCCTCGATGACGCGCCCCTCGCGCTCGAACTCCGGCGTGTCCAGCCCCAGGCGCAGCGACTCGGGTGGCCGCTTCGTCAGGAGCAGGGCGCCGCTGTAGCCCGGTTCCTCCGCCGGGTGCCACGTGGCTTCGTAGCCCGCATCGAGCCAGGGGTGCTCCTCGACCTGCTCGGGGCGCGCCTTCACCTCCTGCAGCCCGGCGATGTCGGGCGCGGTCTCCTCGAGCCAGGCCGGGAACGCGCCCGAGCGAAGCCCGGCGCGCAGACCGTTCACGTTCCAGGAGCAGATGCGCAGCGTTGCCATCGCCTACAGGAGCTGCCGCGCGATGATGACGACCGTCGTGCTCACCCCCGCGACCACGAAGTACTCGGCCACGGTCGCGGGCGTCAGGTCCTCGTCGAGCAGGTGGTGGACCAGGCCCGTGGCAATGTAGAAGCCGATGATCATCAGCGCGCCGGTCAACAGGTCGTCGAGGGGGAAGTAGTAGAGGGCGATGCGCAGCTCCGCCAGGGACACCCCGATGGCGAGGGCCGCCAGCAACGACGACGCCCCCCGGCCGCGGCTCTCGCGCAGCAGGTCGAGGGCGAGGGCGAAGCTGAGCCCGCCCACCGCCGCCGCCGAGGCGGGCAGGTTCAGGTCTTTCGTGAAGAACACCGTGAACATCGCCAGCGCGGCCAGGTAGGTGACCACCGCGAGCACAAGCCGCATCGGACCGAAGAGCGGGCGGCCCGGGGCGATCGAGTGGTACTCCGCGAAGAGGAGCAGGCCCGTGGCCGCACCCGCCGCCAGACCCGCCGCCAGCCGTCCGTAGCCGGTTACGGCTTCATCGATGAAGAGGCCGGCGCTCAGCACCGCCACCAGCGGCAGCAGGGCGTAGCTGAGGGCGCCGACCATCCCGCCCCGCCACTCGGGGTGGGAGCGCACTGCCGACTCGACGGAGACCGCCGCGATGAGCGCCGTCAGCGCCAGGATCCAGTGCTGCTCGGGGCGGAAGTTGAGGTAGGCCGCCAGCCCCGCCATCGCGAGGGCGCCCAGCACGACCGCGCGGCCCGTGGGGCTCAGGGCGGGGATGGGTGGCTTGGCCGGGACATCCGCTTCCAGTGCCCTACTCCTCCGCCAGCGTGGGCTCCTCGAACCCGTAGATCTCGGCCGCGTTCCGCCACCACAGCCGCTCCCGGTCCGCTTCCGAGAGCTCGAGCTGGTCGTAGATCGCCTCGAAGCGGTCGATGTGCTCGCGGATGTCGTCCATGCCGCAATCCGACCCGAACACCAGCTTCTCGATGCCGATCTCGCCGCCGATGAGGTTCAACTCGACCGCGTGCCGCTCGATCGTCTCGCCGCCGCTCATGTCGAGGGTGACGTTCGGGCGCCAGCGCGCCACGGAGGTGGCGAACTCGTAGTTCCCCTGGTTGCCGAGGTGCGCCCCGATGATGCGCAGGTCGGGGAAGCGCTGCGCGATCGTGTCCAGGTGCACCGGCGACATCCGCTCGGCGGAGACGTCACGCATGGGCCAGCGGCCCCGCATCTCCTGCATGCGGCGGTATATCGCCGCCGCCTGCGGGTCGCGACGCGGGTGCGTGACGGAGTAGTCGATGCCCCCGCCGATGACCCCCAGGTGGAACAGGACCGGCATGCCCAGCCGCTCGGCCGCCGCATAGGCGGGCAGGTAGTCGGGCTCGTCGTAGCGCCGCGCCACGCCGATCAGCTTCAGGCCCCGGTACCCCATCTCGTGGAGCTCCTCGACCTCGTCTCGCCCGATGACCTCTGGCTCGATGACGGCCACCGGAACGAACAGGTCCGGGTACTGCTGCAGGATCTCGATGCCGCGCTCGTAGCTGGGCCCGAAGCGCCCGCCCGTGAGCACGCAACCCTTCGTGACTCCCGCCGCCGTGGCCACTTCGGCCAGTCGTTCGATCAGCGGCGCCGGGTCGGCGTCGGGCTTCTCCCAGTCGCGCGGGAAATGGATGTGGACGTCGAAGATCTTCATCGTGGGGTGCCGGAGAGAGCTTGCGAGAGTGTAGCACGCGCCCCGTTTCGGCCCCCTCCCGGTGCCCTAGAACACCTGCTCCGCGAACGCCTCCAGCGCCGGGAGGGCGTCGCGCGAGGAGCGCCACAGCGTCACGACGATGCGGTTCACCCCCGCCTCCTCCAGCGCCTCCACCTCCGCGCGCGTGATCGAGGGAGTGCCGCCCACGGTTACGTCGAAGGGCTCGTCCGCGCGGCCGTACTGCTCCCGCAGCTCGGTCAGCCTGGCGATGTGCTCGCGGGCGCTCTCGGGCGTGTGGCGCAGGGCGTACCACCCGTCCCCGAGCCGCGCCGCGCGGCGCAGCGCCGCCGGCGTCTCGCCCCCGACGAGGATCGGAGGATGGGGCTTCTGGAACGGCTTTGGCGCGAAGGCGGCTGGCCCCAGGTCGTAGTGCTTCCCGTGGAACTCGGGCTCCTCCTCGGTCCAGAGCGCCCTCAGCACCCCGATGCACTCGTCCATGCGCGCGCCCCGTGTGTGGAAGTCGAGCCCGACCATCTCGAACTCCTCCTCCAGCCACCCCGCTCCTACGCCGAAGAGGACGCGCCCCCGCGTCAGGTAGTCCAGGTCGGCCACGGTCTTCGCCGTTGAAACGGGGTCCCGCAGCGGCAGGATGTAGACCGCCGTCCCGAACTTGATGGTCGTCGTGTGCGAGGCGATGTAGGTGAACACCGTGAGCCCGTCCATGAACGGCCAGTGCGGGTCGAGCGGCGCCTGCCCGTCCTCGGCGTAGGGGTAGGTAGAGGGCATCTCCGTCGGGAAGATGAGGTGGTCCGGCCGCCACAGCGACTCGAATCCAAGCTCCTCCGCCTTCTGCGCCGCTGCGATCAGCGCCTCGCCCCGGATCCCGTGAATGACCGTCCCGAACTTCATGACCGTGGCTCCCTGCTGAAGATGAGTCCGCCGCTGGCGAGCGTACCCGCCCCCACCGTCGCGACGGTGTGGGCGACCCCGTCGACCTGGCGCGCTCCCGCCCGCCCGGTGACCTGCAGCACTGCCTCCGCGATCTGCGCCATGCCGTGCAGCCGGCCCTCCCCCAGCGAGCAGCCGGACGTGTTCAGGGGAAGCTCGCCGTCGAGCGCGGTCGCTCCCGAGGCGATGTAGCTCGCCGCTTCGCCCCGCCCCACGAACCCCAGCGCCTCCAGCCAGACGTAGAGAAAGATGCTGAATCCGTCGTACAGCATGGCGACGTCGATGTCGCCGGGTCCCAGCCCGGACGAGGCCCACAGCTTCTCCCCCATCGCGGCCCCGCCCTCCCACATGTTCTCGGAGTCGGTGAAGCCGCCCCGCGTGGGCCAGGTCGTCTGCGCGTGACCGGTGATGTAGGCGGGTGCCTGGGCCAGGTCGCGCGCCCGTTCCGCGCTCGCGAGCACGACCGCCACGCAGCCGTCCACGGGAATGTCGCAGTCGTAGAGGCAGAAGGGGTCAGCCACCATGGGCGCGTCCAGGTAGTCCTGCACCGTCAGCGGCGTTCCGTGCCAGTAGGCCTTCGGGTTGAGCTGCGTGTTCTCCCGGTTCTGCACGACGAAGGCGGCCATGTCCTCGCGCGTCGAGCCGTGGTCGTGCATGTACTTCCGCAGGGCGACCGATTGCCACGCCGCCGGCATCGTGAAGCCGTACGGCGCGCGGAACTGGTCGTCTCCGTACGCCCTCGCCCTCGAGAAGTCGCTGTAGCGGCCCTTGGGCACGTTCACCGCCCGCCAGACGAGCGCGTAGGTGCACGCTCCCGATGCGACCGCCGCCGCCGCCGTCATGATCGTGTCGGGGCAGAGCCCCGGGGTCTGCACGTGCCAGCGGATGCCGTGCTCCCGCCCCAGCATCCGCGCCATGTTCGGGACCGTCACGATGTCGATGCCCTCGAGGTCGCCCGTGTTGCCGTAGGCGGCGATGTTCGGGATCGTGCCCAGCCCGTCGATGTCGTCCACCGCGAGGCCGGCGTCGGCGATGGCGGCTTCGGCCGCCTCGCGGGCGAAGTGCGCCAGCGGCCGCGGCGAGCGCCGCTCCAGCTTCGAGTAGCCCAGCCCCACGATTGCCGCCCGCCCGGAGAACTCGTCCACGGCTCAGTCCCCCTCGTCCGGCTCGAACTGCGGCAGCGCGATCTCGTCGTTCAACCGCTCGAACGTGACCCGCAGCGGCATCCCGATGGAGACGTCCTCGGGCGCGACGTTGACGACGTTCGCGACCAGCACGAGCCGCTCCTGCTCGACCAGCTCGATGATCCCGATTACGTACGGCTCGTCCGCAGCGAAGCCTTGGGTCACGTTGTCCCGCACGACCGTGTGCGTGTAGACGCGTGCGCGCCCGCTCACCTCGCGGAAGCCGAGGTCCGGATACTGGCACTCCGGACACACGGCCGCCGGGGGGTGGATGTAGCGCTCGCAGGCGCGGCAGTGCTGAATCGCGAGGACGCCCCGGTTCGCCGCCTCCCAGAACGGCGCCGTGACCTCGTCCGGGACCGGCACGGGCTTGGTGACCGAGGCGTCCCCCGCGCTCATCTGTCCCCGCCCTCCCCGCGGATCGCCCCGCCGTGTTCGTCGAGGTGGGGCGCGCGGCGCTTCGGCTGGACCTCCGAGTTCTGCGCCACGAAGGCGCTGCCCGCGTACCGCAGCATCCCGTCGGGCTCGCCGTGGTGCAGCTCGATCCAGAAGTCCCTCGCCGCCAGGTGGGGATCGTCGAGCAGGTCCTCGGGATTGAGGATGGCGCTGAAGATGAGCGCCCGCGCCTGCGCCCCGTGGAAGATCTCGTCCGCCGTCTTCGTCGCCACGAACCTTCCGATCACCTCCGAGATGTGGTCGGCCTCCTCGCGGAAGATCTCCGGCACGAAGTACTTCGGGTCGGTCAGGTCCTCGGCCATGCCGTGCTCGTCCAGCCACGAGACGAGCCCCTCCCAGGCGCGCGGGCTCACGTTCACGAGCTGCGCGTTGATGTAGCGCCCGTCCGCCGCGCGGTGCTGCCACGCCGGCGTCGGCGCGACGCTCGCGTGCCGCCCAGTCCGGCGCGTGACCACCTTGCCCGTGTAGTCGAACTGGGGCAGGGCGTTCTCCGTCATGCCCGCGCAGGCGTCGTGCACGGAGAGGTCGATGAACGTGCCCTGTCCCGTCTGTAGCGCTGCCAGCGCCGCGATGAACCCCCAGCTCCCCGCCATGTGCCCCGCCTGGTTGCCCTGTCCGTTCACAGGCGGGCTCGCGGGCATGTCGTCGTAGCCGTTCATCATCATCTGCCCGCCGAGCGCCTGGTGGACGAGGTCGCTCCCCTTCCACCCCGCCATCGGCCCCTCCTGCCCGAAGGGCGTGAGGGCGACGTGCACGAGCCGCTCGTTCGCCGCTTCGAGCGCCTCTCGGGTCAGCCCCAGCCCCGCCAGCCCGCCCGGCTCGCTGCCGTCGAGCAGCACGTCCGCCTCCGCCAGCAGCCCCAGGAATGCCTCGCAGCCGTCCTCCGCCGCCAGATCGAGCACAACGCTCTCCTTGTCCGTGTTGTAGTGCCAGAAGTGCAGGCTCGCCTCCGCGTCCTCGCGACCCCGGAACCAGGGTGCGTAGCTGCGCGTCTCCGCCCCGCCAGGCGGCTCCACCAGCACCACCCGCGCCCCCGCTTGCGCGAAGAGCTTGCCGCACCACTCCGTGCGCGGCCCCGCCAGTTCCACGACCGTCAGGTGCTCGAGCGTCCGGCTCATGTCGCCTGCGCCTCCTCCAGCGTGATCGCGTCGTCGATGATCGCCTCGGCCGTCAGCTGTTCGAGCTTCTCCTCGGAGTAGCCGAGCAGGTCGCGCAGCACGTCGCGGGTATCCGCCCCCAGCCAGGGCGGCGGGCCCGGTACGCCCACGTCGAAGCCGCTCATGGTCACGGGAATGTCCTCGTATCGCTTTTCCCCGAGCACGGGGTCGTCGAGGGTCGTGTACAGCCCCCGGAAGGCGAGCTGCGGGTCTCGGTGCACCTTGTCCTCCACCGTCTGCGCCACCCCCGCGGGCACGCCCGCCTCCTGCAGCGCGACCATCGCCTCGCGCGCGTCCCGCGACTGCGTCCACGCCTCGATGCGCCCGTCGATCTCGTCCTCGTGCGCGAGGCGCCCGGCCAGCGTTGCGAGGTCGGGACGGGCGGCCAGGTCGTCCGCGTTGATTGCCTCGCAGAGCGCCAACCACTCGTGCGGCTCGCGCACCGAGATGGCCAGCCACGAGTCCTCCCCGGGGCAGCGGTACGCGTTGTTCGGGCAGAAGTTCCCGTACAGGTCGCGGTTCCCCTTCGGCCGCACCTGCGCGCCGTTCAGCGACACGTCCAGCAGCATCGGCCCGAGCAGGGCGCACCCATGCTGGCTCTGCCCGGCGTCGAAGAACTCCCCCTCGCCCGTGGCCCGCCGCCGCTCCAACCCCATGAGGATGGCGGCCGCGTTCATCACCGCGCCCATGTGGTCCATGTAGGAGAAGCCCCACCCCGCCGGCTCCCGATCGGGCAGCCCGGACGTCGCCGTGAGCCCGCTGTACGCCTGCGCCGTCGGCCCCACCGAACGGTAGCCCGCGTACGGCCCGGTCTGGCCGAATCCGGAGGCGGACAGGTAGATGACGTCGGGGCGCAGCGCCCGCACGGACTCGTAATCGAGCCCCCAGCGCTTCATCACCCCCGGCGAGAAGCTCTCCGCGATGACGTCGCAGTGCGGAATCAGCTCCCGCCCGATCGCCTTGCCCGCATCCGTCGACATGTCGATGGCGACGCTCTTCTTGCCGACGTTGATCTGCGCGAAGAACCCGCCCCGGTTCATCCCCGGCCGCCCATCGGCGTGCGGACCCGAGAGGCGCAGGAAGTCGAGGGCGGGAGGATGCGGCCACTCGATGCGCAGGATCTCGGCCCCCAGCGTCGCCAGGATGCGGGTCGACCCCGCCCCTGCCAGGTGCCGTGTGAAGTCGAGCACACGGACGCCGTCGAGGGGGCCGGGTAGGGCGCCGTTCCTGGCCACCGTCCCTACCCGCTGTCGAGCACGTCGAGGGCGCGACGCATCAGGAAGGGCGCCGACAGCGCCGTGTCCTCCCAGGACGGATCGGGGCGCTTGCCGCTGCGGTGCAGGTAGAGGTTGAACCCGCTGATGATCCCGAACTTGTAGGCCGCCAGCGCCCGGTACCAGGCGATGTCGCCCGGATCGCTCCCGTACGTGGCGACGTACTCCGAGATGAGGTCGTCCGGGCTCGGTAGCGCGTGCCGCAGCCCGTGCTTCCACGCCTCCGCGTCCGCGAACGTGATCACCCAGCCGAGGTCGTTCAGCGTTGCCCCCACCCCCCACAGCTCCCAGTCGATCACCGCCTGCAGCTTCCCCTCCAGGCTGTAGAACACGTTCGACCACTGGAAGTCGCCGTGGAAGATGCCGATGCGGGGCGCTTCGGGAAGCCGCTCCAGCAGCTTCTCGCGCACGTCCGGGGCGAGCGCCACGAGGTGCATGTCGCCCGAGCGCTCGTAGAAGCGGTCCCAGCGCGTCACGTCCGGCTCCAGCTCGAGCGGAGGCCCGTCGTCGGGCACGTGCTCCTGCCAGTCGAGGAGGTGCAGCGAGGCCAGCGCGCGCATCGCCTGGAAGGCCACCGGGCGCATCTCCCCGGCGGGCATGTCCCAGCCCCAGTCGCTTCGCAGCACGTCGCCTTCCAGCTTGTTCACGATGAAGTAGGGCGATCCGAACCAGCGCTCGTCCTCGCCCGACCAGATCACGTTCGCGACCGGGACGTCCGTGTCCCGCAACGCGTGCACGACGCGGGCCTGCCGGATCACGTCCGCGGTGCCGACGCGGCGCACGTTCGGCGGCGGCACCCGAAGCACGTAGGAGCTGGGCTCCCCCTTCGACGTTGCCGTGAACCCGAAGGAGAACCCGGCATGCCCCGGCATGGTCTCGACGTTCGAGACGGCGACGTCGGGGTCGCCCAGGTGCTCGCGGCAGAACGGCACGAGGCGTTCGGAGAGCTCGGCAAGGTCCATGCGCGGCCTCCCGCTGGCGCGGCGATGATACCCGCGCCGCGACGGGGGTTCCTAGTCCATCGCCCGGGCGTGCTCCAGCACCGCCTCCCACGGCGTGCGCTGCTCGATGAGGGGGCGGTACGCGGAGAGCTGCTGCGGCATGTTGAACGTCAGGCCACCCACGATGATCCCGTTGCGCCGGTAGCCGGCCACGAACTCGAGGCTCTCCAGCGAGCCGTGCAGCACCTCCACGTCGTCGTCGGCCTTCGGGTGGCCCAGCGACTGGATGCTCGCGTCGTACTGGTCCGACCAGACGTACGGAACCGAGGCGAACGGCTTCGCTTCGCCCGGCTCCGCCAGCAGGTTGCGGGCGACCTGGCGGCTCTGGTGGATTACGTTCGTCCAGTGCTCCACCCGCATCTCCTCCTCGAAGATGGGGTTGTACCAGCGGCACACGTCCCCGAGCGCGTAGACGCCCGGCGCCGCCGCGCAGGTCGCGTCGCAGACGACGCCGTCGCGCAGGTCCAGGCCCGAGCCTTCCAGCCAGCGCGTCTCCGGCGCGACCCCGATGCCGACCACCACGAGGTCCGCCTCCACCGTCGAGCCGTCCGCCAGCAACACGCGCTCCACACGCTCGCTGCCTTCGAAGCCGGCAACGAGCGCGTTGCAGCGCACGTCGACGCCGTGCGCCCGGTGCATCGCCGCGCACGCCTCCCCCACTTCCACCCCCGCGGCCTGCGCGAGCGGAGCCGGCAGCGCCTCGATGAGCGTGACCTCGAGGCCGGCGCTCCGGGCGACCGCCGCCACCTCCGCCCCGATGAACCCCGCCCCCACGACCGCCACGCGCGGGTTGTTCGCCAGCTCGGCGCGCAGGCGCATCGAGTCGTCGATGGTGCGGAGGGTGTAGATGCCCGGCAGGTCAGGCGTGTTCGGAAGCGTCCGCGGCGTCGCACCCGTCGCGATGATGAGGGAGTCGAAGGCAACGCGGCTGCCGTCCGCCAGTGCGACCTCGCGCGCCTCCAGGTCGAGCGACTCCGCTCGCACTCCCAGGCGCAGGTCGAGCCCCAGTTCGTCGACCTTGTCGGGCGGGTCCAGGAGGGTGCGTTCAGGGCCCCAGTCGCCTGCCAGCACCTGCTTCGAGAGCGGCGGACGGTCGTAGGGATAGTGGGGCTCGGCCCCGATGAGGGTGATGGCGCCCTCGAACTTGCCCCGCCCGCGCAGCGCCTGCGCGACGCGCAGCCCGCCCAGCGAGGCGCCCACGATGGCGATGCGGTCGGGATGGGGCATCGCGCGATTCTCTGGACCGCCCGGGGCCCCGTCAACCGCGCGCTGGCAACCCTCGCGCCCAGCCTCCAGAATGCGGGCGTAGTCGGCTAGCTTGTCTTGAGAGGAGCCCCCTATGGCAACCCGCGAAGCGATCGTCCAGGCCATCCGCAACGCCGATGCTCGTGGGGAGGCGCTTCGCGATCGCATCGTCGCCGCGCCTGAGGCTCCCCTCCCCGAGGGCGACTGGAACGTCCGCGATACCCTCAGCCACCTCGCGGCCCGCGCCAATCCCCTCCCCCTCATCGAGATGGTGACCGCCATGGTGGAGTCCGGCGCCGAGCCCCCGCCGGACGACGAGGGCGCGGCGATGAACGCCCAACAGATCGCCGAGCGCGCCGGCATGTCCGCTGCCGAAATCCTCGACGAGATGCACGCGGCCTACGAAGAGGCGGTCACCGGCATCGGCGGCCTCGACGACGAGACGCTGGCACGGCCCGTCAAGCTCCCCGCCATGCCCAACGAGATCCAGATGTCGGACCTCGTCCTCATGTCGATGACCATGCACGTCGAGGCCCACCTCGGCGAGATCGAGGCGGCGCTCGAAGCAGCCGGCGCCTGACTCAGCCGGGCAGCGTCGAAACCGCGTCCAGGTCCGTGATCGCGGTGAAGCAGCGCCGCGAGACTTCCGTGGCCAGCTCCAGGTGGCGCTCGCTGTCCCCCGCCAGCCCCCCGCCCATCCCGATCGGGAACACCGCGCACCAGAGGATCGCCAGCCGGTAGTCCTCGAAGCAGTCGTCGAACGAGTAGTCGCGCACGCCCGCCGACAGGAGCGTGTCGTGGTAGCGGCGCACGAGATCCTGCTCCGTCGCCCGGCGCTGCGCGACGTCAAGGCTCTGGCTGGTGAAGTAGGCGACGTCGTAGGGACCGCGAGCGCGGGCCATCAGCTGGAAGTCGATCACGGTGATGGGGTCGCCTTCGCGCTCCGGGAAGAACATGTTGTCGAGCCGGTAGTCCCCGTGGATGACGGTGACTGGTGGCGTGGCGAAGCGTTTGAAGACCCAGTCCATGTTCGCCCACGTGCGTTCCACCGCCGAGATCAGGTCGGGTGTCAGCACGTGGCCGAAGTTCTGCTGGTACACGGGCCAGAATCCCTGGAGCGTCGCCGGCGCCATCTGCCAGACCGGTCCATCGGTCCTCGGGATCCACGCAAGCTCGTCGCTGTCCGCTTTGCCCCACCACGTGGCGTGGAACCCGGCCGACTGGGTGACCACTTGTTCCGCCTCCGCCGGCGACGGCGAGGCCATCTGGTCTCCGACGCGGAACCTACCCTGCAGGTCCTCGAGGATGGTTACGCCATCCCCCACGGCGGAGTCGTAGCCGGTGTAGAAGGCCTGCACGGTCGGCATCGCCGTCAGCGAGGGCTGGAGATCCTGGAAGAAGCGCGCTTCGGTGACATAAATCCCGTACTGCCGCGCGAAGTCCCGATTGAACTCCGCCTGCGCGGCGAACTTCGCGATGAGCGTCGCGGGCGCCCCTTCCCGCGGCCGGTCGTAGGTCAGCGCCAGCCGTGAGAGCGACCCGAGGAACCCGAAATCCTCGCCCATCGGGCTCGCCTCGACGGCCACGACGCGCTCGTCGTCCAGCACTCCCTTCGAGCGCAGGGCCGCCGTCATCCAATCGGGGGTGAACTCTTCAACGGTCAGGGGAATGGGCAGGTCGCTCATGGGGCACGCTCCAGCGAAGGTAGTGTCGTTCGTCTCTTGACGGGCCGCGTCAGCTCGGCAGAACCGAGACCGAGTCGAGGTCGAGGATGGTGTTGAACGAGCGCTTCGAGACCTCGGCCGCGATCTGCACGGCGCGCTCGTTGTGGGCCATGCCCCCGCCCATCGCCACGGGATACATCACGCACCACAGGCAGGCGAGGCGGTAGTCCTCGAAGCAGTCGTCGAAGGAGTAGTCGCGCACGCCCCCCGCCACCAGGCCGTCGTGGTAGCGCTTCACGAGCGCCCGCTCGTGCTCGCGCCGCAGCTCGACGTCGATGCTCTGGCTCATGAAGTAGGCCACGTCGTACGGGCCGCGCCCGCGCGACATCAGCTGCCAGTCGATGATCGTGATGGGGTCGCCTTCCCGTTCCGGGAAGAACATGTTGTCGAGCCGGTAGTCGCCGTGCACGAGCGTCATGGGCCCGCGGCTGAGCTGCTGGCCGAGCCAGATCAGCCCCTCCCACGTGCGCTCGATGATGTCCGCCATGCCCGGGGGAAGGAGGTGCGAGCGCTCCTCCTGGTACGTGGGCCACAGGCTCGGCAGCGTCTGCGCCGTCATCGCCCAGACGGGCCCGTCGAAGGCGGGCACCCACGAGATCGTGTCTTCCTCGGCCCGCCCCCACCAGATCGCGTGCAGGTCCGCGATCTGGGTCATGAGCTGCTCCGCCTCCTTCAGCGAGGCGCCCGCAAGCTGGTCGCCCACCCGCAGCTTGCCGTCGAGGTCCTCGAGCAGGATCACCCCGTTCCCCGTCTCCCCGTCGATGTCGGCGTAGTACGCCTCGGGCGTCGGCATCGCCGTGATGGTGCTCTTGATCTCGTTGAAGAACCGCGCCTCCCGCTCGTAGACCTGGTACTGAAGCGCGAGCGCCCGGTTCACCTCCACCGCCGCGGGAAACTTGGCGACTACGGTCGAGGGGGCGCCCGCCACCGCGCCGTCGTAGGTAAGCGTGAGCCGAGCGAGCGAACCCAGGAAGCCCGCCCCCTCGCCCACCGGCGTCGTCTCCACGCCGGTCACGGACTCGTTGCCCAGGGTGCCGCCCGACTGCAGGGCGGCGGTGACCCACTCTGGCGTGAACTCCTCGGCGGTCATCGGGATGGGCAGGTCTGACATGGGGTTCCCTCCAGCCGGGCATCCTAGGACTCCCGCCCCTTGCGAGCCACGCCGGGACGGGGCTCCCGGACCCGCGCCGCATCGGTCCGGAAGCATGCAAGGGTCATGCTGCCGTTATGCTCCCCCTCGCCCGGGCGGACGCTGCCGCCGTGCCGTCGGGGTCCGCACTTGCCGGGGGAGCAGTCGACAGCGTGGTGAACCGGATGGTGGAAGCGTTCACGCCCAACGAGATCGCCCGGCGCGTCGAGACGGTCGGGACGGCCCGAACCTACCTCGGGGTCTTCTCCACCCTCGGCCTTGCGATCATGGCCGGCGTCTTCATAGCGCTCGGCGGGGCACTGACGGGGACCATCGCCGTCGATTCGGGGCTGGGCGCGGGTCCTACGCGCCTCCTCATGGGGTTGGGCCTCTCCATGGGCCTGTTCATGGTGGTCATCACGGGGGCCGAGCTCTTCACCGGCAACAACCTGATGCTGATGAGCCTCCTCAGCCGTCGCATCCGCCTGTTCGCCCTGGGCCGCAACTGGCTGCTCGCCTACGTCGGCAACCTGGCGGGGGCGCTCCTCATCGTCACCCTGGTCTTCTATGGGCGCTGGTGGGTGCAGGGAGACTTCTCCTTCGGCGGCGCCGCCCTTGGCATCGCCGACGCCAAGGTCAACCTCTCCTTCGAGGCTGCCTTCCTGCGAGGCATCCTCGCCAACATGCTGGTCTGCCTCGCCATCTGGATGGCCATGGCCGGACGCACCGTGGTGGACAAGCTGCTGGGGGTCACGCTGCCCATCACCGCCTTCGTGGCCGCCGGCTTCGAGCACAGCATCGCCAACATGTACTTCCTCCCGCTGGGACTGCTCGTCGCGGAAGAGCCCGACGTTCTCGCCGCTGCGGGCGTGGCCGGCGGCGACCTTGATCGCCTGACCCTCCCCTGGGTCGTCCACAACCTGGCGGCCGTCACGCTTGGCAACATCGTCGGGGGCGCGCTGATCGGGTTGATCCACTGGTTCCTGCACCTCCGCAGCCAGCGGGGCGAGGAAGCCTGACCGACGGTCCTCTCCCGGCGACCGCGGATGCGCTAGGCTTCCCCTCGCGATCGGAGGCGGCCATGAACGGCGCAGAGCTGAAGGCGAAGACCCGCGCGGGAGGCATCGTCTACGGGACGATGCTCTCCGCCGCCCGCAACCCCCGCTGGGCCACGACCGTCGCCGGCCTCGGCCTCGACTACGTCATCATCGATAGCGAGCACGCCCCCCGCGGCCGCACCGAGATCGCCGACCTCCTCGCCGGCCTCAACAGCGTCGACGTCGTGCCCATCGTGCGCGTTCCCATCCCCAGCTCGCACTACATCACCATGGCGCTCGATGCCGGCGCCCAGGGCATCCTCGCCCCCTACTGCGAGACCCCCGACGAGGTCCGCGAGGTTGTCGGGGCGACGAAGTGGCGGCCGCTCAAGGGTGAGCTCGTGCGCCGAGTCGTCGAGCAGGGCGAGTTCCCCAGCGATGCCTCCCGCGAATACCTCGAGCGGCGCAACCGCAACAGTGTCTGCATCGTCGGCATCGAGAGCGTGCCCGCCATGGAGGCGCTCGACGACATCGTCGCGATCGAGGGCGTCGACGCCATCTTCGTCGGCCCCAACGACCTCAGCATCTCCCTCGGCGTCCCCGACCGGTACGACCACCCCGACTACGAGGCCGCCCTGCGCACCATCATCGCCACCTGCCAGGGACGGGGCATTCCCGTCCTCATCCATCACCAGACTCCGGACCTGTCGGCGAAGTGGTTGCGCGAGGGCGCCCGCTTCGTCCTGCACTGCACCGAGACGCGCGCCGTGCACAACGCCTTCCGGGAGGAGTTCGGCGCCATCCGCGCCGTCGGCGAGGAGATCGGTGGTGGGGAAGCCGAGGACGTGGGCGAGTCCCCCGAAACCATCTGACGGAACCGCGCCGGGGTATGTCGTGGCGCGTATACTCACGGCACCTTCACGGGAGGCCAGTGTCCGATGCCTGAATACCAGACTGTGCTCTACGAGAACCTGACGCCCGAGATCGTGCGCGTTCGCATGAACCGTCCCGAGGCCCGAAATGCCCAGGACCTGCGGCTCACGCGCGACCTGAACGACGCCTTCGACCATGCCAACCAGGACGACCAGGTGAAGGTCATCATCCTCAGCGGCGAGGGCCCGCACTTCAACTCCGGCCACGACATGCGCGGCGGCACCGGACTCGGCTTCAACGACGTCCGCCCCGTCGGCACGTGGGCCAACTTCGACCTGGAAGGTGCCGAGGGCGCGATGGCCAAGGAGGAGGAGATCTACCTCCAGATGTGCCGCCGCTGGCGCAACCTGCCCAAGCCCATGATCGCCGAGGTGCAGGGCAAGACCATCGCCGGCGGCCTCATGCTCGCCTGGGTCTGCGACATCATCATCGCCTCCGACGACGCC
>JAJDUR010000030.1 GCA_022826585.1 Dehalococcoidia bacterium
GAGCTTCTTCACCACCTCGCGCTGGTACTGGCACACCTTCCGCACCCCTCCCCAGCCCGTCCGCGACCCCGAGGCTGCCCGCCGGGTGCCGTTCGGCATGCCCGTCTTCCCGAAGGAGATGATCTTCGTGCCCCGCGCCGCCGCCGAGGCCTCGGCCAACGTCATCCACTGGACCGAGCACGCCCGCGGAGGCCACTTCGCCCCCGCCGAGGTCCCCGAGGTCTTCACCGAGGACGTCCGCGCCTTCTTCGGCAAGCTCCGCTAGGAGAGCGCCTCAGGGCCGCCCCTCGACGAACCCCAGCACCTCGCCTGCGATCTCCAGCGCCCGCTCGGAGTCCGTGCCGTCGTACGCCTCGGCGGGAACGCCCCCTGGGATAGCCGTTGGGTAGCGCGCGCCGAGGTTGTGCTTGTCCAGCAGGATCGCTATCGGCCGCACCGCCTCGAACGTCGGGTCGAACGCGACCGCGTCCTCGCACAGGTCGGCCAGCGCCCCGCCCCAGACCGCCTCCGCCCCCTGCCCCAGCAGGAACCCCGTGACCGCCTTCTCCGCGCACTGCTGCGCGAGGAAACAGGCCAGGGCGTGCCGCCCCGCCTCCGCCAACAGCCTCCCGTCGGCCAGGTCGTGGTGCGCCTGCGCGAGCCAGCGCCCTGCCTCCCGCGCGCCGCTGCGGGGCGACTCAGGCATTGTCGGCCAGCGCCCGACGCAGCACCGGGTCGTCCTCGCCGAGTTCCTCGAACTCGGCCGGGGTGTAGACCCAGAAGCGCGTCGCCACCCGCGGCTGCAGGTGCGAGACGAAAAAGTCGGGCCGCCGCCGGAACGGTTCCTCCGTCTCCCGGACCAGCACGAGGTCGAGCGCGCTCCCCACGTCCACCTCGCCCCTTGCGAGGTCGCCCGTCAGGTAGGAGCGCTCCACGCCCAGCATCGGGAGATCCCCCGCCATGCGCTGCAGCTCCGCCTCCAGCAGCTCGCGGCGGCGCTCGGCGAAGCCGACCATCACGGCCATTGCGTCAGGTCGTAAACAGCGTCGGGGCGCTGAGCGGAGGCATGATCTCGTCCGCTTCGAGCACGTACGCCTCCTTCTTGTAGACCTGCACGCGGTGCGATCCGAGGTCGGGCACATACATCAGCCCCTGGCCGTCGACCCGCACCGAGCAGGGCGCCCGCAGGAGGCGTTGCTCCTCCAGGTTCGCCATCTCCCGCAGCCGCAGCGTCTTCTGGTTGGCCAGGATGTACCGCCGCCCGATCGCCGACAGTGTCGCGTCGCCCCGGAACTGCTGCACGTACCGCCCCGTGTGCGAGAACAGCTGCACGCGGTTGTTCCCGCGGTCCGCCACGTAGATGTCGCCGTGCTCGTCGACCGCGACACCCGAAGGTCGGTTGAACTCCCCGTCCCCGCTTCCGCTGCCTCCGATGACGAGGATCGGCTCGCCGTTGGCCGCCAGCTTCTGGATGCGGTCGTTGCGCCAGTCCGCCACGAACACGTCGCCCTCGTCGTCGATGGTGAGGCCCCAGGGCATGTCGAACTGGCCTGGTTCGGAGCCGGGGCTGCCCCACCCGTCGAGGTGCTGCCCCTCGGGCGTGAAGCGCTGGATGCGATGGTTGCCCGTGTCCGCCACGAGCAGGTTCCCTTCGCCGTCGAAAGCCAGACCCGAAGGCCGGTCGAGCAGGCCCGGCTCCGAGCCCTGCTCGCCCCACGTCCGCACGACCTCCCCCTCGGCCGTGAGCACGGTCACCGTGTGCCTGCCCTCGTCGGACACGTAAAAGTGCCCGTCCGGCCCCCGCACGATGCACTGCGGCCAGTGGAAGCTGCCGATCGTCCCGAGGTCCTCGTCGCTCTGGCTCAGCCGCCGCACGCTGGCGGCTAACTCCGTGCGGCAAACGACGAACAGCACGTCGTCGTCGCCCAGCGCCAGGTCAGTCGGGTAGGAGGTCACGCGGCGCATCCCCACCGTCCTCAGGTAGGGGAAGCCCGCCCGCAGCAGCGCATGCGCTTTCGCCACCGCGATACCCTCAGGCTGCCGCCGTCGCGAACGGCCGCACTTGCTCGAAGTCGCCGCCCACGATCGGGGCCGCCTCCACGCCCATCCACTGCTCCAGCATGGTGCCGTAGATGCCGCGGAAGTCGATCGTGTGCTTCAGGTCCTCGCCGTTCAGCCAGTCCTTCGGCTTCACCGACGGGTACTCGGCGTAGAGCCCGCCCTCGACCCTTTCCCCGAGGATGTAGGCGCCGCCGCCGGAGCCGTGGTCCGTCCCCGACCCGTTGTCCTTGATGCGCCGCCCGAACTCCGTGAACACGAGCACGGCCACGTTGTCCGCGGCGTCGTGGTTTCGCAGGTCGGTCAGGAAGTCCGAGAGCGCCCCGCTGAGCTCGCCCAGCAGGCGGTCGTGGTTCCCCGGCTGGTGCGAGTGGTAGTCGTAGCCGGCGTGCTGCGTGTAGAAGACGCGCGTCCCCAGCCCCGCCGTGTGCACCCGCGAGACATCCCGCAGCGCCGAGGCGATCGGGTTCGTGCCCCACTCGACCGTTGTCGAGTACTGGCCGGGCACCTCTGCCAGCACGTCCGCCCCCGCCAGCACGTCGCGGCCCGTGCGCCCGAGGTAGTCGCGCACGATCCCGGCGCCCACCGCTGGCGTGTACATCCGCCGGAACAGGTCGAGGTTGGCCTCCCGCTCCTGCTCCTGCTCGATGCTCGTCATCAGGCCGTAGCTGTCGAGGTCCCCAACGGAGGTCACCGTCACGCCCGGAGCCGCGCAGGCGCGCGGAAGCCCCCGCCCGAAGCTCACCGCCGTCAGCGGGTTCTCGCTCCCCGGATCGAGCTCGCGCACGAGCTTGGCGATCCAGCCCTCCGTCGAGATCTGGTCCGGCTCGCACGTGTGCCAGATGTCCATTCCCCGGAAGTGCGAGCGGCTTGAGTTCGGGTAGCCGATGCCCTGCACGACCGCCATGTCGCCGTTGTCGAACAACCCCTTCAGGCGCGAAGCCGCGGGGTGGAAGCCCAGCGGGCTGTCCTCCGCGAGGGGCAGCACCTGGTCCTGCGGAATGCCCACGTGCGGACGCGAGTCGTAGTACGTCCCCTCCGTGTAGGGGATGAGCGTGTTCATGAAGTCGAGCCCGCCGGTCAGCTGGACGATGACCAGGACCGGATCGCTCGTGCCGTTACTGCTTCCCATCGTCAGCCTCCTTTAGGCGAACTGGTACTCGGGTGCGGCCACCACGAGCGTGAGCATCCGTGCGACCCGCTCCGCGTGCTCCCCCGCGCCCGCGCCGGCCAGCAGGGTCTCACGCGTCTCCGCGCTCGCCTCCAGCGGACCGGCGGCCTCCAGGCATCCTTCGACCAGCGCTTCGGCAGAGGGCGCATCGCCGTTCGTGAGCCGTGCCGCCACCGCGCGCGTGCCCGGCGCCTCCGGGTCGCCCACTTGCTCGACCGCGAAGTTCACGCGTTCCATCAGGGTGCCCCCGTCGATCCACTCCTTGCCCGTGTGCCACCCCTCGACGCTGGGCGGGTCCATCAGCTTCTGGCCCATGGCCCCCATTGCCCCCTGCAGCGTGCCCATCAGCGGCGTCGGGTCCCCGAGCGTTCCCGAGAACTTGAGCACACCCGCGACGAACTCCGCCGGCGACTTCACCTTCGCGAACCGCGCCTGCTTGAAGAAGTCCGAGTTGAGCAGCGTCCGCATCACCGCACGCAGGTCGCCCTCCCGCTCCAGGAAGACCGTCGCCAGCGTCTCGATGGCCTCGGGGTCGTTCGGCTCCTGCACGCTCCAGGCCGCGACCTGCGGTTCATCCGCCACGAAGAAGTTGTAGAGGTGCCGCGAGATGAAGCGGGCCGTCGCCTCCTGCCGCACGATGATGTCGATCACGTCCTCGCCGTTGAACGGGCCCGTCTCGCCCAGGAACGTCTTCTCGCTGTCGTCGTGGTCCTCGGGACGGTAGACGAAGCGCGCCGGGTAGGCCCCGTGCGGATAGAGCGGGATGGGCTGCTCGAACGTCCAGCCCGTGAAGGCGCGCCCCGCCATCTTCACGTCCGTCTCGTCGTAGGCGCCGATGCCCATGGAGAACAGCTCGAGCAGCTCGCGGCCGTAGTTCTCGTTCGGGTTGTCGTGGTGGTTCTCGCAGTTGTCGAGCCAGTAGATCATGGCCGGGTCCCGCGAGAGCGCGACCAGCAGGTCCCGCATCTTCCCGAGGCCATGCCGGCGGAACGACTGGATCTGGTCCGCCATCGAGAGCATGTGCTCGCCCTTGAACCACCCCGTGGCGAAGACGTGGTGCCAGAACAGCGCCATCTTCTCCTCGAGCGGCCGCTGCGTGTTGACCATGCGGTACACCCAGCGCCCCGCCGAGGCGCCCGTCGTGTCCGGCGCGGTCATCTGCGGGTAGTAGCGGAAGAGCACGTCGTCGCTCACTTCCGCAAAGCGTTCGGGGTGGAGCAAGTCCTCCACGACCTCTTCGTAGGGCCGATCGGCGAGCGCTGCCAGTTCGTCCTGGGTGGCGCCCACCCCCGCCCGTCGCATCAGGTGCGCCAGAAGCGCCGTCCGCTCGTCAGCCATTGCTTCTCTCCCGGCCTGCGTCAGCGTGTGAGCGCACTATACCCAGCCCGGCAAGGCGATTCAGGGTCGGGAAGACCGCCCTACAGCTCCATCTCGCGCACGCCTTCCGCCACCGACAATGGCGCTTCCGTGAGCGCCGCCACCTCCCCCGGCTGCCACCCCGGCGCGACCTCCGTCAGCGTCAGCCCCGCAGACCCCACCTCCACCACCGCCAGGTCCGTCACGATCAGGTCCACGCACCGGCGAGCCGTGAGCGGGTACGAGCACTCCCGCACGATGCGTGGCCGGCCGTCGCGCGTCGTGTGCTCCATGGCGACGACCAGCCGCCGCGCCCCCACCGCCAGGTCCATCGCCCCGCCGATGCTGCCCCCGCCCCGTTCCGGCACGGACCAGTTCGCCAGGTCGCCCCGTTCCGACACCTGCAGCCCGCCCAGCACCGCCACGTCGATGTGCCCGCCCCGGATCATGCCGAAGGAGACCGAGCTGTCGAAGAAGCTCGCCCCGGGATTCAGGTTCACGGGCTGACCACCCGCGTTGATCAGGTCCGGGTCGAACGCCTCCTCGGTGAAGCCGCCGTATCCGAGGATGCCGTTCTCCGCCTGCAGGAGGATGCCCGTTTCCGGCGGGGCGTAGGCCCCCACCAGCGTGGGCAGCCCGATGCCCAGGTTCACGACGCTCCCGGGCGCCAGCTCCCGCGCAACCCGCAGCGCGATCAGCTCGCGCGTCAGCCCCGGCTTCGCCCTATCCGCCATCCCAGCGCACCTCCACCGGGTCGCAGCGCACGATCCGGTCGACGAACACGGCGGGCGTGTGCACGTCCTCCGGGGGTAGCTCGCCCGTCTCCACGATCTCCTCCACCTCGGCGACCACGAGATCGGCGGCGGTCGCCATCACGGGGTTGAAGTTGCGCCCCGCCAGCCGGTAGCTCAGGTTCCCGAGCCGGTCCGCCCGGTGCGCCTTCACCAAGGCCACGTCGGCCCGCAGCGGGCGCTCGAACAGCCACTCCTCCCCTTCCCACCCCAGCACCTCCTTGCCCTCCGCGACCTCCGTCCCCACCCCCGTGCGCGTCAGGAACCCCCCGATGCCCGCGCCTCCCGCGCGGATGCGCTCCACGAACGTCCCCTGCGGCACCAGCTCCAGCGCGACTTCGCCGGCGCGGTACTGCGTCTCGAAGTTCGTCGGCCGCGCCCCCGAGGCGCGGATCGCGAAGGTCGCGATCACCTTCGAGACCTGCCGGGCCTCGCACAGGTCGTCGAGCCGGTCCCCAAGCCCGATGTTGTTCGCGATCACCGTCAGGTCCCGGGTCCCCCGCCGTCTCAGCGCCAGGATCAGGTTCGTGGGCGTGCCCGCCGAGGCGAACCCGCCCGCCATCACGCTCGCGCCGTCGGCGATGCCCTCCAGGGCCTCGTCGGGCGTGTCGTACACGGTTGCGGTCATCGTTCGCCTGCCGGGTGCTGAGCAGCGCCGTCCAAAAGCGTAGGCTGCGCCTTCCGACCCTGCGGGGTCAAAGCGAAGAAGGAGAGATTCATGGCCGGAGAACTCGAAGGCAAGGTTTCCATCATCACCGGCGGCGGCTCCGGCATGGGCCGCTCGACGGCCCTGATGTTCGCGCGCGAGGGCGCCTCCGTCGCCATCGCCGACGTCAACGACGAGGGCGGCGAGCAGGTCGCGGCCCAGGTCGAGGATAGCGGCGGGAACGCCCTCTTCGTGCACACCGATACCTCCAGCGAGGCCGACGTGCTCAACGTTGTCTCCCAGACCGTGCAGAAGTTCGG
Organism: Dehalococcoidia bacterium; assembly: GCA_022826585.1. GTDB lineage: Bacteria > Chloroflexota > Dehalococcoidia > Tepidiformales > Tepidiformaceae > UBA2991. Next base: position 6,322 of record JAJDUR010000030.1, read on the forward strand.
GCGCCTCGACTCGATGGTCACTGCCGCCGGTATCTCCTACGCCAACTACGTCGAGGGCGACGAGGCCACCGACCCGTTCGTCAATCCCGAGTCGTCCACCATCCTCAACAAGCCCACCGAGCGCTGGCAGAAGGTCATCGACGTCAACCTCACCGGCGTCATGCTTTGCGCCCGCGAGGCTGCCCGCCAGATGGTGGCCGAGGGCCACGGCGGCACCATCGTCAATTTCGCCTCGATCGCCGCCTACGGCCCCTCGCCCGGCATCATGGACTACTGCGTCTCGAAGGTCGGCGTCGTCATGCTGACGCGCTGCTTCGCGGTCGAGTTTGGCCCCCACGGCATCCGCGTCAACGCGGTCGCCCCCGGCCCCATCGACACGCCCATGACGGCCTCCCTGCAGCGCACCGGCGCCCTCCAGCAGCAGGGCGGCGCCCTGCCCCTGGGGCGCATGGCCCAGCCCGAAGAGGTCGCCGAAGCCGTCCTCTTCTTCACCAGCGACCGCTCGAGCTACGTCACCGGCAAGACGCTCGGCGTCGACGGCGGCACCAACACCGTCTAGGGGCCGGCTACCGGAACGCCAGCGTTCGGAAGGAGAGAATCGTGGCAGGAGAGCTTGAAGACAGGGTTTCCATCGTGACAGGCGGCGGGTCGGGCATGGGCCGCTCAACGGCCCTCATGTTCGCGCGCGAGGGCGCGGCCGTCGCCATCGCCGACGTCAACGACGAGGGCGGCGAGCAGACCGCCGCCCAGATCGAGGACCTGGGCGGCAACGCCCTCTACGTCCACACCGACGTCTCCAGCGAGCAGGACGTGGTCAACGTCGTCGCTGAGACGGCCGCCAAATTCGGACGGTTGGACTCGATGGTCACGGCCGCCGGCATCTCCTACGCCAACTACGTCGAGGGCGACGACGACACCGACCCCTTCCTGCACCCCGAGGCGGCGAGCAACCTGAACAGGCCAACGGAGTTCTGGCAGAAGGTCATCGACGTGAACCTCACGGGCGTCATGCTCTGCGCGCGCGAGGCCGCCCGGCAGATGGTGAACGAAGGGCACGGCGGCGCGATCGTCAACTTCGCCTCGATCAACGCCTACAACCCCTCCCCCATCCTCACCGACTACTCCGTCTCGAAGGCCGGCGTGGTGATGCTGACGCGCTGCTTCGCCGCCGAGTTCGGCCCCCGGGGCATCCGCGTCAACGCCGTCGCCCCCGGTCCCATCGAGACGCCCATGCTGGCGCGCGTGCATCGGGCCGGAGCGTCCGGGTGGGGGAACGTGCCCCTCCAGCGCACTGCCGACCCCGACGAGGTGGCCGAGGCCGTCCTCTTCCTCACCAGCGACCGCTCCAGCTACGTCACCGGCAAGACGCTCGGCGTGGATGGCGGCATCAGCACCGTCTAGGGGCTGTTGCTCCCCAAAGACCCAACCCAGCACCAGGATTCCGGAGGACAGAAATCATGGCAGGAGAACTCGAAGGCAGGGTTTCCATCGTTACCGGCGGCGGGTCTGGCATGGGCCGGGCGACCTCGCTGCTGCTCGCCCGCGAGGGCGCGGCCGTCGCCATCGCCGACGTCAACGACGAGGGAGGCGAGCAGACCGCCGCCCAGATCGAGGACCTGGGCGGGGAGTCCCTCTTCGTCCACACCGATGTTTCCAGCGAGCGAGATGTCGTCAACGCCGTGGCCGAAACGGCCGGCAGGTTCGGCAAGCTCGACTCGATCGTCACGGCCGCCGGCATCTCCTATGCCAACTACCTCGAGGGCGACGACGACACCGACCCCTTCCTCCACCCGACCGAGGCGGGATCCAGCCTCAACCGGCCCACGGAGTTCTGGCAGAAGGTGCTCGACGTCAACCTCACCGGCGTGATGCTCTGCGCCCGCGAAGCCGCACGCCAGATGGTGGCCGAGGGGCACGGCGGCACGATCGTCAACTTCGCCTCGACCGCCGCCTACAACCCCTCACCCAACATGACCGACTACTGCGTCTCCAAGACCGGCGTGGTCATGCTGACGCGCTGCTTCGCCGCAGAGTTCGGCCCCCATGGCATCCGCGTCAACGCCGTCGCCCCCGGCCCCATCGAGACGCCCATGCTGGCGCGCGTGCACCGCGCCCGCGGCGGCGACGACGGCTTCCGAAACCTGCCCCTGGGCCGCACCGCCCAGCCCGAGGAGGTCGCCGAGCTCGTCCTCTTCTTCACGAGCGAACGATCGAGCTACGTCACCGGCAAGACGCTCGGCGTCGACGGCGGCACCAGCACGCTCTAGGGGGCAAAGTCATGGCGAGGGTCGAGCCGTATCACTC
>JAJDUR010000117.1 GCA_022826585.1 Dehalococcoidia bacterium
GGCGTCCCCACCCCCCGCCTCGACCAGCTCACTGCCCTCCTCGCCGCCCTCGACCCCACCTGGGGCTAGTCATCTTCCTACTCCAGGTGCACTACCCGCAGCCCCGGCTCTGTCGCCGCCAGGGCCTCGGCGACCAGCCTCCGGTGGCAGTGCTCGGGTGCGGCCTCGCTGCAGAGGAAGCAGGGATTCCTCCGCAGCAGCTTCCGGTCGAACCGCTCGTACGCGCCCCGCTGTTCCATGACGCGCCGAAAGCCCTGCTCGAAGGCCTCCCACGACCCGCCCTGCCTCTTGAAGGCGTCGAACAGGTCCTGCGTCGGCGCGAACTCCGGGACGTGCAGGTACTCGATGCCCGCCAGCTCCCGCGCGAACCAGGCGAGGTCGTCCCGCTTCGCGAAGCCCGCGAGCTGCGAGCGGTTGTGCAGGCGGATGTCGACCAGGGTCCCCACGCCCGCGGCGCGCAGCAGTTCGAAGAAGGCCCCGGCGCTCTTCCGCGTGAATCCAATCGTGTAGATCGCGCTCATTGCGGCGTCGCTCCCCTTACCCACGACCCGCCGCGAGTCTACTGCCCGCTCTCCCCCCGCTCGCGTATCCTTCCCCGGCGACGGAGAGACACATGAAGCTTCCCTGGCGGCTCAAGTTCGGCCTCTTCATGGCCCCCTACCACCCCGTGCGCGACAACATGAACCTCACCATCCGCCGTGACGTCCGCACCATCCAGTGGCTCGATGAGCTCGGCTACGACGAGGTCTTTATCGGCGAGCACCACTCCGGCGGCTGGGAGCCCATCTCCAGCCCCGAGATCTTCATCGCCCACGTCGCCCAGGAAACGGAGTCCATCAAGCTCGGCACCGGCGTCCTCTCCCTCGGCTACCACCACCCCTACATGATCGCCGAGCGCATCCTCCTCCTCGACCAGCTCACCCGCGGGCGCGTCATGCTCGGCCTCGGCCCCGGCGCCACCGCCCCCGACACCCCCCAGCTCGGCCTCCACCCCACCCAGCTCCGCCCCCGCCTCGACGAAGGCCTCGGCGTTATCCTGCGCCTCCTCAAGGGCGAGGAGGTCACCCACGAAAGCCCGGGCTGGTTCGCCCTCAAGAACGCCTCCTGCCAGCTCCAGCCGTACCACGAGGACGGCATTCCCGTCTTCGTAACCGCCACTTCTTCTCCCGGCAGCGCCCGCGTCGCCGGAAAGCACGGCGTCGGCATCCTCTCCGGGGCCTCGTTCAAGCCTCTCGGCCCGGGTCTCAAGAGCATCTGGGGCACCGCCTCGGACACGGCCGCCGAGCATGGCCACGCACTCGACCGCCGCGACTACCGCGTCATGACGCGCATCTACGTGGCCGAGAGCCGCGAGCGGGCCTGCCGCGACATCAGTGTGGGTCTCCACGAGTTCGACTTCGAGTACTTCTCCGGCACTCTGGGCCGTCCGGCGCCGCCCTACGAGGGTAGTCCCGAGGGCTACGCGGACTGGTGCGTCGACAACGGCGGGGCCCTCTTCGGCACGCCGGAGGAGGTGACCGCGGGACTGAAGGACATCTGGGAATCGAGCGACGGCGGCTTTGGCGGCATCCTCCTCATGGGTAACGAGTTCGCACCGCCCGAGCGCATGCGCAACCACTACGAGCTGCTCGCCCGCTACGTCATGCCCCACTTCAACGGCGTCCTCGAACGTCCCATGCGTTCCCACGCCCGCGCCGTCGACGAGCGCGTCGCCAACAACCAGGGCGAGGCGGAAGCCATCGCCGAGGCCATTCGCGCCGCTGGCGGCGAGGTCCCCGACGTCATCCTCGGCGCGCCCATCAAGAAGTAGCGATACACCCACCTGCCGGGACGTGGCTAGCCTTGCTCCCGCTCCTCCCGGGCCTCAGGCCCTGGCTCGGTTCCGAGCCAGTTCACCAGGTCTTCGAGGGATTCGCCGGGTGGCGTTCCGGTCGCGGTGTAATCGTGGTAGATGTCCGAGAGCGCCCGTCCCATTGCGCCCGCGAATGCCGCTGGCACCTCTCGCGCCCGAGCCCGACCCAGTGCGGCCTGCCGAATGAACTCTCCAACGGAGACATCTGCTGCCTGTGCCGCTCGGCGAACCTCCCACAGTTCATCTCCAGGGAATCGTACTGAGAACACTGCCGACTTCGTCTTTCGTGGAGGGTGGCGCCCTGCCTCAATTTCCGTCATAGAATGCCCTCCTTCTGGGCTTGAGCCTTCTCTTGACCTGTAGGGGGCTCGGCGTTGATGGGGCGCCAGACCCCTTCCACGCCAGTTCGCACGACACTGACCGCCCAGGGGGTTCCACTCTTGCCACGCCCAACGAGGATGTAGTCTCCACTCCGTGCTTTGCTGTTGCGCAACCACACGAAGTCTTCGTCGAGTATGGCGTGTATCTCTTCGGGGTCTACCCGCTGTTGGATCTTGTCCATATTTTCGTCGTCCCAATCGAAGTCGAGGAACTTGGGCTCTGGCAACTGTAGTGGAAATGTAGTACATCTAATGACCACGAATCAACCCCCCGCGTCCCGCTGGCGTTGCCCCGACTGCTCCCGTGAGTTCGGGCGCGCCCGCCAGACCCACGACTGTGCCCCCGGCCTCACCATCGAGGAGTACTTCGCCACCGGTCCGCCCCACGAACGGCCCGTGTTCGACGCCGTCCACGCCCACCTTGCCCAGTACGACGACGTCTACGTGGAGCCTCTCGCCGTCGGCATCTTCTTCAAGCGCCGGCGGACGTTCGCGCAGCTCCGCCCCATGAAGCGCTGGGTGCAGCTCAGCATGCTGCTGCCCCGCAAGATCGACGACCCCCGCATCTCCCGCAAGGTCGTCGACCTCGGCAGGAGCTTCTACCACGTCCTCAACATCGCCCGCCCCGAGCAGGTCGACGAGACCGTACGCGGATGGCTCGACGAGGCCTACCTCAGCGACGGATGACGGCGTTCGGGCTAGGCCGTCCCCGACCCCAGCTCGCCCCCGTTCCATTCCTCCCAGAGCCTCACGATCTCGGTGACCCCCGCCGCGTCCCCAAGCAGTTCCGCCGCGTCCCGCCACAGATCGCGGGTGCGGGCCAGGATCGGAGCCTCCAGCTCCAGCCCTTCCGCCAGTCCCCCGGCGATACCCACGTCCTTTGCCATCAGCGCGATCGTGAACCCCGCGCTGAAGTCCCGGCTCAGGATTTCCTCTGCGATCTTCCCCTGCGTCGCCGCGCTCCGGCCCGACGAGGCGTTCAGCACGTCGACATCTTCGCCGGCTCCAGACCCATGCGGTCCCCCACGATGAGCGCCTCGCACGCCGACGACAGCGCGGCCGCCGAGCAGTAGTTATTGAGCGCCTTCATGGCGTGCCCCGTCCCCGAGCCTCCCATCTCGTAGATGACCCGGCCCAGGTGCTCCAGCACGGGACGGCAGCGCGCGATCTCGGCCCCGTCGCCGCCCACCATGATCGCGAGCGACCCGCCCCGGGCCCCCGCCACCCCGCCCGAGACGGGCGCGTCCACCACCGCCACCCCGGACGGCTTCAGGTCCTCCGCAAGCTGGCGCGTTCCCAGCGGCGCCGAGCTGCTCATGTCGAGGAGCACGCTCCCGCTTGCGAACCCCGCCGCCAGCCCACCGTCCCCGAGCGCGACCTCGCGCACGATGTCGCCGTTCGGCAGCATCGTGATGACGGCGTCGCTCGCCGCGGCGAGCTCGGCGAGGTCCGTCGTCGCCGTGGCGGCGTGCTCCGCCGCGAACGACTCCGCCACGTCCGCGCGTGCGTCGTGAACCGTGAGGGAGTAGTGCGGGTCGAGCAGGTGCGCCATGGGCCACCCCATATTCCCCAGCCCCACAAAACCGATGCGGGTAATCGCTCCTGCGTCAGGCATCGCCGTCGACCTCCGCGAACACCTCCCGCGCCACGCGGAAGCCGTCGAGCGCAGCGGGTGCGCCGCAGTAGACGGCCGCCTGCAGCAGCACTTCCCGGATCTCCTCGCGCGAGAGGCCGTTGTTGAGCGCCCCGCGCACATGCAGCCGCAGTTCGTGCGGGCGGTTCAGCGCCGTCAGCATCCCCAAGTTCAGGAGGCTGCGGTCTCGTCGCGAGAGCCCATCACGACCCCAGATCGCGCCCCATGCGTGCTCCGTTACCAGCTCCTGCAGCGGCATCGTGAACTCGTCGGCCTGCGCCAGCGAGCGGTCAACGTACTCGTCACCGAGCACTTCCCGCCGGATCGCCAGCCCTTTCTCGAACAGCTCCGAAGGCATGATTCCTCCTCGCCCGCGACCCATCGCGGGCAGCCGGAGCCTACCCGTACGCGTTCCCGATTGATACGCGGCGCGGCGCTACGCCTGCGGCGCCTCCTGCACCCAGCTCCCAAGCGGGTAGAGGGTGCGCTTCTCGATGCGCCAGCCCTCCTCCGTTCGCACCGCCCGGTCGATGTACGTCAGCAGCACGATCAGCAGGTCGCCCGCCGGACTGCGGTGCGTGGCGTGCATGTACGTCGACATCTCCGCGCTCTCGCCGTCCTCGCTCGGCACGATGTTGACGCTCCCGATCAGGTGCTGCGTCGCCACGTGCCCCGCTCCCCGGAACGTCCCCTCCACGAACCCAATCCACTCGTCCGGACCCGTCCGCTGCGTGTCCGGGTTGCCCGCGATCGAGATGTCCGCGTCCGGCGTGAACGTCCGGTGGTAGAGCGCGCGGCCCACCTCCGGCTCGTCCCGTCCGATGGCGTCCGTGCCCAGGGCGTAGTTCGTGGCGAGCTGCCGGATGGCGCTCTCCATCGCCGGCCAGTCCGGCCGGTCGCTTCCCCCGGCCGTCTGCAGGACGCGAGGCGTCTCGTCGCTCATGCTCGCTCCCCTTCCGCTCGCGGTTCGCGGCCGAGTTCCTTCATCACCGCCTGGAACGTCTCGTACTCCTGCGCCCCCACGACGGCGTACTGCTCGTCGAAGATGAACGTCGGCACCGAGCGCACGCCCGCCATCCGTGCCCCCTCGACCCCCTCTTCCACCCGCTCCCTGTAGACCTCGTCGTGCAGCGCCTGCCGCAGCTCGTCCCCCGGCAGCCCCGACTCCTCCCCGAGGCGCACGACCGTGTCCACATCCCCGATGTCCTCGAGTTCGTCGAAGTACGCATCGAAGACCCGCCGGTGGAACGCCTCCGCGCAGTCGCCGTGGTCCGCCGCGAACTCCGCCGCCTGCAGCGACACCATCGAGCTCGACCGCATCGTGCGCCCCTCGCTGAAGCGAAGGCCCAGCGCTTCGGCTCGCCCTTCCATGTAGGCGCGCGCCTCGCTCTTCTGTCCCGAGGGCGGAGGCTGTGGCCGCCCCTCCGGCGGAACGCCGGCGTCGAGCAGGTAGGGCGCGTACTGCACCTCGACGCCCTCGTAGTCGCGCTTCAGCTTGTCGACCTCGCCGAGGCCGATGTAGCACCAGGGTCAGACGAAGTCGGAGACGACGGTCAGGACGGTTTGGGCTGCTGTCTCGCTCATGTGGCGAGTATACGGAGCCGTGCCCGGCGGGGGTTACTCCCCGACGGCCGCTTGCGGGAGCGGCTCCCGCGTGCTCGCGTCGGCGAGCCCGAGGCTGGGCAGCCAGCGGCTCAGCCAGCCCGGCAGCCACCAGTTCGCGTCGCTCATCAGCTGCATCGCGGCCGGCACGAGCACCAGCCGGATGAGCGTGGCGTCGAGGAAGATGGCGATGGCCAGCCCCATGCCGAACTCTTTCACGACCCGCTGGTCGCTCAGCGCGAAGCTGAGGAACACTGCCACCATGATCGCCGCCGCGGCCGAGATGACGCGGCTGGTTGCCGCCAGCCCCCGCGCCACCGCCTCGGCGTTGTCGCCGGTCTCCAGGTACTCCTCCCGCACGCGGCTTACGAGGAACACCTCGTAGTCCATCGAGAGCCCGAACAGCACCGCGAACATCATCATCGGCAGGAACGACTCGATTGGCCCCGTGCCCTCCAGCCCGATCAGGCTGGCCCCCCAGCCCCACTGGAAGACCGCCACGAGAACGCCGAAGGCCGCACCCGCCGCGAGCACGTTCATCAGCGCCGCCTTGATCGGCACCAGCAGCGATCGGAACACCACCATCAGGAGCAGGAAGCTCGCGCCGATGACGGCGACGAAGAATACCGGCATCCGATCCCGCACCCGTTCCCCGATGTCGATGAAGATCGCCGTGGCGCCGCCGACCAGCACCTCCATGCCGGTGTGGCCCGTGAGTTCGGGCAGCGAGTCCCGCAGGTGGTGGACGAGCTCGTCGGTTGCCTCGTCCTGGGGCGCGCTTTCGGGAATGAGCACGATGAGCCCTGCCGTCCGATCCGGGTTGATGAGGGCGGGCGAGACGCTGGCGACGTTCGGTTCGGCTGCCAGTGCGCGGGGAAGCGTCTCGAAGATGGCCGCCTGCTCCTCGTTCTCGAGGGCGGCGCCGATCACGAACCGGCCGTTGTAGCCGGCGCCGAAGCCCTCGGCCAGCAGGTCGTACGAGCGCCGCGACGAGAGGGAGCTGGGATTGCTCCCCGCATCGCTCGAGCCCAGCCGCACGTCCAGCGCCGGATATGCCAGGACGAGCAATCCCGCGGTCGCCACGATGAGCCAGAGCCACGGCGCGCGCTGGATCGTCCGCGCCAGCCAGTACCCCATGCCGCTCCGGTTCTGGACGGCGGAGACGCGGATCCCCGGCACCTTCAGGCGGTTCACCCGGTGCCCCACCAGGCCGAGAATCGCGGGCAGCACAAAGAGCGCCACGAGCGCCGCCAGGCCGACCGCTATCGCCGGCCCCATGGCCGTCAGCGAGAGCAGCGGAATCCCCATCGCCCACAGCCCCATGAGCGCGATGACCACGCTGCAGCCTGCGAACAGCACCGAGTGGCCCGCCGTCGACGCTGCCTTCACGACCGCCTCGGTGACCGTGTCCTCGGTCGTCAAGGCCTCGCGGAAGCGGGTCACGACGAGGAGGGCGTAGTCGATTCCCACGCCGATGCCGATCATCGCCGCGAACTGCGGCGTGAAGTTGGCGAAGTTCACGAACCCGGCGCCGACCCCGATCAGGAAGAAGGCCGGGATCAGGGCCAGCAGCGCTGTGAAGATCGGCAGGCCTGCCGCTGTAACCGACCCGAAGGCGATGAGCAGGATGACCACCGCCGCCGCCAGCCCGACCAGCTCGGAGCTCCCCGGCGCCTCGCGTTCGCCCGCCGTCGCGACGATGCCGCCCAGCTCGACCTGCAGGTCGTCTCGCGAGACCTCCTCCCTCCACTCGAAGAGCGCCTCGATGCTGGCGTCCTCGACTTCGTTCGCGCCTCGGTCGTACTGGGCCGTAGCGCGCGCAATCGTTCCGTCGGGTGAGATGCGGCCCGGCTCGTCATAGGGTGAAGCCACGCCCAGCACCTGCGGCAACTCGGCCGCCTCCGCGAGCAACTCCTCGATCTCCGCGCGGACGTCCGGGTTTGCGATTCCCGCCGGGGCGCGGAAGACGATCTCCGTCGTGTCGCCCGCGGCTGCGGGGAAGCGCTCGTCGAGGAGATCGCTGAGCGCCTGCGACTCGGTCCCCGGCAGCGTGAAGCTGCCCGTGCCGAACTCGCCCCGCATCGTGCCCCACAGCACCCCGCACACGATGACGAAGGCAACGGCTCCCGCGATCACCACCCATGGATGCGCACACGCGAACCGCGGCCAGCGGTCGAACAGGAACGAGCCGCGCTCGGGCTCCTTTGCCGCATCCCACGAGGTCTCAGGTGGCGCGGCTTCGGCGAGAGCCGTTGCCGGCTGCGCGTGCATCTCGGCCCTGCGCTGTCGCGCCGGGGTTGGTGCGCGCTCGCCGCCGCTCAGCGCGCGAAGCGCCATCCACGCCGCTCCGCCGAGCAGGGCCAGCCCGAAGAGTCCCGCGAGTAGCCGCCCGAAGCCGTTCACGAGGTCGCGCTCCGCCCGCCTGCGGAAGGCGTCGTGTCCTGTGAGGCGTCGTGACCGGGAGGGCTTGCAAACATGGGGTACGAATGCCGCCGCCGAATACCCTAGCAGGACGCTCGTTCCCCGCCAGTCCCGGCGGGATCCCGAGCGGCCCTACCCGTCCGACTCAAGCAGGAACGGTCCGTCCACGCCCCGCCCCCGCACCGAGGTCAGCTCGACGACGATCGCCTTGCCCTTGCGCTCCGGGTCGCGCTCTTGCTCCATCGGATGCGAGTTGTCGTACACGACGCGGTCGATGTCAGGGTCGTCGTTCAGCCGCGCCCTGCCCTTGAACTGGTAGAAGTGCCGCTCCGCCATGTTCGAGTAGACCAGCACCACCACCGGGTGCGTCTCCAGGGAGGCCGTGAGGGTGCTCCCCGCCGCATCCCGTGTCCAGAACGCCACCGCCGAATCGCCCAGCGTCTGCGCCGTTCCCCGGAAGCTCACCGTCGGCTCGCCTTCGGCGGTGACGCCCGCCACGACGATGGGGTGCCCTTCCGCGAACGCCTCGTTGAAGTCCCGCTTGACCGCATCCGGCAGGACGAGCGCCACCGCTAGCCCTCGCTGTCCTCGGTCAGGCTGATCGCCTGCGCCGGGCACATCTCGATGGCGTCGTTCGCCAGCTCGACCTGCTCCCCCTCGGGGTGCTCGACCGTGACCACCGGCCAGTTCTCCTCGTCCCGCTCGAACACGTCCGGCTGCAGGTACGAGCACTGCCCCGACTTGAGGCACAGCCGCCGCTCGATTACCAGTTTCTGCATCGCCTGCTCCGTTCTACCGGTTCGGCCGGTCGTCAGTTGGCCGGGGGAGCATCCCACGCCACGGGCAGCGTCTCAACGCCGTGCAGCACCGGTGCGCTGATCTCCTCCGGCTCGCCCGTGAGCCGCAGGTTGGGCATGCGCTCCAGCACCAGCTTCAGCGCCACCTTCGCCTCCACCCGGGCAAGGGGAGCGCCCATGCAGTAGTGGATCCCCTGCCCGAAGGCGTAGTGAAGCTTCAGCTGTTCGTAGTCGCGCGTCACGTCGAACTTCTCCGGGTTCTCCCACATCTCCGGGTCGAGGTTCGCCGACCCGAACATGCAGAGCACCTTCGTGTCCTTCGGCACCTCGACGCCCAGGAACTCCGTGTCCTCCACCGCCGTGCGGAAGAGCCCGTTCACGGGCGCGTCGTAGCGCAGGCTCTCCTCGACGCAGGTCTCGTGCAGGTCGGGGTTGTTCTTCACGAGCTCCATCTGGTCGGGGTTCTGCAGGAGCCGGTAGATCATGTTCCCGATGAGCTGCGTGGTCGTCGCGCTCCCCGCGATGAAGAGGAAGCCCATGAACCCGATGATCTCGTCGTCCGTCAGAGTGCGGCCGTTGAGCTCCGCCGTCACGAGCGCCGTGAGCGTGTCCTGCGGCATCTCCTCGCCGGCCATGTGCATCGCCCGCCGCTCCGCGATCTTCCCGAGGAAGTACTGCACCTCGCTCATGCTGCGGCTGGCAGTCGACCGGGCCCCGTCCCTGCCCTCCGCTTCCGTCTCCGCGGCCATCTGCCGCGCCATCTCCTCCTGCTCGAGCGCGTTGGGAGCAATGACGCTGTCCGCCCGGGGCCGCATCTGCTGGACCAGGTCCGGGTCGAGCCCCAGCAGCCACGCGATCACGATCAGCGGCACCGGCACTGCCAGCAGCTGCATGAAGTCGCCCTCGCCCTTCTCCACGAACCCGTCGATGATCTCGTCGATCAGCTCCGTGATCTCCGGCTCCATCGCCAGCAGGCTCGAGGGCGTGAAGGCGCGGTTCACCAGCCGCCGGTCGAAGGTGTGCTCGGGTGGGTCCACGCTCACGAGCACACCTCCCCCCGAGCGCGCTAGCCCCGGTCCCAGCTCGCTCGTCCACTGCTTCCAGTCGTGCAGCAGTGCGCGGACGTCCTTCTCGCGCGTTACCGCGTACCAGTCGAACGGCTCCTCGGCCTTCGCCATGGGACACTCCTCGCGCATGCGCGCGAAGTGTGGGTGCACGTCGCTCTGGAACGCCGGATCGAAGAAGTCGAAGTCAGACGCCATGACCTTCCTCCCGCGTGGGACAACATACCCCAGTGAAGACAGTCGTCTAGAAGCCGTTCGTCACGGGCAGCCTCTCATGCCGGAGCGCCGAGCCGGCTCCCCTGCTCTGCTCCCGTTCCGACCTCCCGCACCGAGAGCCGCCCCTGGCACTCCTCGGCGATGCTCCTGCAACGGTCGGCCGCCTCCTCCGTGGTGACGCCCGCGAGCATCATGCAGGCGGAACAGATCGTCATATCGGCCAGGTCGTCGAAGGCCACGCGCCCCGACACCCAGTCGATGGTGACGCCTCGCCGCAGGCCGCTGATGATCGTGGCCGTCACGTTCGGATCCACCCACTCCTGCAGGTCGCCGTCCGAGCGCATCTCCTCCACGGCCTCGACCAGCGCCTGCAGCCCCTCCAGCCGGAGCGCCCTACCCAGCGCCCGCGCACCCGGGCGCGACCTGAACGAGTCCATGAGCGTCTGCACGTATTGGGGCTCGCGGATCATCGTCTCGGCCGTGGACGTGAGAATGGCAATGACGCGGTCCAGTCCGCGAACACCCGTCGCCGGGCCCGCCTCCTCCAGGAGCTGCTCGTAGTGTTCCAGCACCGCCTCGAAGAGCAGTTCGTCCTTGCTTCCGAACGTGTTGTAGAGCGTCGGCGCGGTCACGCCCGCTGCCTCCGCCAGCCCCTTCATCGTGACGTTCTCGTACCCGACGCGTCGTAACAGTTCCCGCGACGCGGCGAGCAACCGCCGCCTCCGCTCCAGCCGCTTCTCATCCCCTAGAGGCATATAGCCCGATTCTACCAGCCGACCCCACGGTGACGGGCTACCGGGCCGGCGATCCGCCCCGCCCTACCACTGGTCCCAGTGAACCGTTTCCTCCACCGGCAGCCGCGACACGGGTCCGAAGTTCCCCATCGGGTAGCCGACCGGCACCAGGCAGTACGCCTCCACCGTCTCGGGGAGGCCCAGGATCTCCTTCACCCGGTCGCGGTCTCGCAGCCCCAGCGTCGTCGGGGTCGCGCCGAGCCCGAGGGCCCGTGCCGCCAGCAGCACGTTCTGGACCGCCGGCCACACGTAGCCGCCGCCCCCTGCCCGTGTCGGGTCCGCCTGCGCATCCGAAAACTCCAGGCAGCCGATGACCAGCGCCGGGATCTCGTGCATGTGCTCCATCTGCCAGACCACCGCCTCGCGCATCCGGTCGCGCTTCGCCTTCGAGTGGTGGGGCAGTTCCTCGACCGTATCGGCCGCCATGTAGGCCGTAATGTGCTTGCGGTTCTCCTCCGCCAGCAGGCGCTTCGTCTCCGGGTCGCGCACGATCAGCCAGCGCACGTTCTGCACGTTCGAGCCGGTCGGCGCGTGATTGCCCGCGTCGGCCAGCTTCAGCAGCAGCTCCTCCGGAACCGGGTCCGGCTTGATCCGCCGCATCGCACGGCAGTTGTACATAACCTCGAAGATGCCCAATTCCTCGGACATGGCGTCCTCCCTGTCACGTCTCGCGTGTGTCCGTGCGAGACTACGCGACCCAGCACTGGAGGCTACCCATGCCTGACCTGCTCTACGAGAAGCGCGACCGCTTCGCCGTCTTCACCATGAACCGTCCCGAGCGCCTCAACGCCCTCGGCGGCACCATGGGCGACGACCTCACCGAGGCTCTCGCGGACTTCAATACCGACCCCGAGATGCGTGCCGGCATCCTCACCGGTACCGGCCGCGCCTTCAGCGCCGGGGCCGACCTGAAGGAGATGAACCAGCGCAACGTCGACCGCGGCGACCGCGCTGCCCCCACCCGCTCCTTCGACCCCGCCTCCACCCTCCCCTTCTCCCGCTCCCCCAAGCCCTTCATCGCCGCCATCAACGGCCTCTGCATCGCCGGCGGCCTCGAGCGCGCGCTCGACTGCGACATCCGCATCTGCTCGACCGAGGCCTGGTTCGGCCTGTTCGAGGTGAAGCGCGGCATCCTCGCCGGCTACGCCATCCACCACCTCGCCCGCCTCATCCCCTTCAGCGATGCGATGTACATCCTCCTCACCGGCGATCGCGTCGAGCCCAACGACGCCCTCCGCATGGGCCTCGTGCGCGAGGTGCTCGACCCCGACGACCTCATGCCCCGGGCCGAGGCCATCGCCGGCATGATCGCCGAAAACGCGCCCCTCTCCGTCGAGGGCAGCAAGTTCATGGCCCAGCAGTGGCGGCAGCTCATGATCGACGAGTCCTACCGCACCGGCGAGTGGGTCAGCCGCGCCGTCCTCAACTCCGAAGACGCGAAGGAAGGCCCCCGTGCCTTCTCCGAGAAGCGCCCCGCCCGCTGGCAGGGCCGCTAGCAGAAGGAGCACTCAGGAATGACCACGAACGAAGCCCCCCTGCGCGTCGGCCTCATCGGCGCCGGCGGCAACATGAAGCTGCGCCACATCCCCGGCTTCCGGGAGACCGGAGAGGTCGAGCTCGTCTCGGTCTGCAACCGCAGCGAGGCCAGCGGCCGCGCCATCGCCGAGGAGTACGGCATCCCCCGCGTCGAGCCCGACGCCGCCACCCTTCTCGCCGCCCCCGATATCGACGCGGTCTGCATCGGCACGTGGCCCTACCGGCACCGCGACCTCACCGTCGCCGCCCTCGAGGCCGGTAAGCACGTCCTCTGCGAGGCGCGCATGGCCATGAACGCGACCGAGGCCCGAGAGATGCTCGCTGCTTCCGAGGCCCGTCCCGACCTTGTCGCCCAGCTCGTGCCCGCCCCCTTCGACTTCAGGAGCTGGAAGACCATCCGCCGCCTGCTCGAGGACGGCTCCATCGGCGACGTCCGCGACGTGCACGTCACCGTCCTGGGCGGCGCCTCCCTCAACCTCGACGCCCCCCTCCACTGGCGCGACCGCACCGACCTCTCCGGCATGAACGTGATGGCCTACGGCATCTACACCGAGATCATCGGCCGCTGGTTCGGCCCCACCCGCTCCGTCCTCGCCCACGGCGAGACCTTCGTGCGCGAGCGCACGAACGCCGAGACCGGCGAACGCACGGCCATCGAGGTGCCCGACAGTCTCGGCGTCTTCGCCGAGCTGGAACGGGGCGGGCGCGTCACCTACCGCGTCTCGACCGTCCTCCACGCCGCCCCGCCCGAGGCGAACGGCATCTCCATCTACGGCTCCGCCGGAACCCTCCACTGGCGCCTCGGCGACACCATGGCCTTCGCCCCCCTGGGCGAGGAGCCAACCCCCCTCGACCCCGACCCCGGCACCGCCGGCGAGTGGCGCGTCGAGCAGGACTTCGTCGACTCCATCCGCCGCGGCGCCCCCGTCACCCTCACCAGCTTCCCCGACGGCGTCGAATACATGCGCGTCATCGAGGCCACCCACCGCAGCCGCACCGAGGGCCGCGCGGTCGACCTCCCGGAGGTCTAGCGCCCCTCCCGCTCCGCGCCCCTGTAAGGTGCGTCCCGCGAACCCAACGGAGGAACCCCATGCCGCAGCCCGAGCCCTTCACCGTCGCCATCCCCGACGAGGCCATCGCCGACCTGCACCGGCGCATCGACAACACCCGCTTCGCTCCCGACTTCGCCAACGAGGACTGGCGCTTCGGCATGAACGGCGAGTACCTCCAGTCGTTCCTCCACTCCTGGCGGCACGAGTTCGACTGGCGGGAGACCGAGGCCCGCATCAACAGCTACAACAACTACCAGGTCGACTTCGACGGCGTACCCCTCCACTTCATCCACGAGAAGGGCAAGGGCCCGAACCCCATGCCCCTCATCCTCACCCACGGCTGGCCCTGGACTTTCTGGGACTTCGAGCAGGTCATCCGCCCCCTCACCGACCCCGCCGCCTACGGCGGCGACCCCGCCGACGCCTTCGACGTCGTCGTGCCCTCCCTCCCCGGCTTCGGCTTCTCCACCCCCCTGCGTGTCGACGGCCTCCAGACGAGCAAGGGCGTCGACCTCTGGGCGCGCCTCATGACCGAGGTCCTCGGCTACGACCGTTTCGCCGCCGCCGGCGGCGACTTCGGCGCGATGATGTCGGCCACCCTCGGCGCCCGCTACCCGGAGCACGTCCTCGGGGTGTACGTGACGCTTCCCTCCCTCCCCGCCACCTCCGTCCCCGACAACCTCCCCGAGCAGGGCAGCACCAGTCAGCTCGTGGGCATGCTCATGGGCCCCGCGATGCGCACCAGCCGCGACGACTTCGCCCCCGAGGAACGCCACCGCTACGACGTCATGGAGGATCGCTGGAAGACCGCCCTCTCCCACATCGCCGTCCATACCACCGACCCCCAGACCCTCGCCTTCGCCCTGCACGACTCGCCCGCCGGGCTCGCGTCCTGGCTGGTCGAGCGCCGCCGCAACTGGAGCGACAACAACGGCGACGTCGAGGAGGCGTTCTCGCGCCAGTTCCTGCTCGACACCGTCAGCATCTTCTGGTTCACGGAGAGCTTCTTCACCACCTCGCGCTGGTACTGGCACACC
>JAJDUR010000091.1 GCA_022826585.1 Dehalococcoidia bacterium
GCCCCCAGAGGCAGCAGACCCAGGACCGCCACTCCGACAACACTCAGCGCCCTGGCCCGCATACCGATCCCCTCACCCCGTGTCGCGATGCTACAGGGGCGCGGGGGAGTTTCCCATGTGCCACCGGCGGGTCGAGCTGCCGGCTTGAAGGGGACCGTCCCCTACCCCGCAACCCCCGGCGGGATGGCTCCCTCGCCCGCCGGACGCGGTGGCGCGACGCTCACCTCGAGCAGCTCCGCGATGTCGTACGCCTGGATCGAGCGCGCGTCCTCGTCCGGCTGAACGGCCGGGATGCCGTCCTCGAACATCTGAATGCAGAACGGGCAGGCCGTCGCCACGATGCTCGCGCCCGTGTTCGCCGCCTCCGCCGTGCGCAGGTGGTTCACCCGCGTGCCCGTCTCCTCCAGCCACATGTTGCCGCCGCCCGCGCCGCAGCAGAGCCCCTTCTCGCGGCTGCGCGGCATCTCCACCAGCTCCGCGCCCGGGATCTGGTCGAGCACCTCGCGAGGCGCGTCCATGATCCCGTTGCCCCGCCCCAGGTAGCACGAGTCGTGGTACGTAATTGTCTGGCCGTTCATCTCCTTCGGCTGCAGCTTCCCCTGCGCCAGCAGGAGCTGGAGGAACTCCGCGTGATGCGTGACCTCCCACTGCCCGTCGAAGTCCGGGTACTCGTTCTTGAACGTGTTGAAGCAGTGCGGGCAGGCCGTGATCACGCGCCGCACCCCGATCTCGTTCATCGACGCCACGTTCGTCTCCGCCAGCGTCGCGTAGAGGAACTCGCTGCCGAGCCGCCGCGCCGGGTCTCCCGTGCAGGTCTCCTGCTGGCCCAGCACGCCGAAGCTCACGCCCGCCTCGATCAGCAGCCGCACCACCGACTTCGTGATCGGCATGTTCCGCTCGACCAGCGCGCCCGAGCAGCCCACCCAGTACAGGTACTCCTGCGACCCGTCGAAGCTGGGCACTTCGATGCCCTCCTCGCGGAGCTGCTCCATCCACGTCTCGCGCGTCAGCTGCGTGCCCCGCCAGGGGTGGCCGCGCTGCTCGATGTTCTGCAGCGTCTCCTGCGCCGTCCCCGGGATGCGCGCCTGCTCCATCACGAGGTAGCGCCGCATGTCCACGATCGTGGGCACGTGCTCAATCAGCACCGGGCACTCCTGCACGCACGCCATGCACGTGCGGCAGGCCCACAGCGACTCGTCCTTCACGTAGTCGCCCACCAGCTCGCCCTCGACCTTCTCCGAGGGATCCTTCCCCGCGATCAGCAGCGGGCCGGCGTGGTTCATGTACGACTTCAGGTCCTGGATGATCGCCATCGGCGAGAGCGGCTGCCCCGCCGTGTAGGCCGGACAGACGTCCGTGCAGCGTCCGCAACGCACGCACGTGTCAGTGTCGAAGAGCTGTTTCCAGGAGAAGTCCTGGACCTTGCCCGCACCAAGGCTCGCCCCCTCCTCGATCAGCTGCTCGAAGTCGCCCATCGGCGCCAGGTAGGCGGGGACTGCCGGGCGCTTCAGGAACGCGTTCACCGGCGCGAACACGATGTGCCGGAACTTCGTCAGCGCCATCAGCGTCAGCAGGGCGAAGGCCCCGACCACGTGGATCCACCAGAACACCTGGTGCGCGCTCAGCAGTGCACTCTCACTGGCGCCGCCCACGATCTTCGCGATTACCCAGCCGCCCGGCGACCAGTACGACCAGTTCTCGTGGCCTGCCGGAATCTCGTGCCCGCCGATCCGCAGCCCCTCCACGAGGAAGCCTGTGAACAGCACGAACCCCAGCAGTCCGACGACGATCGCGTCCTCCGACTGCCGCCGGTCCCAGGTCAGCTTGGCCGGGGCCGGACCGAAGCGGCGGAACACCGCCATCCCGATGCCCACCAGCCCAATGATTCCGAACAGGTCGCCCACGAAGCTGTAGGCCAGGTACACGCCCCCTTCAAGGAACGCGTGTTCGCCGCCGACCTGGAAGATCAGGTCGAAGTAGTCGTCGATCGCCAGCAGGATCGTCACCAGCGTGAGCACCGCGAAGCTCGAGTAGATGCACCAGTGCATCACGCCCGCGTAGCGGTCGTTCGTGACCCGCCCCGTTCCCGCGCCCAGCGTCAGCGCGTTCGTGATGCGCGCGCCCAGGTTGCTGAAGACGTCGTGCCCGCGGCCCAGCCGCCACACCCGCAGGCGCTGCAGGAACGCCCCCAGGATGACGGCCACGGAGATGCCGAAGATGAAGTACATCAGGGCGAAGCCCTGGATGTTGAAGAACACCTCGCGGCTCGCGCGCTCCGTCTGCGCCGTCTCCAGCGCGCCGATCGCGGCGATCACCGCCACGGGCACGGCCGCGCCCACGATCGTCACGTTGAAGCGCTTGCCCTTCGGCTCCCGCTTGCTGTCGGCGGTCGGTCCCTGCTCCTGCGTGTCGGGCTGTGCGCTCATACGTTGTCGTTCGTCGGCGTGCCGTACAGCTCGCGGAGGTTGGTCTTCAGCACCTTGCCCATAGCGTTCCGCGGCAGCTCATTCACCACCGCGATGTACTGGGGCGCCTTGAACGAGGCGATGCGGCTCTTGCAGTACGCGTTCACGTCCTCCGGCGTGAGCGTCGCCCCCGGTTTCGGCACCAGCACCGCCTTCACCACCTCGCCCCAGTCCATGTCGGGAACGCCGATGACGGCCGCCTCGTCGATGCCCTCGTGGTCCTCCAGGCAGTTCTCGACCTCGCCCGACGAGATGTTCTCGCCGCCGCGGATGATCAGGTCCTTCTTCCGGCCCGTGATGAACAGGTAGCCGCCGTCGTCCACGCGGCCCACGTCGCCGGTGTGCAACCAGCCGTCGATAATAGCCGCGCTGGTTGCGTCCTCCTGCCCGTAGTACCCCTTCATGACGCGGTCGGAGCGGACGCAGATCTCGCCCTCCTCGCCCGCGGCCACGATGTTGTTGCGGTCGTCCATGATGCCGATCTCGACGTCCTCCATCGGCCTGCCCACCGACCGCAGCCGCGCTTCCCGCACGTCCGTGTCCACGCTCAGGTCGTGGTCGTCGGGACCCAGGTAGGTCAGCGTCGAGGTCGACTCCGTCTGCCCGTAGGCATTCATCAGGCCCACGCCCTGCGGCGGGAAGATGTCACACGCCCGGCGCACCACCTCGTACGGCATCGGCGCCGCCCCGTAGGTGATGAGCTGGAGCGTGTCCAGGCTGGTCTTCTCCAGGTCCTCGTGGTCCATCAGGCGCTTCAGCATCGTCGGGACGACCATCGAGTGGGTCGCGCCCTCGCCGCCCACGGCCGTCAGCCACCCCTCCGGCGTGAACTGCGGCAGCACCAGCATCGTGCGCCCGCCCCAGATCGAGGAGAGCATCGCCGTCGCCCCCGCGATGTGGAAGAACGGCACCGAGACGAGCGTCTTCTCGTGGATGTCGGGATCCGCCGGGTTCATGGTGTTCGTCACGTAGGCGGTCATGTCCAGGTACGTGACCATCACGCCTTTGGGCAGCGCCGTCGTGCCGCTCGTGAAGATGAGGACCGTCGGCTGCTCGTCGTCCACGTCCACCCAGATGTCCTCGGCTTCCGCCCCCGCGATCAGGTCGGCGAAGTCGAGGTACCCCTCCGCGGGCCCGTCGTAGCTCACCAGCGTCTTCGTGTGCTCCAGCCCCGGCCGGATGCGGGCAGCCAGGTCGCGGTAGCGCTCCGAGACGAACAGCACGCCCGCCTGGCTCACGTTCAGCATGTGCGTCAGCTCTTCGTCCTTCGAGCGGTAGTTCAGCGGGACGAGCGTCACGCCCAGCATCGCGCAGGCGTAGTACGTCAGCACGAAGTCCGCGCCGTTCTGGGCCATCACGGCCACTTTCTGGCCCTGCTCCACGCCCAGGCCGCGAATGGCGTTCGCCAGGCGGGTCACCTGCTCCTGCACCTCGGCGTAGGTCAGGCGGCGGCCGTTTCCGCCCACCTCCACCAGCGCCTCCCGGTCGGGCACCACGGCGGCGGAAATCTGTAGGAACTCGATCGTGTTCATGCTCCCTCCCAGGAGCGGGTTTCCGCGTACACGCGGCGGAACGGGATTCTACCGGCGCCCCGTTTGCCGCGCGAATCGAGGGTGTGCGGAGCGCGCCCGGCTGTTGGCCGTTGGGAGACTGGTCGGCCCCCGAGGCCCTCCACCCGCTTCCCGACCACCGACCACCGGCTCACCCCAGTCGCGGCCTCGCCGGCTCGAACGGCCGCGCCAGTAGTTCCTCCACCGTCTCCTCCACGGCTGCGTCCAGATCCGCCGCCGGCGCCACCTTCGTGACCAACCCCCAGCGCAGCGCTTCCTCCGTCCCCACCGGCTCGCCTGTCAGGATCAGGTCGGCGGCGGCGCCCGGCGGAATCGTCCGCGGCAGGGTCTGCGTGCCGCCCGCGCTCGGGATGTACCCCAGCGTCACTTCCGGGAGTGCGAGCTGCGTGTCCTCCGCCGCGACGCGCACGTCGCAGCAGAGGGGCAACTCCAGGCCCGCACCGAAGCAGAAGCCGTGCATCCGCGCCACCAACGGCACCGGCAGCGAGAGCATCAGCCCCCAGACGTCCCGCTCGTGCCGCGCGCGCCGCGATTCCCACAGGCTCGGCGCCGTCCCGAACTCCGAGATGTCGGCTCCCGCGCTGAACGCCCGCCCCTCCCCGCGGAAGAGGATGGCCCGCACGTCCGGGTGGTCGCGACAGGCCCCCAGGTACTCCCACAAGAGGTCGCGCATGACCATGTTGATCGCGTTCAGGCGCTCGGGCCGGTTGAGCGTGATCGTCGCCACGCCCCGCTCATCGATCTCGAACAGGACCGGGTCGGCCATGCAGCCAGTTTACGGCGGCCGCAGCCGCGCGCGCCGCAGGCAAGAAGAACGCCGGCCCACGGGGGCCGGCGCGGCTGGTGTTGATTGCGGAGTCGGCGAGGTCTAGTGGCGCCAGTCGGGCTTGCGGATCGCACTCTTCTCCCGCGAGGAGAGGTTCTTCGCCAGGTCCTCGTTCGCCTTCCGCACGAGGTCGTCCAGCTCGTCGCTGCCAAGCTTCATCTCCGAGGAGCGCCAGCGCTTCAGCATGGCGCGGTCCTTCGCGTTCAGCTCCGCCTCACTCGCCATCCGGTTCACGAGCTCGATGAGCATCTCGTTGATTTCGTCGTCGCTGTACGTCACCTGGGCCATGTCTACCTCCGCACCGTCTCGTAGCGACCCTTGCTCTTGACGCGGCGCATCAGCTTAGCATCGATGGCAGAGTTCAGGCGTTCGTTCAGGGCTTCCGTGAGCCCTTCCAGCTCCGGCGTCCCTTCCTGGTGATCCGAGCGCCAGCGCCGGATCGCCTCCTTCCCCTCGAAGGAGAGTTCGGCATTGTCGATCGCGACCGCGCTGACGAGCATCATCAGCGACCACGACTCAGGTTCTTCAAGCAAGACAATCATGCGCTATTCCCCAGTGAAGTCCGGCGGGCGCTTCTCAAGGAAAGCCCGCACCCCTTCCGCCCGATCTTTGGTCGCTTGCAGGACCAAGGTCAAATCGGTCTCGAACCGCAGGGCCTGTTCAAGCGGCTGATCGAGTCCCCGCCAGACCGCCTCCTTCGCCAGCCGGGTCGCGATCGGGCCCCTCGCCGCGATTGCCTCCGCCGCCCCCCGCGCCACCTCTCCCGCGCTCCCCACCGGCCCCACCCGGGACACCAGGCCCCGCTCCAGCGCCTCCCCTGCAGGGAACCTCGCCGGGATCGCGTCGCCCGCCGCCAGCCCCAGCAGGGTGCGCGCGCGGGCAGCGGTCAGGTCGTCCATCGCCGCCGCGTCCAGTTCGAGTGCCGCTCCCTCACCGCACACACGAATGTCGCACCCCAGCGCGAACGCTGCCTCCGCCCCGGACAGGGTCCCATCGAACGCGAACACGACCGGCAGCGGGTAGTCCCGCCAGAGCCAACGCACGCGCTCCCCCGGCCACGCCCCCAGATCCGCCTCCGCTGCCGCCTCGATCACCACCACCCGTGCGTCCTCCTCAACGTACCCGGCCAGTGCCCCCACCACCGCATCCGCGGAGACGCCCGCGGAGAGCGTCAGCGTGCCGATTGCGCCCATGCTGCAAGCCTACCGCCTGCCTCCGGCCCCGTCTGGCCCGTTACCGCCCATCCCGCCATAGTCGATCGATGGCCATCACCTACCGCACCCTCATCGAGGATGACTGGGACGAGTGGATCGCTGGCAACGCGCGCGGCTTCCTCGATAGCCCCGAGGGGGCGACCGCCTGGGCGGAGCCTATCCGCCCTCATTTCGACTTCGACCGCGGGATTGCCGCCTTCGACGGGGACGAGATGGTGGGCAAGACCCACTCCATCCCCTTTTCCATGAGCGTCCCCGGTGGCGACCTGCCCACGGCCGGCGTCACCGCCGTCACCGTGTCGCCGACCCACCGCCGGCGCGGCGTCCTCACCGAGCTCATGCGCCGCCAGTTCGACGACATCCGGGACCGCGGTGAGCCGCTCGCGGCCCTCTGGGCCTCCGAGAGCCTCATCTACGGCCGCTTCGGTTACGGCATGGCGGCGCAGTCGGACCGCGTGAGCATCGACCGGCGTCACACCGAGTTCCGTGCCGACGCCCCCGAGGCGCCCGGCGAGGTCCGCTTCGTCGCCCCCGACGCCGCCCTCGAACGCTGGCCGGCGCTCCACGACCGCCTGCGCGAGTCGCGCCCCGGCATGATGACCCGCTTCCCCTATCTCTGGAGGGGTTTCGTCATCCCCAACACGGAGAAGCCCGACGACGGCTTCACGAAGCGCCTCTACGTCGAGTACACCGGGCCCGAGGGGCCCGAGGGCTACGCCATCTACACCGTTAAGGCCGACTGGCCTGAGGGCGTCCCCCGGGGGATCCTCCGCCTGCACGAGTTGGTTGCCCTGAACCCCGCCGCCGAGGCCGCTCTCTGGCGCTACCTCTTCGGCGTCGACCTCATCGGGACCATCCAGGCCGACAACCGCCCACCCGACGACCCCCTCCTCTGGATGCTCTCCGACCCCCGCCACCTCCGCCGCATCCCCCGTGACACCCTGTGGGTGCGCATCCTCGACGTGCCGAAGGCCCTCGAAGGCCGCGCCTACGCCGCCGATGGCTGCCTCGTCCTCGACGTCGCCGACGACTTCGGTCCCTGGGCCGCCGGCCGCTTCGAGCTCACGGTGGAGAACGGCAGGGCCACCTGCCGCCGGACGGACGCCTCACCCGACATCACCCTCGGCGCCGACGCCCTCGGGACCGTCTATCTCGGCGATGTCTCCCCCTCCGTGCTCGCCCGCGCCGGTCGGGTCGAAGGCGCGCTCGAGGCTCTGCGCCTGGCCGACGCCCTCTTTCGCTGGCACACCGCTCCCTGGTGCATCGACGAGTTCTAGCGCTCCGAGGCTCGCTCCTACCCTTGGCCGTCGGAGACAGTCGGAAGATTCCGGACGGTGGCTCCCACCTGCTCGTCAGCTACGGCCAGATCGAACTGGGCCTGCAGGTTCATCCAGAACTGCGGCTCCATGCCAAACCAGTGTCCCAGCCGCAGGGCCGTGTCCCCGCTGATCGAGCGCTTCCCCGACACGATCTGACTGATCCGGTTGGCGGGAACGCGAATCTCGCGAGCGAACGCTGCCTGGCTCACGCCAAGCTCCTCGAGTTCGCCCTTCAGAATCTCCCCTGGGTGAACGGCTCGCTTGAATAGCTTCTCCACGGCCTGCCTCCTAGTGATAGTCCACAATCTCTACGTCGTACGGTCCGGAGCTCCCGGCCGGCCAGGTGAAGCAGATGCGCCACTGGCGGTTGATGCGAATCGAGTACTGGCCCAGCCGGTCCCCCTGCAACGCTTCGAGGCGATTACCGGGCAGTGCGCGAAGGGCTTCGAGGGAAGGAGCCGCATTCAAGATCGATAGTCGTCTCTCCGCCTGGCTCTCGAACCCCTGGAACGCAGCGGTGAAGTTCCCTTCCGCGAACGCCCGCGTCCGCCTGTCCCCGTATCCGAGAATCACACGGCTCGATCATACCGAAGCGGTACGTGATACGTCCAGCGTCACCGTATTCTGAGCTTGCCCCGCTGCCGCCCGCCCGCCATGATCGCGGGCGATGGCTGACTTCACCGCCGC
Source organism: Dehalococcoidia bacterium (assembly GCA_022826585.1). Taxonomy (GTDB): domain Bacteria; phylum Chloroflexota; class Dehalococcoidia; order Tepidiformales; family Tepidiformaceae; genus UBA2991. The sequence continues at coordinate 8,083 of JAJDUR010000091.1, forward strand.
CGCACCCGTCGAGACCCAGAAGAGCGAGGTCGTCCACGACCGCGACACCCGCCCGGACGCGCCCGCAGACCGCCGGGACTACGGCCGGCTGCTCCTCCACATCGCCGTCGGCGTGGCCTGCACCGCGGCGTTCGGGGCGCTCGCCTTCCAGGCCCGCGCCAGCTGGACCGAGGTCCGCGACTGGGTCGTGCCGGTCACCATCCCCTTCTACGCGCTCGGGGGCATCTCGCTCGCCTACCTTCTGCTGCGTCGTGCCTGGCTCGAGGCCTCCGTTGGCCTCACCCTGCTTTTCTTCATCGTCGCCCTCACCGCATTCGACCTCTGGCGGGCCGCCCTCACCACCGGCCCCGACGGCCTCCGCGACAGCTTCTCCATCACCATCGGCATCCTGCTGGGGTTCTGCATCGCCGCGCTCGCCGCCGGCATGGCCTGGGTGGAAGCACGTCGCCCCAGCCGCCCACCCGCTCCCGAGCTGTAGCGCATGTGCCGCAGCATCAAGCGGCTGCGCGGCCCCGAAGGCGCCGCCCGCGACGACGAGATTCGCGAGGCCTCCCTCCAGTACGTCCGCAAGGTGAGCGGCTTCCGCGCCCCCTCGCGCCGCAACGAAGAAGCGTTCGAGGAGGCCGTCGAGCAGGTGGCCGAGGCCACCCGCCGCCTCCTCGATTCCGTCACCCGGCCACGCTAGGCAATTGCTGCCGGTGACCCGCTATCCTTGAGGGAGCGAGAAACAGACCGGAGGTGGCCCCCGGTGTCGACGATCGCCGAAATCCAGCAAGCGATTCTGGTCCTCCCCGAGGCTGACTACGTGCAGTTGCGAGAGTGGATCAGCAACCTGGACTGGGAGCGCTGGGATAGTCATCTCGAAACAGATTCAGAGGCCGGAGCCCTCGACTTCCTCGTCGAAGAGGCCCGCGACCCGAGCGACCAGCGGCCTCTCGAAGACCTCTAGGTGCATCGGGCTACACCTCGATTCTGGAAGCGGTTCGAGCGGCTTCCCGAGCGTATCCAGCGAACCGCGAGGCGGAATTTTCGCCTGCTCGCCGAGAACCCCGCCCACCCTTCCCTGCGCTTCAAGAAGGTTGGCAAGTTCTGGTCGGCCCGAGTCGGCCGCGATCATAGGGCGCTGGCCGTCGAGGATGCCGAGGACTTCATCTGGGTGTGGATCGGAACCCACGACGAGTACGACAGACTCATCGGCTCGTAGGGCTCACCCCGACAGCTCAGCAACTGCCTCCGCTACGTCGCACGCCAGCACCCGCCCGAACTGCCGCACGAACGCCTCCGCCACCTCCCCCATCGCCACCGCCTGCCCCACCTCCGCCGACAGGCTCGTCATTTCCGTGTCCTCGAGGCCGCAGGGGTTCATCAGGGCGATGTGCTCCATGTTCGGAGCCACGTTCAGCGCCGCTCCGTGCATCGAGACGAACCGCCGCACGTGCAGCCCAACCGACCCCACCTTCCGCTCCCCTACCCACGCTCCTCGCGCGCATTCGTGCCGCCGCCCCTCGATGCCCCACTCCCCCAGCACCCCGAACATCGTGTCTTCCAGCGCCGAAACGTAGTCGACCACGCGCACGCCCCACGCCTGCAGGTCGATGATCCCGTACGCCACCAGCTGCCCCGGGCCGTGGTAGGTGATGTCGCCGCCCCGCTCCGTCTGCGCCACCTCGATGCCCGCCGCCCGCACCATCGCTTCCGTCGCGCGCAGGTTCGGCTCGGGGTGGTTCCGGCCCAGCGTGAACACGGGCTGGTGCTCCGTCAGGAGCAGCGTGTCGGCGCCTTCCCCACGGATGCGTTCCGCCTGCAGCTCCTGCTGTAGCCGGTGGACCTCGCCGTACTCGGTGAGCCCCAGGTTCCGGACCACGATCCTGCGCTCGCTTGACGCCATGAACCTAGCGTAGCGAGGTCGCGCCGCGCCCGCGATCAGCCGCCGCCGGCTACCTCGGCCCCGATCCCCTCGATCGCGTCCCAGTCCTCCTCGCGCAGGGGCTGCAGCTCGCCCTTCCGGTACTGGTCGTACAGTCGGAAGAGGGCGTCCTTGTGCGGACGCACCCGCCCGATCGGACACGCCTCCCAGTCCTCCACCGACTCGTCGCAGTACCCCGTGCGCAGCTCACCGCACTTCGGTTGCAGGTAGCCGCCCAGCTCGGGCACGGCCTTCGCCACCTCCGCCCGCATGAGCGCTGCCACCCGCCGGAATTCCCACTGCGCCCGCGTGCACAGCCGCAGGTCACAGATGTGCAGCAGGCTCTGGAAGTTCACCGTGATCTTGAAATTGGTAGTGGTCGCGTTCGGCAGCAGGAAGCGCGCATCCTCCGCCGGCACCCCCGCCTCCACTAGCTCCTCGTAGAGCGCCCCCGCCTTCCCGAACAGGTCCTCCATCTTCTCCGACATCCCCGCCTTCTCGACGCTCTTCGGGATGCTGTAGGGGAACTCGCCCTTCTTGTAGGTCACGTAGCGCTGGCTCTGCTGCTCGAACGAGATCCCCACCCGGTGCCGCACGAACTGGTGGCTGAACGCTCGCGAAACCCCCGAGATGGCGAACTCGAACCACACCTGCTCCAGCGGGCTCGCGTGTCCCGTCTTGAGCCGCTCCACGATGAAGTTGTGCATCTTCTCCCGCGGGATGCGCTCGTCCTCGACTCGCGCCGCCACCTGCTGCGGCGTGAGCTGGCTGTAGCACGTCCGGTACGCCATGTAGAGGGACCGCATCGGATCCTCTGAGTGCGATAGGAGGTTGACCTGGATAGCCATGGCAAAGTCTCCGGCGAGAGTGCCCATGCATTCTCGCATGAGGAAATGCTCATGTGCCTGTGCGGATTCCCAAGATTCGCGTCGAATGCCGCCCTTATGGCGACCGCCCCTACCCCTCCGACAGCGCCTCCCGCCCCTCGATCCCGATCCCGATGAGGTAGCGGCCCGCCTCGCAGGTGCGCCCTGCCGGGTCCGCGAGGAGCGTGCGTACGTCGGCGGGCGTGTCGAGGTCCAGCGACAGCTCCGGCGTCTCCGCCCGGTGCACCGCCATCCCCGCCTGTCGCGCCGCCGCCTCATGCAGGTCGCCGCTGCCCTTCCCGTAGGCCAGTGCGAAGCGCCCTGGAGGCCGTAGCAGCATCGCGTTCGTGCCCCCGTCCTCCGGACGCACCAGCGTGACCGAGGGGGCCGGCGGCGCCTGCGCGACGAGCTCGCGCAGTGCCTCGGCCGTTGCCTGCGGCAGGTCGGCGTGCAGGATGAGCAATTCGTCCACCGCAAGCCGCTCGGCGGCCCGCTCAAGCTGTGCGCTCAGCCCCCGGAGCGACTCGTCCTCCCCCATGATGCGCACGCCCGGCGGCACCGCCGCCCGGACTCCTTCGTCCGTGGTCAGCACCACCGACTCCAGTCCCGCCTCCGCAACGGCTCCCAGCACCGTTCCCAGCGAGCGCCGCACCAGGTCCGCCCGCTCGTCCAGCGTCAGCAGCGATGCGAGCCGCCCCTTGGCGCGGTCCAGCCGGTTCACGGGGATCAGCACCGTCGCCGGCATCCCCTACCTCTCCCCCGTCGCCACGCGAAGGGCGAAGCCGCCGTCCTCGAGCGCGGTCTCCCCCTCCACCCGCAGCGCCGACCCATCGACCGCCGCCGCCAGCTCCTCCCCCGACGGGCTCTCCTCGTCGCCGTCGCTCACGAGCCACCCTATGCCCCCACCCGCCGCCGAGAGCATCCACATGAGCCTGCTCAGGCTCTCGGGGCTCAGGTCATCCCGCTGCGGCCACCACGCGATCTGGAGGGCCGGTTCCGCCACCTGCAGCGAGCTCGCAACCGTCGGCCGCGGTTCGAGCCTCCCCGCGTCCCCGAGCACGTCGTCGGGCGGGTCGATGAGCATCGCCCGCACGCCGTCGGCGCCCACCCCCAGCGTCGCGAGAACGCTCACGAGCGCGCCGGACCGGCTAGGCGAGCTTGCCGCAGCACTTCTTGAACTTCAGCCCGCTGCCGCAGTAGCAAGGATCGTTGCGGCCGATCTTCTTGCCTCCCGGTCGTGGCGTTGCCGTTGCGACGGCAGGCCCGCGACCGCGCGCGGCTGCGCTGCCGCCGTTGCGGCCCGCTTCTCGGGTGGGAGCGGCTTCCAGATCCGGCCTCCGCGCCGTCGTCGCCCCGACCGGAGGGGGAGGCGGCAGGTCCTGCGCCCGCATTTTGAAGACCGCCTGCGCCACTTGCCGCCGGATGTTCCCCTGCAGCTGCTGGAACATGTCGTAGCCCTCGCGCTTGAAGGCCACCAGCGGGTCCACCTGCGCGTACGCCTGCAGGCCCACGCTCTGTCGCACCTCTTCCACTGCCGTCAGGTGCTCCCGCCAGTGGTAGTCGATCGACTCCAGCAGCAGCCACTGCTCCATTCTGCGCGCCACCTCGTCCCCCACCGCGTCCTCGATCTCCTCGTACCGATCCTCCACCCGGTCCAGCGCGAGGTCCGCAACTTTCTCCGGCCGGTGCTCAATCTCCTCCAGCGGCGGCAGGATGTCGGGCGGCATGATCTCGCCCAGCTCCGTGTGTACGAGGCTCGCGTCGAATCCCTCGTCCTGGTTGCGCTCGATGATCCCGTCCACCTCCTCCGTCACGAACGAGAGCACGTTCTCGCGCGTGTCCGCCCCCTCCAGCACCTTGTCCCGTTCCGTGTACATCACCGCCCGCTGCTCGTTGATGACGTCGTCGAACTCCACCAGCCGCTTGCGGATGTCGAAGTTGTAGCCCTCCACCTTCTGCTGCGCCTGCTCGATCGCCCGCGTCACCATGCGCGACTCCAGCGGCACGCCCTCCGTCATCCCCATCTTCTCCAGCATCCCCGGCACCCAGTCGGGCGCGAAGCGCTGCATGATGTCGTCCCCGAAGGACACGAAGAACCGGCTCGACCCCGGATCCCCCTGCCGCCCCGACCGCCCCCGCAGCTGGTTGTCGATCCGCCGCGACTCGTGCCGCTCCGTCCCGATCACGTGCAGGCCGCCCGCAGCCGCCACCCCTTCGCCCAGCTTGATGTCGGTCCCGCGACCGGCCATGTTCGTCGCGATCACGACCGCCCCGGGCTCGCCCGCGTTCTCCACGATGTTCGCCTCGCGCTCGTGCTGCTTCGCGTTCAGCACCTCGTGGTCGATGCCCCGGCGCCGCAGGAGCGCCCCCAGGTACTCCGACTTCTCGATCGAGGTCGTGCCCACCAGCACCGGCCGCCCCTGGCCATGCATCCCCGCGATCTCCTCCACCACCGCCGCGAACTTCGCCTTCTCGTTGATGTAGACCATGTCCTCGTGGTCGGCGCGGACCATCGGCTTGTTCGTCGGGATGGCGACCACGTCGAGGTCGTAGATTTTCGCGAACTCCTCCGCCTCCGTTTCCGCGGTACCCGTCATCCCCGCCAGCTTGTCGTACAGCCGGAAGTAGTTCTGGAACGTGATCGTCGCGTGCGTCAGCGACTCGCGCTGGATGGGCACGTTCTCCTTCGCCTCCACCGCCTGATGGATGCCGTGGCTCCAGCGCCGCCCCGGCATCATCCGCCCCGTGAACTCGTCCACAATCACGATCTCGCGGCTGCGCACCACGTAGTCCCGGTCGGGACGCTTCAGGTACTCGGCGTCCAGTGCCGCCTCCAGGTGCCGGGCGACGCGCGGATCTCCCCCGAAGATGTTGTCCACCCGCAGCGCCCGCTCGATCTTGGCGATGCCCGTCTCCGTCAGGGCCACGTGCTTCGCCTTCTGGTCGATCTGGTAGTCCAGCTC
>JAJDUR010000047.1 GCA_022826585.1 Dehalococcoidia bacterium
GACCACCTCGAGATCATCGAGCGCAGCCTCCCGACGGAGGAGGAGCAGCTCGTTGGCCTCTTCCCCCAACCCGATCGCTGACCTACGCTCGGTCCTTCGTGTCCGGGAACCCCTCCGCCGAACCCCTTGCCATCGGCCCGAACATCAGCGTGGTCGGCGATAGCTGCTCGGGCAAGACTACCCTCGCCGCCGCCCTGGCCGAGCGCCTCGGCCTGCGCCATGTCGAGCTCGACGAGCTCAACTGGGAGCCCAACTGGACCCAGGTCCCGGACGACGTTCTCCTGCGGCGGGTGCGCGATGCCATCGACGAGCAGGGCTGGGTGATCGACGGCAACTACGGCCGCATCGTCCGTCCCATCACCTGGGGCGCCGCCGACACCGTCGTCTGGCTCGATTTCCCCCTGCGCGTCACCATCCCCCGCACGTTTGCCCGCTCGTTTCGCCGCTGGCGCACGCGCGAGTTGCTCTGGGGCACGAACCGCGAGCGCCTCTGGGAGCACTTCCTCCCCTGGGACCGCTCACTCGTCTGGTGGACGCTCAAGAGCCACTTCCGCCGTCGCCGCGCCTACTCAGCCGCCATGGACGACCCCCAATACGAGGGGGCCCGGTTCATCCGCCTGCACTCACCCGCCGAGGTCGGGCCGTTCCTGGCTGCCGTGAGCCTCGCCGAGCCGAAGGCGAAGACCGCCTAGCTGGAGTTCGGGGCCAGTTCCTTCAGGTAGTACGTCATCCCCTGCATCATCACGACCGGGTCGATCTGCCGGATCGACACGCCCTCCGGCACGTGCGCCGAGATGGGCGCGTAGTTCAGGATGGCGTGCACCCCGCTCGCCACCAGCCGGTCGACGACCGCCTGTGCTGCCTCCGCCGGTACCGCCACGACCGCGATGTCGACCGGCTCGCTGGCGAGGAAGCCCTCCAGGTCGTCCATCGAACGTACCGTGACGCCCTGGATCATGCGCCCCGCGACATCCGGGGCGGCGTCGAAGGCGGCGACCGTGTTGAACCCCTGCTGCACGAATCCGTCGTACTCCAGGATCGCCTGGCCCAGCCGCCCGATCCCGACCACGCACACGCTCCAGGTCCGGTCCAGTCCGAGGATCGTGCGCAGCTGGTCCAGCAAGTCGGCCACGTTGTAGCCGCGGCCCTGCTTCCCGAACCTCCCGAAGTAGCTCAGGTCCTTGCGAATCTGGGCGGGTGTCACGTCCAGTTGCTCGCCCAGCGTCTGCGAGCTCACGACCGCCTCGCCGCCCGCCGCCAGCGTCGTGAGCGCACGTGCGTAGAGCGGCAGCCGGTTGATTACAACCTCGGGGATGTCAGAGGTCATTGGCCGGGCGGATCCCCTTCTGCTCGGGCCCACGCGCCGCTCGGGCGAGCGGCGGTTGTGAAAAATCGAACATTCGGATGCGCCGCACTCTATACCCCGCCTTCCGAGGGGGTCAACGCTCCCGCGTTACGAGCGTGAGTCGCCCGACGAGCCGGAGGAGAGGAGTGTCCCGATCGTGGCGCTCACGTGGCTGTCGTCGCGATCCGCGACCGTTCGCGGGTCGAGCAGCGTCTCCCCCGCCTCCACCCGTCCGATGATGGGAGGGTCGGCCTCCCGCAGGGCCCCCGCCAGCCACTCCGCCCCCCGTTCCGGCCGCAGCGCTGCGCACCAGGTCGTCCGCCCCGCTCCCGGCGCCGAGCCCCCGCCGATCATCGAGCGCGACTCCACCACCCCGCCGCTCCCCGCCTCCGCCCACGCCCGTGCCCGCGGCTCGAGTTGCTCACGCTCGAGCGCGAGCATCGACCAGACGGGGATCTCCTGCCGCTCCGTTCCCGCCACGTAGGCCGAGAGCGTCGCGTTGAGCGCCGCGATCGTGAGCTTGTCGACGCGCAGCGCCCGCGCCAGGGGGTGGCGGCGCAGCGTCGCTACCAGGTCCCCCCGCCCCACGATCAGTCCCGCCTGTGGCCCGCCCAGCAGCTTGTCGCCGCTGAACAGGGTCAGCTCCGCGCCCCCCTCCAGGCTTTCCCGCACCGTCGGCTCGTGCTCGATCCCGTAGTCCGCCGTCTCAACCAGGCACCCGCTTCCGAGGTCGTCCAGCAGGAGGACGCCGTGCTCCCGCGCGAGGGCCGCAAGCTCCCCCAGCTCCGGTCGCGACGTGAAGCCGGTCACCTGGAAGTTCGAGCGGTGGACGCGCAGGACCGCCGCCGTCTCGTCCGTGATGGCGTTGGCGTAGTCCTCTACGTACGTGCGGTTCGTCGTGCCCACCTCGACCAGCCGCGCGCCGCTCTCCCGTAACACGTCGGGTATGCGGAACCGGCCCCCGATCTCCACGGCCTCCCCGCGCGACACGATCACCTCGCGCCCTTGCGCGAACACGTGCAGGGCCATTAGCAGGGCGGCGGCGTTGTTGTTCACCGCCAGTCCGTCATCGGCGCCCGTCGTGCGCTGGAGCAGGTCGCGCACGTGCTCGTGCCGGCTGCCGCGACTCCCCCCTTCCACGTCGAACTCGAGGTTGGTGTAGTCGCGGGCCGCCGCCGCCATCGCCGCCATCGCACGCTCGCTCAGGGGCGCTCGCCCCAGGTTCGTCTGCAGGATGACGCCCGTCGCGTTCACGACCCGTCGCAGGGAGGGTCGCGCCAGATCCTCCAGAATCGCGCCCGCTTCTGCCGAGATGGCCGCAACGTCGGGCGCGGCCTCTCCCGCCCGCACCGCCTCCCGCGCGTGCTCGATGGCGGTGCGGGCCGCTTCCACCGCGAGCGAATGCGGCCACGAGCCGTTCTCCCGCAGGTCGTTCAGCACCGCCTCGACGCTCGGAATGTCCCGAAAGGTGGACGACATGTCGCGATCTTAACGCGAGCCCGCCCCTCTTCGTGTTCGTAGGCGCGCTCTGCGGGAGAATCGGCGGGAAGAACCTCGATGGAAAGAGCCGTGAACCTCCGCATCCCCGGACCGACCCCCTGCCCCGATGACGTTCTCGAAGCCGTCGGCGGACCGATGATGAATCACCGCGGACCCGAGTTCGCCGGCATCATCAAGCGGGTCACCGAGGGGCTGAACTGGGTCTTCGGCGTCTCCACCGACGTCCTCACCATTACCGCCTCCGGAACCGGCGGGCTGGAGGCTGCCGTCATCAACACGCTCAGCCCCGGCGACCGCGTGCTCGGCGTTTCCATCGGCGTGTTCGGCAACCGCCTCGCCTCCATCGCCGAGACCTACGGCGCCGAGGTGGTGCGCTACGAGCTTGAGTGGGGCGCCGCCGCCGACCCCGACGAGATCGCTCGCCGGCTCGATGCGGATCCCTCCATCAAGGCCGTTCTCGTTACCCACAACGAGACCTCGACCGGCGTCACGAACCCGCTCGAGGCCATCGGCGCCGTCGTGCGGGAGCGGGGCCTGCTGCTCATCGTCGATGGCGTCAGCAGCGTCTCATCCATCCCCTGCCCGGCCGAGCGCTGGGGCATCGACGTGCTCGTGAGCGGCTCCCAGAAGGGCTGGATGGTCCCGCCCGGGCTCACCTTCCTCTGGCTGAGCGAGCGCGCCTGGGAGGCCAGTGAGACCGCGACCATGCCGCGCTTCTACTTCGACCTGCGCCGCTACCGCTCATCGCTGGAGAACGCGCAGACGCCCTGGACCCCCTCGCTCTCGGTCTTCTACGGCCTCGACAAGGCCTTCGAGTCCCTTCGCGCCGAGGGTCTTGAGGGCATCTACGGCCGCCATCAGGCCGTCGCCCGGTACACCCGCGACCGCGTCCGCGCGATGGGCCTCGAGCTCTTCGCCCGCGACGAGCGCTTCGCCTCCGATACCGTCACTGCCGTGCGCTGGCCCGACGATGTCGACGGCCTCGCCATCGCGAAGCGGGCGCGCGAAGAGTTCGGGGTCGTGCTCGGCGGTGGCCAGCAGAGCCTTCGCGGCAAGATTTTCCGGGTCGGCCACATGGGCCACTTCTCCCGGGAGGACATCGCCTCCGCCCTCGACGTCGTCGAGCGTCTCCTCGCCGAGACTCCCGCCAGGGCCACGGCCTAGGGCTCTCCACGTGACCGAACCCGGCCCCCGGCCCCGCGTCCTCGTCGCCGATCCCATCGCCGATGAGGGCATCGCCCTTCTCAAGCAGGAGGCCGATGTCGACGTGCGCACCGGGATGTCTCCGGGCGAGTTCCGCGAGGCGCTCGCCGGTTACGAGGCCCTCGTGGTGCGCAGCGAGGCCAGGGTCACGGCGGATGCGCTTTCCAACGCGGGCAGGCTCCAGATCGTCGCCCGCGCCGGCACCGGCGTCGACAACGTGGACCTCGAAGCCGCCACGGAGCGCGGCATCGTCGTCGTGAACGCGCCGCGCGGCAACACCATCGCCGCCGCCGAGCATGCCTTCGCGCTTCTCGTCTCGCTGGCCCGCCACATCCCCCGGGCGGACCGCTCCCTCCGGGGCGGCGAGTGGCGCCGGCGCGATTTCATGGGCGCCGAGCTCCGCGGCCGCACCCTCGGCCTCGTCGGATTCGGCCCCATCGGCTCGGAGATGGCCCGCCGCGCCCTCGCCTTCGAGATGAACGTCGTCGCCCACGACCCCTTCGTCCCCGTCGAGCGCGTCCGCGCCCTCGGGGCCGAGCCCGTCGGGCTCGACCGTCTCTACGCCGCGAGCGACTTCATCAGCGTCCACACCCCCCTTACCGCCAGCACGCGCGGCATGATCGCCCGCGAGCAGTTCGCCGCCATGAAGGACGGGGTCCGCCTCGTGAACGCTGCCCGCGGCGGCATCATCGACGAGAACGACCTGCTCGAGGCCGTGCGCTCCGGCAAGGTCGCCGGCGCCGCGCTCGACGTGTTCACGTCGGAACCCCCCGGCGAGCACCCCCTCCTCGAGGAGGAGCGCATCATCGTCACCCCTCACCTCGCGGGCTCGACCGTCGAGGCCCAGGAGCGCATCGCCATCGACATCGCCGAGCAGGTGCTCGACGTGCTCGCCGGGCGCCCGCCCCGCTACCCCGTCAACGCCCCCCTCGTGCCGCCCGAGACGATCGAGGTTGTCGGACCCTACCTCGCCGTCGCCGAGCTGCTCGGCACGGTCGCGACCCAGCTCCTCCACGGCCAGTTGACCACCATCGACCTCGCCTTCTTCGGCGAGATCGCCGAGCACGACGTGACACCCCTCAAGGCCTTCGCCATTCGCGGCCTGCTCCGGCCCATCAGCGTCCAGAACGTGAACCTCGTCAACGCCACGAGCATCGCCGAGGCCCGTGGCTGGACCATCGACGAGCGCCTCCGCGCCTCCCACGAGGAGTTCCACAACCTCATCGAGTTGCGCGTCGGCAGCAGCGAGGCCGAGGTCACCGTCAGTGGCGCTTCCACCCACTCCCGCCCCACCCTCCTCCGCATCAACGATCTCGACATCGACATCGTTCCCGACCCCAGCGGCTTCCTCCTCGTCTGCGAGAACGAGGACCGCCCCGGCATGATCGGACAGATCGGCACCCTTCTTGGGACCCAGGACATCAACATCAGCGCCATGCGTGTGGGGCGCAGCAGCCCCCGCGGGCGCGCCCTGATGGTCCTGATGCTCGACGACGAGCCGGACGCGGCCGGCCTCGATGCGATCGCCGCCGTCGAAGGCATCGCCAGCGCCCGCCTCGTCCGTCTCTAGTCCCGGTGCCCCTTTTCGAGATCACCGACCTCTCCCCTGGCGACGAGGCAGCCATCGCCCAGGTGGCCCGCATCATGGTCGAGGCCTTTCGCGACCACACCCCCTCCTGGCCCGACCTCGCCAGCGCCGAGGAGGAGGTGCGCGAGTCGTTCGGCGAAGACCGCGTCAGCCGCGTCGCTCGCGACGGGGTGGTAGTCATCGGCTGGATCGGCGGCATCCGCGAGTACGACGGCCACGCCTGGGAGCTCCACCCCCTCGCCGTCGACCCCGCCCGGCAGGGCGAGGGCATCGGCCGCGCCCTCGTGACCGACCTCGAACGGCAGGTAGCCGCCCGCGGCGCCACGACCCTCTACCTCGGGGCCGATGACGAGGACGGCCGCACCTCGCTGAGTGATGCCGACCTCTACCCGAATCCGCTGGAACGTCTTGCCAGGATCGAGAACCCCGGCCGCCACCCCTACGAGTTCTACCTCTCCTGCGGTTTCTCCCTGGTCGGCGTGATCCCCGACGCCAACGGGCCGGGCAAGCCCGACATCCTCATGGCCAGGCGCATCGCCGGGAGCTAGCCGTTAGGCCGAGAGCGGCGCGAAGACGAGCCCCGTGCCCAGCTTCGGGTAGTAGAACGTCGACTTCTGCGGCAGCCGCTCGCCCCCGTCCGCGAGCGTGATCACCTCGCTCGCGGGAACGTGCTGGAGCAGGAAGCCTGTGCCGCCCCCTCCCAGTGCCTCCACCACCTCCGCCACCTCGTGCGTGAAGGTGACCGCACCGGCGCGCAGCTCCTCGTCGCTGACGCCCCAGAGCGGGTCGAGCACGCCCAGCCGCAGCAGGATCGGCGCTGCCGACACCCAGCGCGGGCTTGCCCCCGCGGGCGCCAGGCTCGCGACCGCCTCCTCGCTCCGGGGGCGCAGCAGGTGGACCGCGCCCGGCGCCAGGTTGACCGCCACGATCGCCTCAGGGGAGGCCGCCCGCAGCGCTTCCAGCGGTCCGGGCTCCATGGCCACCGGCGCTTCCTCCACGTCGAACAGCGGCTCCAGCCGCGCTCGCCAGTCCCCGGGCGCCTCGCGCGGGACGAAGCGATGCAGCGGCCGCACCACCAGCCCCTCGTCCTCCACCGGCACCACCCCCGCCATCGCGAACCGCGCCGGATGGTCGCTCGCGAGCGACCCGTCCTGCTCGGCGAGCCACGTCCGGTAGGCAACCGAGGTCTCGTACCGGTGGTGCCCGTCTGCGATGTAGAACGCCTCCGACAGGAGGGGAGCAAGCGGTCGGAGTGTCGCCCGATCCGCTGGCAGCGCCCACAGCCGGTGCGCGACGCCGTCGGCGGTCTCGCCGGAAACGCCCGGCTCGCCGGACTGGGTCGTCGTCGCGAGCAAGTCGGCCAGTTGCCCGGAGCGGTCCCGCGCCAGCATGAAGATGGGGCTGAACTGCGTTCCCGTTGCCTGCAGCAGCCGCAGGCGGTCCTCCTTCGGCGCCGACATGGTGAACTCGTGCGGGAGCACCGCCCCCTCCTCCCACGGCTGCGATTCCACCCCGCAGATCAGCGCCCGCCGCCTCCGCTCGATTCCCTCCTCCACGAAGACCTGCTCGTACACGTACAGCATCGGCTCTTCGTCACGCTCGACGATGCCCTCCGCCTCCCACCGCTCGAGCTCCGTCGCGATCGCTTCGTACGCCTCGCCCGCCGCCTCCAGCCGCACGGCGTTGTGCGGCGAGAGCTCCGCCAGCCGTTCCCGCTCCCGCTCCCCGATCACGTCGAACGGCGGCGCCAGCAGTTGGTCAAGCGACCCCGCCCTGGCCGTGTACCGCAGCCCCCGGATCGGCATCAGCCTCGGCATCGGCCACCCCCGTTCCGCCGTTCCACCATCGTGGCCGTGCCCCCGCCCTGTAGAATCGGGCTCCCGCCATGAAGCGTGCCCCGTACTGTGTCTTCTGCAACATCGTCGCCGGCACCGAGCCCGCGAACATCATCTACGAGGACGACGAGGTCATCGTCATCCAGAACGTTCTCCGCTGGGTGCCCGTCATGTTGCTGGCCATGACGAAGGAGCACCGCACCCAGGCCGAACTCTGGGAGGACGGCATCGAGGCCGTTGGCCGCATCGCCCACAAGATCGGCGCCGAAGCCTGCCCCGATGGCTTCCGCCTGCTCTCCAACTTCGGCTTCGAGGCCATGCAGAGCCAGGAACACGGGCATCTGCACATCGTCGGCGGTACGCACCTCGGCCCCTACGTCTGAGCCGCGCGCAGCGCCTCGCGCTGCCGCTCGAACAGCTCCGCGATGCCGCCCCGCGCCAGTTCCACGAGCGCATCGAGCGATGCTCCGTCGAACGGCTTCCCCTCCGCCGTACCCTGCACCTCCACGAACGCGTCCGCGCCCGTCATGACCACGTTGAAGTCGACCTCCGCCGCCGAGTCCTCCTCGTAGCAGAGGTCCAGCACGGGCGTGCCCGCGACGATCCCCGCCGAGACCGCCGCCACCTGCGTCGTGATCGCCTCGGCCGGGATCAGGTTCTTGAGGGCCAGCTTCTCCGCCGCCAGGCGCAGCGCGATGAAGCCCCCCGTGACCGACGCCGTGCGCGTGCCGCCGTCCGCCTGCAGCACGTCGCAGTCCACCGTGATCGTGCGCGGCCCCAGCAGGTCTAGGTCGACGGCCGCGCGCAGGGAACGCCCGATCAGCCGCTGGATCTCCTGCGTGCGCCCGCCCGGGCGGCCCCGCTCGACCTCGCGCTGGGTCCGCGTGGAGGTCGACCGCGGCAGCATCGAGTACTCGGCCGTCACCCAGCCGCTCTGCGTGTTCCGCAGCCAGCCGGGCTGGCGTTCCGCCACGCTCGCCGCACAGAGCACGCGCGTCTTGCCGAAGCTGATGAGGCAGCTCCCCTCGGCGAATTCCTGGTAGCCCGTCTCGATCGTGACTGGGCGCAGTTCGTGGGCCTCGCGGCCGTCGGCTCGTGCTGGCATGGGGTTAGCTACGCTACCCCTCACCCTCGGCAGGCGCAAAGCTCGTCTCCCACCGCTCGGCGAGCACCGTGATGCTCGCCCCGTCGCTCACGATCGTCACCCGGCCGTGCAGGTCCGTGCGTAGCACCGCTCGCCCCGCGAGGTCGCGGAGCGTCTCGTCCGTCGGGTGGCCGAAGCGGTTGCCCTCTCCCGCCGAGATCACTGCCACGCTGGCTACCGCGACATCGAAGAAGCCGTCCGCGTTGGTGCTGGCCCCGTGGTGGGGCACCTTCAGCACTTGCGCCCCGATCGCGACCGTTGCCAGCAGCGCCCGTTGGGCCGACTCCTCGATGTCGCCGGTGAGCAGGATGACGGCGTCTCCGTAGGTCACGCGGAGCACCACCGAGGAGGCGTTCCGTGGACCCTCGAGCGGCCCCGGCGGCGGCCAGAGCGCCTCGAAGCGGACGCCGTCCACTTCGAAGGCGTCGCCCCGGCGCAGCGTGTGCCGTGCACCGGCAAGCTCCTCGAACCGCTCGAACATGGCGGTGTCACGCTCCTCCCCGTTGTCGTACACGCGTCCCACCTCGAACCGCTCGAGGAGCGCCGGCAGCCCCCCCACGTGGTCCGCGTCTGCGTGCGTGAGCACCACGGCCACGATGTCCCGCTCCCAGTGGGGAAGCACGTCGCTGAGCTCCCGCGCCAGCACGAGGCCGCTCGGCCCCCCGTCCACCACCACCCGCTCCCCGTTCGGCGTTGTCACCAGGATGGCGTCGCCCTGCCCCACGTCCAGCACCGTGACCCGCAGTTCCCCCGGCCCGCCGGCGGGCCACACGCTGATCGTGACGACCGCCGCCACCAGCGCCCCCGCCGCGCTCGCCAGCGCTGCCGCCCGCACCGTTCGAACGGCGCCGCTCGGCGAGTCCGGCGGCGCGAGCCTCGGCGCCAGGTACCGGTACGCGGGCCACGCCAGCGCGCCCAGCGCCACCATGGCCGCCACGGCTGTCTCGGCTCCGAAGCGGGGTACGGCGACCGCCGCTCGCGGGACGCTCGCCCCTGCCTCCGCCATCCAGGTGATGAACGCCAGCGGGTAGTACGCCGCGAGCCCGACGGCCCATCCCGCGGGCTCCCACAGCGCCCCCACGACCGCTGCCGCCCCGCTCAGCCAGAACGCGACCGCGAACACCGGCACGGTCGGGATGTTGATCAGCGGCCCGACCAGCGAAACCTGCCCGAACGTGACCCAGATGATCGGCAGCGCCGCCACCCAGGCCGCCAGCGAGAGCGACGCCACCTCCAGCAGCACGTTCGGGACAACCCCGGCGGCCCCCAGCCTCGCCGCCACCCACGCCAGGCCGTAGTGGATCCATGGCCCGAAGACGATGAGTCCGGCCGTCGAGGCCACGCTCAGTTGGAACCCCGCCTCCAGCGCCAGCCGCGGCTGTGCCGCCGTCATCACGATCGCGGCCGCCGCCAGCGCCGCCAGTCCGCTTCGGGGCCGCCCCAGCCAGAACCCCACCAGCACGATGAGCGCCATGATCGCCGCCCGCACGACCGTCTCCTCGGCCCCCGCGAGGAACACGTAGAGCACGAGCGAGCCGGCGGCGGGCGCGATTGCCCAGTTGCGCCCCACCAGCGGCACGAACAGCAGGAACGCCAGCGCCGTCACCAGCGCGATGTTCGAACCCGAGACCGCAACGAAGTGCGCCAGGCCGGTCTCCCGGAACGCTTCGGTGAGATCCCTCGGCATCGTGCCGTCGCGGCCCATCACGATGCCGCTGCCCAGCGAGGCCGCCGGCTCCGGCAGCGCCGCCTGCATCGACCGTTCCAGTCGCAGCCGCATCTCCGCCGCCAGCGCCCGCGGATGGCCGCGCGGCCCCTCCCCCGTTCGCTCCACCTCTGGGAAGCTCATCGTCCCGACCACGTCCCGCCGCGCCAGGAAGGCCCGGTAGTCGAATGCCTCCAGCACGGGTGGCGCCTCGAGCCTCCCGGAGAGCCGCACCGGCGTTCCGTAGGCGAGCTGCTCCGTCTCGCGCACGGTGACGAGGACGCGACCCTCGGTCTCGCGCCACGTCCCCGCCGCCTCCACCCGGTCGGCCCGCACGTGGTAGCGCAGCGTCGTCAGCCCCGGGTCCGGCTCCGAGTCGACCCGCCCTTCGATCGTCACCACGCCGCCCAGCGACCGGGCGAGGTCGGGCAGCGGCCTCTCCGACCACTGCTCGAAGCGCCAGGCTCCAAGCAGTGCGAGCAGGGCCGCTGCCAGCAGCAGCACGCCCGCGTTCCGTCCCTTGAGGAGCAGCGCCGCCGGCGCCGCCACGGCGAACCACGCGCCCGAGACCCAGAAGGGCGCGTCCCACACGCCCACTGCCGCGAAGCCCAGGAGCCATGCAGCGGCGAGGAGTGGAAGCGTCACGAGATGGAGAGGTTACGCAGCCCCGTCAGGCGACGAATCGGTAGCCCTTGCCACGGATCGTCTCAAGCTGCTCATCGCTTCCGAGAACCGACCGCATCTTCCGGCGCAGGTTGCTCACGTGCGCTCGCACCAGCGTGTTCGCCCCGGCATCGTCGTGGTACTGCCAGACCTCGGCCAGCAGCGTGCGGGGATGAAGGATTTCGCCCTCGTGCGCCATCAGGTACGCCAGCAGGTTCGCCTCGATGTTCGTCAGGTGTTCCGCGCCTTCGCTCCCCTTGAGCGTGTTCGTGTCGGTCTCCACCTCGAAGGGGGCGCGCGCGCTCCGGGTCGGGTCGCCCAGCATGGTGCGAAGCGTCTCGCCCAGCTTCTCCAGCGGGAACGGTTTCTTGATGACGGGGCCCGGAATGTGGAAGTGCGGGCGTCGGGACCCCTTCCGCAGCAGGTACACGAGCGCCGGCGCCGGCTGGTCCACATACGTGCGCGCCAGCCACTGGCTGAACTGCGTGAAACGGGAGCCCGGCTCGCCCCGCGGCACTCCCTGCACGTCGACCACCAGGGCCGCCGGCGCGGACGGATCGAGGTGCGCAACCAGCACGTCGTAGTTGGGGAAGACCGTCACGTCGTACCCGCGTTCACGCAGGTAGGTGTCAAGCGCGTCACGCATTCGGGCGTCTCGGCTGACCGCAACTACGACAGGCATCTAATCTCGCGTTCTTAGGGTGGCTCGCGAATACTAGGATGCTGGTCAGGGGTGTCAAGACAATCGAGCGACATAAATTAATGAGTTCCGGCGAGAACCACCACGGGCCCGATCGAGGGGCTCGCCGGCCACGACGGAAGGCGCCGATCGCGGGGCCCCCGGGATGCCCGTCCGGACCCCTCTCGCTACTGCTCGATGGCCGCCAACTCGTAGGTCAGGCGCTCGATTCTCGCCCGGACCACGCGGTGCGGAGCGTCCTCCTCGATCCAGATCAGCTGGGTGATGGTGCTGGTCTCTATCCGCACCTTCCAGGCCGTGAATGTCCCCGCCGGCACCTCTACCTGCTCCCGCGCTTCGACGGCGACCTCTGCCGAAAACACCCTGCCGGTCGACGCATTCACGTTCGTGAAGGCCCCTTCGAAGCCCTCCCGGAGCGGGATCCCGCGCACCAGCCAGAGCAGCTCCTCGTCGTCGTAGAAGGCGGGCTCGGGAACGTCGTCCGTTGGCTCGGGAAGCCTCCGTTCGGCCTCCAGGGCGTCCGTTGGGTCCGCCCCACCCTCCTCGAACTGCTTCGACTCAAAGACCACGGTGCCCTCGGCCGGCAGGTAGCGGGTCGCGAACTGCCGTGCGTCGCCTTCCTCGAGGTCCAGGACCACGCGTAGCGAGGAGATCGGCCGCAACGTCGCCGAGTCAACGCGGGCGGAACCGTTGTCCTCGTAGCGGCCTTCCCCGGCGTCGCGGCAGAGGCGGCGCAGCTCGGTCACCCCCGGCGAGACCGCCGGTTCGGTCTCGAGGATGCACGTGCCTTCGAGGTTGTCCCGCTGTACGAGGTTGTAGTGCAGCCGCTCCGGCCCCGTCCACGGCGCCGCCGCGAAAATGGGATCGTGCGCTCCCAGCGGCTCGCTGCCGCACGCGACGAGCGCCGCGCCGGCGAGCGCGAGGGCGGCAACCGCGAGCCAGCGCCTCACCCGACCGCCACCGCCGCCCGGTCGACGCGCCGCAGCGCCTCCTCGATGCCGGCGGCATCGACGTCCTTGTGCGTCACCATGCGGATGCGGCCCGGCCCGAAGGGCACGGCCCGCACCCCGGCCTCCGCGAACGCCGCCAGCCACCCATCCCGTGTTCCCTCCACCACCTGCAGCACCACGATGTTCGTAGCCGGCGTCTCCACCGCGAACGCTCCCAGCCGCCCCAGCCCCTCGGCCAGCCTCCGCGCGTTCGCGTGGTCCTCGGCCAGCCGCTCGATGTTGTGCTCGAGTGCGTGAATGCCCGCCGCGGCCAGCACGCCCGACTGCCGCATCCCCCCTCCCAGCATCTTCCGCTCTCGCCGTGCTCGCTCGATCAGGTCGCTCGGTCCGCAGAGCACCGAACCCACCGGGCAGGCCAGCCCCTTCGACAGGCAGAACGAGACCGAGTCGGCGGGAGCGGCGAGCTCAGCGGCCGGCGTCTCGCTCGCCACCTCGGCGTTGAAGATGCGCGCCCCGTCGAGGTGAACGGTCGCGCCCGCCTCGTGCGCGATCGCCGCCAGCGCTTCCGTCCGCCCCGGCGACAGCACGGCCCCGCCGCAGCGGTTGTGGGTGTTTTCCAGGCATAGCAGGGCCGTACGCGGCGCGTGGATGTTCGGCTCGCGCACGGCCGCGCGCACGTCCTCGTCGGCGAGTCCGCCGCCCGCGTCGTTGTGAAGCGGCCGCAGCTGGACGCCGCCCACCCGCGCCGCCCCCGCGACCTCGTAGTTGAATACGTGCGACTCGCTGCCCAGCAGCACCTCGTCGGTCGGCTGCGTCTGGCTCAGCACCGCCACCAGGTTGGCCATCGTGCCGCTGGGCACGAAGACCGCTGCCTCCTTGCCCACGCGCTCGGCGGCAAGCGCCTCCAGCCGGTTCACGCTCGGGTCGTCCCCGAAGACATCGTCGCCGACCTCCGCCTCTGCCATGGCGCGGCGCATGGCGGCGTCCGGCCGGGTCACCGTGTCGCTGCGCAGGTCGATCGGGCCTCTCTCGCTCATTCGCGCTGCCAGATGGTGCGCATGCTTTCGCCCCCGCGCACCGCCGCCACGACCTCGCGCCGCTCCTCGTCGAGCAGCTCGCGGTGCACGAGCGCGGCCGCCTCCCCCGCTGCCTCCCCGCCGATGGATTCCATCCGCTGCCGCACCACGTCCCACAGGCCCGATTCCCCGATCACGCTCACCCGACGCGGCCAGGCGAACGACATCAGCTTCTCCGGGTAGGGGAACGCCGGCCGCAGCTCCTTCACGGCGCGGATCCGTTCCTCCACCGAGTTCACCCGCGGCACGCGCGAGATGTAGGGCGGCTCCGTCGACGTGCTGCGGAAGTCGACCAGCACGCGGCTGCCCACCGTTTCGAGCCGGATGATCAGCACCTCCGAGTCCTCGATGACTCGGCGCACCTCTTCCAGGTCGATGCCAAAATCGTCGCTCACGACCGGTGCTCCCTGCGGGCTCCGGTCATGGTAGCAGCCCATCTCTGGGCCGCCAGCGAGAAGGCCCTAGCGGCACAGCAGCGCGAAGGCGTAGCCCCGCGCGGTGAGCTCCCGCAGGACCGTGTCGAGCGCCTCCACCGTCTGTGAGCGCTCGCCCCCGCCGTCGTGCATCAGCAGGATCGCCCCGGGGCGAGCATGCGCCAGCAGGTGCGCCGCGATCTGCTCCGCACCCGGTCGGCGCCAGTCCTGCGGATCCACGTTCCAGAGCGTGAGCCGCTTGCCCAGCTCCGCTGCCAGGGCGCTCGTCTGCGCGTCGTAGGCGCCGTAGGGCGGGCGCAGGCATGCGATCGGGTCGGCCTCCTCCCCAGCCGCCGCGTGGATCGCGTCGTCCGTGTCCCGCACCTCCGCGATGAACGTCTCCCGGTCGACCCTGTCCAGCGAGGCATGGTCGAAGGTGTGGTTCTCGGCGTCGTGGCCCTCCGCCACCAGCCGCGCCGCCAGCGCCGGGTAGGCCTCCACGCTCTGCCCCAGCACGAAGAACGTCGCCTTCGCGCCGTGACGCGCGAGCACCTCCAGCACCCGCGGCGTCCACGTCGGGTGGGGACCGTCGTCGAAGGTGAGGTAGACCACCGGCTCGCCCGCCCCTCCGTGGGCGGTGTGCGTCACCGTTGGCGGGGTGGTGGACGGCTCGGCCTGCTCGGACTGCTGCTGCTCCTTCGCCACTGCCGCCTCCAGCGCCTCCCAGGTCGGTCCGTCGACCACGCCCGTCGGAGGCAGTCCCGCCTCGACCTGCAGCTTCAGGACCGCCTCCCGCGTCGCCTCGTCGTACACCCGGTAGTAGCGCCCGGGATCCGCGAACCCGAGCGAGCGCACGCGGGCGAGGCGCTGGTGCAGCGCCCGCACGCGCCGCCCCTGATCGCCCGTCCCGAGGGTGTACTCCTCGAAGTACGACGCATCCGGGCCGTCCAGGAGCACTTCCGGTCCCGGCGCGTCCGGCGGCAGGCCCGGCGCCACGTCGATCGAATCAAGGTACGCCTTCGCCTCCTGGAGGAAGCGGTTGCCGGGCGCGAACCCCAGCGCCCGGCCGATCGACGAGCGCGCCCGGTTCAGTTCGTCGGGGGAGGCGAGCGCCTGCCCCAGCGCCCGTACCGCATGGATGGCCGCGTCATCGCCCCGCACCTTCAACGCCTCGTCCGCGTAGAAGAGCAAGTACGAGACCATGGCGGGGAGGTCCGTTTCGGCGGCCGTGCCGCTGACCAGCGGCCCATCGAGCGCGAACGCCTCCTCCGGCGAGAGCGCTTCCATCAGCGCGAATGCCGCCCCGTATTCCCCGGCGAACACGTTGGTCAGCAGCGGCTGTCCCGCCGAGCCCGCGTACCCCAGCCGAACCGTGGCCATGCGGTTCACGACGATCGAAAGCCACCGCAGCCCCTCGTGCTCCGGGGCCAGACGCGAGGTCTCGATCGCCAGCGTGGCCGCATCCCGCCAGAGGTTGGCCCCCGCCCGCCTCACCACCAGATCCGCCCTCGACGCCAGGTCCCCGTCCAGGTTCTCCGGCGCCTCGATCAGGACGGCCTCGTACTCGATCCCCGTCCACCGGTAGACCTGTTCCCCCTTCTCCTGCACCGCGCAGGCGTAGCAGAACACGTAGGCGTTCGATGTGTTGAAGAGGAGTTCGACGACGCCGTCGCCGTCCAGGTCGGCGAGACTCCCCGAGTCGGGCGTTCCGCTGATGTGCGACGCCACCGTCTTGAGCCATCGCCCCTGTGCCAGCAGCACGTCGAACGTACTGCCGTGGGCGCCCGTCTGGCCCCGGATCGCGATCAGCGCCGCATCCTCTCCCGCCGTTAACGGGCCGGGGTCGAGCACTTCGACGGTGTGCGTGCGGTGGGGCGCGGTCTCCAGCGTCACCTCCCCCAGCGACTCCGACCACGAGGCGTCGTTGTTCCGCCGGTACAGCGCCACCAGGTGAAAGAAGTTGATGACGTTCTCGTCCTCGTCCACGTAGAACGGTTGCGGCCCGTTCGTCACCACCGCCCAGAACGTGCCTTCCGCGTCCCGCGTGCCGAGGGGGAACGCGTGCGCCGTCAGACCGTCGGCGCTCTCCCCGAACACCTCGACAATGGGCGCCAGCGCGATCCCGACCAGCTCAGCCGCGAGCTCTTCGAGAGGCAGGTCCTCTGACGGCGCTGGCGTCGGTTGGGTCGTCGCCATCTCGGTTGACCTCGTCGGAACGGTCGCTGGGGTGGTGGTGGGTTGGGGTGTTGCCGCGGCGGGAACCGGCGTGTCCGCTACCGGCGTGGTGGCGGGCATCGATGGCTGGTCGGAGCCGCAGGCGATAGCCGCTAGTGCTCCGACGACGAGCACGAGCAGTCCCGCCGCCACTCCCCTCGCCGGCATGCGTAGTCCTCTCGTCGTGTGCTGGTCGGGGTGCCCGGATTTGAACCGGGGACCTCGCGGCCCCAAACCGCGCGCTCTGCCTGGCTGAGCTACACCCCGCCCGGCCAGCGTACCGCACGCCCCCGGCTGGCCCTAGGCGGGCAGAGGCTGCGCGCACCCGATGATGTCGTGAACGTCGGCCACGTTGTGCTCGTCCAGCCACGCCTCCAGCCCCTCCAGCACGTCGAGCGGCGCCCGCGGATTGGAGAAGCTGGCCGTCCCCACCTGCACCGCCGTCGCGCCCGCCATCAGGAACTCCACCGCATCCCGTCCGCTGCTGATCCCCCCGCACCCGACAACCGGCACGCGCACCGCCTGCGCCACCTCGTACACCACCCGCAGGGCGACCGGCTTGATGGCAGGGCCGCTCAGCCCGCCGCTCGCCCGCTGAAGCACCGGGCGCCGCGCCTCCGTGTCGATGGCGAGCCCGGGCACCGTGTTGATGGCGCAGATGGCGGACGCTCCCTCGTCCGCGCAGGCCCGCGCGATCTCCGCCGGATCCTGGGCGGCCGGCGTCAGCTTCACGATCACCGGCAACTCGCAGGAGCGCACCGCCCCCCGCGTCGCCTGCGCGGCTGCCATCGCGTTCAGGCCGAAATCGAGTCCGTTGTCGACGTTCGGGCAGCTGAAGTTCAGCTCCAGCGCGGCCACGCCCGGCACTCCGTCGAAGGCGCGCGCCAGGTCGCCGTAGTCTGCGGCCGTATCCCCCGCGAGGTTCACGATGACGGGCACATCCCAGCCCGCCCAGACGGGCGCCATCTCTTCGATGACGCGGTCCACGCCGAGGTTCTGGAGGCCGATGGAGTTCAGCATCCCGGAAGGGGTTTCCGCCACGCGCGGCTGCGCGTTCCCCGCCCGCGGCAGCGGGGTGACCCCCTTCGAGACGACCGCTCCCAGCCGGTTCACATCGAACTGCCGCGCGAACTCCAGCCCCCAGCTGAAGGTGCCGGAGGCGGGCATGACCGGATTGCGGAGGCTCAGGTTGGTCTTGCGCCCGGGCGCGAGTTCGACCGCCAGTTGTGGTGTCACGGGGCTAGTGTACGGCGCGTGCTAGGTGCCGTTCCGCGCCGGCTCCTTGCGCCCGGAACGGCGGCTGCGCCAGAGCCGTTCCGTCTCCGAGTTCTCAAAGTCGCGCTCGCTCCCGCAGTGCTTGCAGATGCCACGGCTGATGTGGCCGTTCGGGGTCGCGATGACCCAGTGGTGCGTGCACGTTCCGCTTGCCGCGCGCTTTCTGCTGGCTTGCATGTGAAACCCCGTCGGGTTCGGCGCCCCGCCACGCGCGAATCCACTCCTTCTACCTTACCCCTTCTGTCCAGCCCCACGCCGCCGGCGCGGCCCCTCCAGCGCCTGCTCGAACCAGAGCCCTCCGTCCGGCCCCTCGCCCGCTACCGGCCGGAACCCCATCCGCACCCAGAAGTAGACGGCCAGCCCCCGATCCGGTGGCGCCCACGTGCGAACCGCCGGATAGCGGCGGCCCAGCGCCCGCAGCAGCGCCGTCGCCGTCTCCGAACCGGCCCCGTACCCCCGCGCCTCCTCGTCGATGCAGAGCCGCTCGATGAAGGGGAGGTCTCCCGACACGTCGACGGCCACCTCGCCGACCGCCCCGCGCCTGCCCCGGCGACGCACCTCGTACCGCACAACGTCCCCGTCCTCCACCCGCCGCAGCGACACCCGGTCGCCCGTGATCCGCTGGGGAAGGGGCTGCGCCGCGCTCATCGCGCCAGCCACGCCTGCGTCCGCGCCGCGATCTCCTCCACGCTGCCGCTGAACCGCGTGCACGCCGGGATCGCCTCGACGAACTCAGACCCGTAGCGGCGCGTGCGGATGCGGCTGTCGAGCACCGCGACCACGCCGCGGTCCTCCCGGTCGCGGATGAGCCGTCCGAAGCCCTGCCGGAAGCGAAGGATGGCGCCCGGCAGGGAATAGCCCCCGAAGGGGTCGTCGGACAGCTCCGAGCGCGCCTTGTGGATCGGGTCCGTCGGCACGCCGAAGGGCAGTCGCGCGATCACCACGAGCGAGAGCGCCTCGCCGCGGATGTCGATCCCCTCCCAGAAGCTCGCCGTTCCGAAGATGACCGCGCGCGGATCGTCGATCAGGTTGCGCATCAGCTGGCGCGGCGCGCCGTCGCGGTCCTGTACGAGCACGCTGATGCCCTCTCCCTCCAATGCCTCACGCGACAGCTCCGCGACCCGCCGCAGCGAGGCGTGCGACGTGAACAGCGCCAGCGCGCGCCCGTCCGACGCCAGCGCCAGCTGCGTGATCGCCTCGGCGGCAGCCTCGTCGTACCCCTGGGCGCTCGGGTCGGGGAAGCCCGCGGGGGTGGCCAGCAGCGTCGATCGCTCGTAGTCGAAGGGCGAGCCCAGCGCCAGCGTGGCGGCGTCCCCGAGTCCCATCTGGTCGGCCGTGAACGCCATCGAGCCCCCCGCCGCCAGCGTCGCGCTCGTCGCCACGACAGTGGCGCGCCCCGCGAAGAGGTCCGCCTCCAGAAGCGGCCCCACCTCCAGCGGTGCGGAGTTCAGCGCTCCGCTGCCGTCCCGCGCGGTCGAGGCCCACACGATCGCGTTGGGGTCGTCCCCCGCGACGAGGTCGGCGAGCCCCAGGCGCACGCTCTCCAGCCGCCCTGCCGCCGCCTCCAGCTCCTCCCCCGCAGTCCCGCCGTCCTCGCCCCCCAGCATCGAGGCTGCCGCGCGGCTGCTCTCGACGGCGTGGATGAGCACCTCGTCGAGCGTCCCCCACCCCTCCTCGACCTCTCCCCAGCGCGTGCCCGAACGCACCCCCGGCGTTATGCTCACGCGGTCGTCCCGCGACTCCCCGGTGAGCGCCCCGACCGCCGCGAACGGCGCCGCCACACCCTTCGCAGCGCCCGCGATGGCCGCCTTCAGGGCATCCGCTGCCCCTGCCCCCAGCACTTCCGGCAGCCCCGAAGTCGCCACGATGCCGCCCTCGCGCCGCTCGCTCGTTCGCGGGCGGTGGATCGCCTCCAGGGCGTCCGTCACCTGGCGCGCCCCGATGTGCAGTCCGAACTGCTGCGTCGCCTGCCCTTCGAGGTTGTGGGCCTCGTCGATGATCAGGTGGTCGTACGCCGGAATGGCGCTCCCCCCGCTGGCGAGGTCGGCCAGCAAGAGGGCGTGGTTCACGATGACCAGGTGGGCGCCCTCGGCCGTCTTCCGCGCCCGCTGGAGGAAGCAGCGCCCCTCTCGCACGAAGGTGTGTTGGCGCGAGAGGCAATCGGCGTCTGCCGCCGAGAAGCGTGTCCACGCCGACCGTGCCCCCCGGTCCAGCCGCAGCTCCGAGCGATCCCCCGTGTGCGTCTTCGGAAGCCACCGCGCCAGCGACCCGGCCAGCCGCGCGACGTCCGGGTCCGAGAGGCTCGCCGGGTGCCCCATCCAGCGCTGCACGCAGAGGTAGTTCGCCCGCCCCTTCAGCAGCGCCACGCGCAGCTCGTCGGGGCCGGCGATTGCGCCCGCTTCGCGGAGGATCTCGCGGAGCGCCGGCACGTCCTTTCCCAGCAACTGCTCCTGCAGCGCGATCGTGTTCGTCGAGATCACCACGCGCGTCCCGTTTCGCAGTGCGTAGAGCGCCGCCGGGATCAGGTAGGCGAGCGACTTGCCCACGCCCGTGCCCGCCTCGATCAGCCAGTGCCCCCCGTCCGAGAACGCCCCCGCCACTGCCTCCGCCATCTCCGCCTGCTGTGGGCGCTCCTCGAACCGCTCCACCACCCGCGCCGCCCCGGCGAGTGCCTCCCGCACCTCCTCCTCCGTGACCCGCTCGGGCATTTCGGCCCGCTCGAGCGGCTCCGGCGGCTCCCACCGTTCCGGGAGCGCGGGCGCTTCGAATCCGTCCTCGTCCTCCAGTTCATCAACGCCGAGCTCACGCGCCAGTGCGGGCTCGTCCAGCGCCACCACGCGCACGAGCGCCGAGCGTTCCTCCGGGGGGAGTGCGGCCGCCCGTCGCCGCAGCTGCAGGAACACGCTGGCCGTGGCCTTCGCGTCGGCCAGGGCGCGGTGCGCGACCGGCATCTCCACGCCCAGTTCCGCCGCCAGGTCCGAGAGCGCGCCCGGTCCCTCCGGGAACAGGATGCGCGCGAACCGCAGCGTATCCAGCGCCGGACCTTCGAACTCGAGGCCTGCCTCGGCGAGGAAGGCGAGGTCGAAGCGCACGTTCTGGCCCACCACCGTGCTCTCCCCGACGAACGCTGCCAGGTCGTTCGCGATGTCGCCGAACGCCGGCGCTCCCCGCACGTCCTCGTTCGTGATGCCGGTCAGCTTCTCAGTGAACGCGGGGATGGGCCGTCCCGGGTCGACCAGCTCGTCGAACACGCCCAGTTCGCGGCCTTCCTCGTCGAACCGCACCGCCCCGATCTCGGTGATGCGGTCGTCGCCCGGGTCCAGTCCCGTCGTCTCCAGGTCGAGCGCGACGTAGGTGCGTTTGCCATCGAACATGCGTGCGAACGGAGTCTACAGGAGCCTTCCTCTCCCTGCCGCCGCCAAGGGCCCCGAGCGCGTACAATCCGCTCCCAATCCCCGGCCCCAGCGGCCACGAGGCGCCCTCCGATGAAGCTCTACCCTTCCGAAGACATTCGCAACGTTGTTCTCGCCGGGCACGGCAACGTCGGCAAGACGACGCTCGGCGAGGCGGCCCTGTTCGTGAGCGGGGCGGTGACGCGGATGGGTTCCATCGAGGAGCAGAACACCATCGGCGACTACGACGAGGATGAGCATCGCCGCAAGTTCAGCCTCAACCTCTCCGTCCTCCCTGTTGAGTGGAACGGCGCCAAGATCAACCTCATCGATACCCCCGGCTATGCCGACTTCGTCTCCGAGGTCATCTGCGGCGTGCGTGCGGCCGACCTCGCCCTCATTGTCGTCGATGCCGTCTCCGGGCCGGAGGTCGGGACCGACCGCGTCTGGCAGATCGCCGAGGAGCGCGGCCTTCCCCGGGTGATCCTCGTCAACCGCCTCGACCGGGAGAACGCCGACTTCAACATCGTCCTCGACTCCATCCGCGAGAAGTGGGGCACGGCTGTCGCCCCGCTCTTCCTCCCCATTGGCCAGAGCCACGACCTCGGCGGCGTCATCGACCTCCTCGCCATGAAGGCCTACCTCGGCGAGAGCGGCGAGCCCGGGGAGGTGCCGGCCGATCTGCAGGAAACCGCCGAAGAGTTCCGCTCCGCCCTCATCGAGAGCATCGTCGAGAACGACGAAGACCTCATGATGAAGTACTTCGAGGACGAGGAGATCACCCCCGACGAGCTGCACGGCGCCCTCCGCACGGCGCTCGCCGCCGGCGACATCGTGCCCCTCCTCTGCGCCTCCGCCACCCACCAGGTCGGCGTCCGCCAGGTGCTCGATACGCTCGTCGCTGTCGCCCCCAACCCCACCCAGCGCGAGGTCGTCGACGCCGACGGCGCGAGCCTCGACGTGAGCGGCGACGCCTCGCCCGCCGTCCTCGTCTTCAAGACCTCCGCCGACCCCTACGTCGGTCGCCTCAGCTACCTCCGCGTCATGACCGGCACGGTCAAGGCCGATAGCCACCTCTGGAACAGCGACAAGTCCGCTGATGAGCGCCTCGGCACCATCTACCGCCAGCGCGGCAAGGACCAGGACTCCGTCGACGCCCTTTCGCCCGGCGATATCGGCGTCGTCGCCAAGCTGAGCGACACCGGCACCGGCGATACGCTTGCGACCAAGGACACGCCCGTCCATCTGCCCACGATGATCTTCCCCGAGCCCGTCTACAGCATGGCCGTCCGGCCCGGCGCCAACGCCGCCGTCGACAAGCTCGGCCCCAGCCTCCAGCGCCTCGTCGAGGAGGACCCCGGCCTCCGCCTCCGCCGCGACGCCAGCACCAGCGAGACCATCCTCGAGGGCCTCGGCGATGCGCATCTCGATGTGGCGGTTGGCCGCCTGCTGCAGAAGTTCAACATCGAGGTCGAGCTCTCCCTCCCCCGCGTCCCCTACCGCGAGACCGTTGGCAGAACCTCCTCTGCCGACTACACCCACAAGAAGCAGACCGGTGGCCACGGCCAGTACGCCCGCGTGGCCATCGAGATCAAGCCCCTCTCCCGCGGTTCCGGCCTCCAGTTCAACAGCAAGGTGGTCGGCGGCTCGGTCCCCCGCGAGTTCATCCCCGCCGTCGAGAAGGGTGTCATGGAGACTGCCCGCGAGGGCGTGGTGGCCGGCTACGAGCTGACCGACTGCGAGGTCACGCTCTTCGACGGCAAGCACCACCCCGTCGACTCCAGCGAGATGGCCTTCAAGCTCGCCGCCAGCCAGGCCCTGAAGGACGCCGTGGTCGACGCCCACGGCGTCCTCCTCGAGCCGGTCATGACGATCCGCGTGCGCGGACCCGAGGCGAACGCCGGCGACATCGTCGGCGATCTCAACACGAAGCGGGCGCGCATCCACGGCATCGTCCCCGACGGCGGCCTGAGCGTGGTCGAAGCCGAAGTTCCCCTCGCCGAGGTGCAGCGCTACGCCTCCGACCTGCGCTCCCTCACCCAGGGCCGCGGCCTGTTCGAGCTCCAGTTCGATCGCTACGAAGAGGTTCCCGGCAATGTCGCCCAGAAGGTGATCGACGCCAGCAAGGAAGAGGAAGCCGCCGCTCGCTAGCCGCCCTGCTCCTCGTGCAGCCATCGCGCCGCCGCCCGCACCGCCTGTCCCCGGTGGCTGACCGCGTCCTTCTCGGCGGCGCTCAGCTCGGCCCCGCTTCGACCGTCACCGGTGCGAAAGATGGGGTCGTACCCGAAGCCGTTCTCGCCCCGTGGCTCGCGTCCGATCGACCCCTCCCACGTCCCTTCGAACCGCTCGATCCGATCCCCGGGCCAGGCGACGGCGACGACTGCCCGGTAGCGCGCTCCGCGCTCCCCGTCCGGGATGTCGCGCATCTCACGCAGCATGAGTGCGGTGCGCCCGGCGTCGTCCAGCCCTGGGCCGCCGAAGCGCGCCGAGAGCGGGCCGGGCCTGCCCCCCAGCGCATCGACCTCGATGCCGGAGTCGTCCGCCAGCGCGAGGCAGCGCCCCGCCTCGGCGAAGGCGCGCGCCTTGAGCGTTGCGTTCTCCGCGTACCCGTCGCCGTCCTCCACCACGTCCAGCTCGATCCCCAGGTCGGCAGGCGTCACCACCTCGAACGGCTCCTCGGCGAGGAGGCGGCGCATCTCGCGAACCTTGCCGGGGTTGTTGGTCGCAAGGAGCAGGCGGGTCACTGGAGAAGGCGCGTCTCGACCGGCCTCAGTGGCCGTGGCCGTCGTCCTCGGGCTCCGGGTAGTCGGACTCTTCGACCGGGAGCGTCCGGCTGGCGATGACGCTGATCGGGGCGGTCCACGCCCCCGGCTTCAGCTCGAAGCCGCCGAGCTCCCGCTTGAGCAGGTAGAGCACACCCAGCGCGCCCGAGAAGAGCCCCACCCCCACGAATGCCCAGATCAGCGGCGGAACCACGTCGCGACCCGCCTCCGCCTCCTGGGCGGCCAGTGGCGGGGTGTCCCCGATCGGGTGCGCTTCGAGCGCAAGCAGTGGCGCGCTGGCCGCCAGCGCGAGCACCCCCGCGAGCGCGGCCGGGGCGATCAAGCGAGTCAGGGTGCGCATGGTCGCGAGTCTACGGGGCGGCGCTGGGGGGTCAAGCGGGCGCTACAGCCCCAGCGCGCGCTCGACTCCCGCGAGCGTCGCCGGCGCCTGCACCACGTCCGGGGCGTTGGCGCTCTCGGCCGTCTCCGGGTCTTTCATCCCCGATCCCGTGAGCACCGCCACCACCCGTCCGCCCCGCAGGCGCCCCTCCCGCTCCAGCTTCCGCAGGCCCGCCACGGTGGCGGCGCTCGCGGGCTCCACGAACAGCCCCTCCGAGCCCGCCAGCGAGCGGTAGGCGTCCAGGATCTCGTCGTCGTTCACGGCGTCGATGAGCCCCTCGCTCTCGTCGCGCGCCTGTTCGGCGGGCTTCCAGCTCGCCGGGTTCCCGATGCGGATGGCGGTCGCCACCGTTTGCGGGTTGTCGACCCGCTCCCCCCGTACGATTGGCGCCGCGCCCGCCGCCTGGAACCCCTGCATCCGCGGGTGCAGCGTGGCGAAGTCGCGTTCCGCGCACTCCACGAATCCCTTCCAGTAGGCGGTGATGTTGCCCGCGTTCCCCACGGGAATCACGAGCGCGTCGGGGGCGTCGCCCAGCGTCTCGCAGATCTCGTAGGCCGCCGTCTTCTGACCCTCGATGCGGTCCGGGTTGACCGAGTTCACGAGTGCGATCGGGTGGCTCTCCGCGACCGTCCGCGCCAGCTTCAGGGCGTCGTCGAAGCTGCCCTCGATCTCCACGATTCGCGCCCCGAAGGCCACCGCCTGCGCCAGCTTTCCCACCGCCACGCGCCCGTGCGGCACGAGGATGCTGGCCTGGAGCCCGCAGCGCGCCGCATAGGCCGCGGCGCTCGCGCTCGTGTTGCCGGTGCTCGCGCAGAGCACGGCGCCCGCCCCCCGCTCCATCGCCTTCGCGACCGCCACCACCATCCCGCGATCCTTAAACGAGCCCGTCGGGTTCGAGCTCTCCAGCTTGAACCAGAGTTCGTCGACTCCCAGCTCCCGCTCGATCGCGACCGAGCGCACCAGTGGCGTGTCTCCTTCGCCAAGCGTGATGTGGGGTGTTTCGGGTGTGAGCGGCAGGATCTCGGCCCAGCGGGCCAGGACCCCGCGCCGCTGCGGCTCGCTCACGGCTCGTCCGGTGGCCGGAGCGTGTGGAACTTCATCTCCCGCAGCTCCTGCTCGAGCGCTTCGATCTGTCGCTTCCGCGAACGCTCCTGCATCTCGCTGAAGCGCGTGAACTCCTCGCGTACGTGGTCGACCATCTCGGAGATGTCCCGGCGAATCAGGCTCACCCGTTCGCTCAGGCCCGAGTGCCGTCCGTCGAGCAGCGCCGTTTCGCCCCGGGCCTCGTCGACGACCACGATGAGGTTGTCGACCGCGCCCTCGAGCCGGCTGACCTGCGCCTCGATTCGCTCCTGCTCGTCCCGCCGCCGCGCCATCTCCGCGCGCACCTCTTGCCCCAGCTCGTGCTCGCCTCGAAGCGACTCGAGCGCTTCCTCCGCCCGGTGGGCAAGCTCGCCCAGGATCTGCAGCCGTTCGTGAATGACTTCCAGCGGGCGCTCCTGCAACGCTTGCGCTGCCGCGAGTACCCGTCCCTCCACCTCCTCGCTCACTTCGGTCAGGCGCTGCAACCGCAGCTCGAACTGCTCCGTCTGCTGCCGGACCTCCCCCTGCCAGTCCGTGAGCACGCTCAGCGACTGCCCCAGTTGCTCCAGCTTCGACTCACGCGCCGACGCCTCGGACGCGAGCAGTTCGAGCCGGTCGTCGAGCCCGTCCAGCCGCCGCAGGGCCTCCCGCAGCTCGCGGCTGGAGACCAGCGCCTCGGCGTCCCGCGTGCGTTCGGCCGTCTCCACCGAGGACCTGGTCTCCGTGAGCGCGGTACGCAACTGCTCGGCGTCCTGCGAGAGCTCGGTCACCTTCTGGGGTAGTCCCTGGTAGCGCGTGATCGTCGACTCGACCTGCCTCGTGGCCCGCCCCTGCTCCTCGCTCTGCTCCACCACGCCCTGGATCTGGCGCCGAAGCTGTTCCAGTTCCCGCGCGAGAGCTTCGCTCGCCTCGCGATGGGCGCGCGATTCCCCCTCGAGCATGACAAGCGTTTCTTCGATCGAACGGAGGGCTGGTTCGGAGGTCATGTGGCGCCCTCCACGCGCAGCATCGCGTTCACCTCAATGACCTCGGCAAGGCCCCGCAGCGTCTCGATCGCGCCCGTCACCGAGAGCTCGCGTGCCCGATGCGTCATCAGCGCGAGCTCCGCGGTGCCGCGCTCCTCGTCTGTCTCGCGCTGCTCCACGGCGGCGATGCTCACCTCCGCCTCGCCGAGCACGCGCGCGATTTGCGCAAGAACGCCGGGCTGGTCCCGCACGGTCATGCGCAGATAGTAGCGTGTCTCCAGGGCCCCGAGCCCCAGCGTCTCGCCGTTCCGCCATGGACCGGGATCCCAGCGCGGCCGTGCTCCCTCGGCCAGGGACCGTGCGATGTCGAGCACGTCGGCCAGCACGGCGCTCGTCGTGGGAGCCGCCCCGGCGCCCGCTCCCTGGAAGGTGAGCGTGCCCGCCAGGTCGCCCTGGATCTGGGCCGCGTTCTGGACGCCGTCCACGCGCGCCAGCGGTTCCGACTCGGGCAGCAGCGCGGGGTGGACCCTCGCCAGCACCCCGTCGTCGTGGCGCTCCGCGATGGCCAGCAGCTTGATCACGTACCCCAGCTCGCGCGCGTACTGGAAGTCCTGCGGCGCCAGCGACCGAATCCCCTCCGTCGCCACCGCCTCCGGGGGGACGTATGCGCCGAAAGCGAGCCCCGCCATGATCGCGATCTTGAAGGCCGCGTCGTAGCCGTCCACGTCGTTCGTCGGGTCGGGCTCGGCGTAACCCAGGTCCTGAGCCTGCTGCAGCGCGTCCCCGAAGCTCTCCCCTCGCTGCGCCATGTTCGTCAGGATGAAGTTGGTCGTGCCGTTGATGATCGCCCGGATCGCGACGACGCGATTCGCCGGCAGGTCGCGCAGCAGCGGCGAGATGACGGGGATGCCCCCGCCCACGCTCGCCTCGAAGCGGAGCGCCGCGTCGTTCTCGCGCGCTAGGTCGAAGAGCTCCAGCCCCGCCTTCGCGACCAGCTCCTTGTTCGCCGAGACGACGTGCTTGCCTCCCGCCAGTGCGCGGCGCACGTAGTCCCCTGCCGCCCCGTCACCGCCGATCACCTCCACCACGATGTCGACCGAGGGGTCGTCCAGCACCTCGCTCGCGTCGCCCGTGAGGACGCCCGCCGGCAGGTCGATGCCGCGCGCCCGCCCCGGGTCCTTCACCGCTACCCGGCGGAGGCTCAGCGTCGCCCCCGTCTGCTCGCGGAAGGCCTCGGAGCGCTCCAGCAGTGTCGCCACCACCTTCTCGCCGACGTTGCCCATGCCCAGGAAGCCGATGCCGATCTCGTGTGCCACGCTCTAACCCGCCTGTTCGATCGCCCAGTTGGCGTCGTCTGTCGTGAAGTCCCGGTCGATTGTCACACGGGAGCGTGCCGCCGCGATCGCTTCCTCGAAGCGTAGCTGCGCGAGCCGTGCAATGTCTGAGTCCGTGTACGACCCCTCGGCCTCGCGCCTCTCCAGCCGGACGACCCAGAAGACACCCTCCGACTCAACCGGTTCCAGAAGCTCGCCTTCGGCGGCTCCGGCCAGCGCGTCCTGCAGCGCCTGGTCGAGCAGGGGTGGTGGGGAGAGCAGGATTCCGTCGTTCTGGCGGGAAGCGTCGTGCAGCGACTCCACCTGCGCGATCGTTCCCATGTCCTCGCCCGCTTCGATGCGTGGGGCGATCGCGTCCGCCTCCTCGATCGTGGCCGCCGTCACCACCCGCAGGTGGACGATCGTACCGGCCGTGCCGACCTCGTCACGCAGCGCCGTTCGCAGCTCCCGCTCGGTCGCCCGCGCCCTGGCCTGCTGCCGGTAGTGCCCATCGCTCAACCCCGAGGTCCGCAGCGCGTCCCGGTAGCGCGCGTCGAACGGGCTGCCGCGGGAGGTGTCGGGGGTGACCCCGAGCTCCAGCGCGATCGCCGCGGTGACATCCTCGTCGCTCAGGGCGATGCCACGCTCCGCTGCTGCGGCGAGCACGAGGCCCTCCTCCTCCAGCCGGTTCAGCAGCGCTTCGGTCACCAGCAGGCCCCGCCCGGAAGGATCGGTCCGGGCGAACTCCGGGAGCCGCGCCGCGTAGTAGGAGAGCGAGAACTCCTCCTCGCCGACCCGCAGGACCGTCTTGCCGGGCTGCCCGATGCTGCTGTCGTACCAGAAGAAGGCGATGAGCGCGGCCACCACGAGCAGCGCGGCCACGGCGGTGCCGATGATGCCGACCCGCGCCACGCGCTGCGAGAACAGCCCGCCGCCGTCGCTCGTGCGGGCAGCCGCCCGTCGCCCGCGCTGGCCGCCGGGCAGTCCCGTCGTGCGGTCGCGGCGTGTCATCGCCTCGCGGTCCTAGCCTCGCAGCGGGAAGATGCGCGTCTCGCGCACGTGCTGGAGCGTGTAGGGCAGCAGCCCCACGTGGCGCGCCCGCTTCACAGCGTGCGAGATAGCGCGCTGCGCCAGGGCGCAGGTCGCCAGCTTCCGCCGCGGCTCGATCTTTCCGCGGTCGTTAATGAAGTGCCGCAGCCGGTCGATGTCCTTGTAGTCGACCTTGTACTCCTCGCCGGGCGAGCACCGCACCTTGTTGCAGAGGCGGCAAAGCCGGCGGCGCCCGCCGAAGCGGCGTCCGCCGCCACCCCGCCGGGGACGGTCCCCGGGCCCTCGGCGGTCCCCGCCGGGGCGGTCCCCACCTGGGCGGTCCCCGCCGGGGCGATCGCCACCGGGGCGATCCCCGGGCGGGCGTGAGTCGGGGCCCCTGTCCACGCCGGCAGGCGCGGTTGCCGCCGGAGGCGTGATGGGTTGTGGTTCAGTCATGGTGTTCTCCTCCCGATGGGTTTCGTGCGCTCTGGCGCACCGGGCAGGGGGACCGCCGTGCGGCCCCGGCGTACGTTTATTCGAAGGGCAGGTCGTCCACGTCGGAAGGCGCCTGGCCACGGCCACCGCCGCTCCAGTCGCCTGCGCCGCTGCTTCCGCCCCAGTCCCCGCCGCCGCCGCTCTCGCCGCGGCGGTCAAGAAACTCGACGTTGTTCGCGATGACCTCGGTGCGATAGTGGCGCACGCCCTGGTCGTCGTCCCAGTTGCGGGTCCGCAGGCGGCCCTCGACGTAGAGCTGCTTGCCCTTCGTGATGTACTGGCTGATCCGCTCGGCCCGATCACCGAACAGCACCACCTGGAACCACTCGGTCTCGTCCTCCCACTCCCCGCTCTGCTGCGAGCGGCGGCGGGAGTTAACCGCCATGCTGAAGTCGGAGACGGCGGTTCCGTTGGCCGTGTAGCGGAGCTCCGCGTCCCGGCCCGTGTTGCCGATGATCATCACCCTGTTCAGGTTGCCCATGGCGGCTACTCCTTTGCGGTGTCGTCTTCCGCCGCTGTCTCGGCCTCTTCCGCGTTTGCTTCGGGGGCAGGTGCGGCTTCTTCCAAGGTCGCGGCCGCTGGCTCTGCCTCGGCATCGGCAGCAGGCGCTTCCGCCTCGACCTCGATTTCGGCAACAGGCGCTTCCGCCTCGACCTCAGCTTCGGCAGCAGGCGCGGCCGCCTCGGCCTCTACTTCGGCGGCAGGCGTTTCCGCTGCGGCCTCTGCCCCTGCAGCAGGCGCGGCTGCCTCGGCGTCGGCTTCCGGGGTGGGCGCTGCCGCCTCGGAAGCGGGAGCCCCTTCGGCGGTTGACGGCGGCGGCGGTGCGGGCTCGGCCATGGGCGCGCCCTCGGGACGTGGCCCCGTGGGGGAACCCGGGCCACGGGATCCCGCCGGCGCAAGCACCGGCCTCGGTGGCGGGAGCTCGTCGGCGCGAACCACCAGGTGGCGGTACACCCGCTCCTCGATCTCGAAGTCCGCGTTCAGCGGCTTGACCGCCTGCGGATCGAGCTCGATGCGCGTGACCACGAAGTCCGCGTCAAGCTGCTTGTTCATCGGGTAGGCCAGCCGTCGCCGACCCCAGTGGTCGACCTCCGTGACCGACCCGCCGTTTCGTTCAACCAGGCTCGTGAGGTGTTGGACGCTGGCGTCCTGGCCGCCCTCCTCGATCACGCCGAGGTCATAGACGGCCATCAATTCGTACTCGCGCATAGCGCTCCGGATACCGAACGGTGGGTTTCCCCCGACTCCACGGTCGGGGCGCCCGGCTGCGGAGGCAGCGTAGCACTACCCCCTTGTGTGCTCAACGCAAGAACGAATCCGAGGCCGGTTTCTTAAGCGTCGGTGATTCCAGGTACCGGATACGCCCTCGCGAACTCGGCCACTTCCTGCCGTACGCCCTCGCGCACGCCTTCCCCATCCGGGTCCTTCAGCACGTGCGCGATCCACGCCGCCAGGCGCCGCATCTCGTCCGCGCCCATGCCCCGCGAGGTGAGCGCCGGTGTGCCGATGCGCAGCCCGCTCGTGACGAACGGCGAGCGCTCGTCGTACGGGATCGTGTTCTTGTTCGCGATGATGCCCGAGCCCTGCAGGGCGTTCTGCGCCTTCATCCCGCTGATGCCAAGCGTGCTGCAGTCGATCAGGATCAGGTGTGTGTCCGTCCCGCCCGAGACGAGCCGCAGGCCGCCCGCGTGGAGCGCCTCCGCCAGCGTGGCCGCGTTCTCCACGATCTTCGCCGCGTAGGCCTGGAACTCCGGCTTCGCCGCCTCGCCGAAGGCCACCGCCTTGCCCGCGATGCTGTGCATGTGTGGACCGCCCTGCGTCCCCGGGAACACCGCCTTGTCCAGCGCCGGCCCGAGCTCCTCGGTCGTGAGCGCAAGCGCCCCTCGCGGCCCCCGCAGCGTCTTGTGCGTCGTGGTCGTCACGACGTCGGCGTGGGGCACGGGCGAGGGGTGCGCGCCGCCAGCCACCAGCCCCGCGAAGTGCGACATGTCGACCAGCAGCAGCGCGCCGACCCTCTTCGCGATTTCGGCGAACGCGGGGAAGTCGAACTGCCGCGGGTAGGCCGTCGCCCCCGTCACGATGATCCGGGGTTTCGCCTCCTCCGCCAGCGCCGCCACCGTGGCCATGTCCACAACCTCGGTCTCGCGGTCGACGGAGTACGGCACGAAGTTGTACAGCCGCCCGCTGAAGTTGACCGGCGAGCCGTGCGTCAGGTGGCCGCCCTGCGTCAGCTCCAGCCCCAGGAACGTATCGCCTGGATCGGCGAAGGCGAGGTAGGCGGCCATGTTCGCTTCGGCACCCGAGGTTGGCTGCACGTTCGCGTGCTCTGCCCCGAAGAGCGCCTTCGCCCGCTCGATCGCGAGCGACTCGACCTCGTCCGAGTGCGCGTTGCCCGCGTAGTAGCGCTTGCCGGGGTAGCCCTCGGCGTACTTGTTCGTCAGCACCGAGCCCGTCGCCTCCAGCACGGCCGCCGAGGCGTAGTTCTCGCTCGCGATGATCTCCAGCGTCTCGGTCTGACGCTTCTCCTCCGCCGCGATGATGGCGGCGACGTCCGGATCCCGTTCCTGCAGTGCGCTCATCCGCGCCCTCGTCGATGTGGTGTGCGGCGATCGTAGCGCGATCCCCACCAGCGCGCCGTACACTTGCCTTTATGCGAGACCACACCCAGCGCTTGCTCGAAGCCGCCAGCGGCGGCGAGCCGGTCCTCCTCGCCACCGTGCTCGAGCCCGGCGCCGCCCCCCTCGAACAGGGCGCCAAGCTCCTCGTCGAGCCCGGCGGGGACCGCAGCGGCACCCTCGGCGACCCCGGCCTCGACGACCTCGTCGCGGCCCGCGCCGCCGATGCCTTCAGGCGGCATGCCGCCGAGACCGTCTACGCAGGCGCCGAAGGCCTCTCCGAGCGAGTCCTGCCCGAGGCCACCAGCATCTACCTCGAAGTCGTGGAGTCGAAGCCCGTCTTCCTCGTCGTGGGCGCGGGCCACATCGGACGCGCCCTCGCCAAACTGGCGGACTTCCTCGACTTCCATGTCGCCGTCCTCGACGACCGCGAGGACTTCGCTGACCCCGAGCTCCTTCCCGAGGCCGACGAGGTCATCTGCGAGGACTTCGAGGCCGCCCTCGAGCGCTTCCCCATCAACCCCAACACCGCCATCGTCATGGTCACCCGCGGCCACAAGCAGGACGAGCTCTCCCTGCGCCGCTGCCTCGGCCGGGACGCGGGCTATATCGGCATGATCGGCTCGAAGCGCCGCACCGCCGCCGTCCTCGACCACCTCCGCGAGGAAGGCTTCGACCCCGACGAGCTCGCCAGGGTGCGCACCCCCATCGGCCTCGCCATCGGCGCCGAGACCCCCGAGGAGATTGCCATCAGCATCATGGCCGAGGTCATCATGCTCCGCCGCGGCGGCGACGGCTCGCCTATGTACCACCGCCGCGGCCCCCAGCGCGCGCCGCTCTCCGGCGGCCGCTAACAGCGGCACACACACCGCCGATGGCACTCAGCCTGTGGAGGTTTCCGCAGCTCCTTCGGCGATTGCGCGATCCATCTCCTCCAGCGTCACGGGTGGGCCGTCGTACTCTAGTGTTCCGGCAAGTCGATCAACTGGCCCTGAGGCGACCAGGCGGACAACCCCCGCCGTGATCAGGTAGCGGACCCGACCGCCCTCCTCCAGCGACAGCGCTTCTAACACTGCCTTCGGGAGGATCGTCTGTCCCGTATCAGCCACCACTGACTCAAGCACCCTAGGTCCCCCACCTTCGGCGTTACTCCGCCCGGCGGAACAACGGTACCCCACCTCCGCCCCCTAACCACCCCACCCGCTACGATAGGTCCGTGGACGGATTCGAGGTTTCGCCGGTCGAGGGGCTGCGGTCCCCCGTGGTCGTCCTCGCCTTCACCGGTTGGAGCGACACCGGCACGGTCACGACAGATGTCGCCCGCCACCTGATCGAGACCACGAAAGCCGAGCGCTTCATCAACGTGGATCCCGAGGAGTACTTCGTTTTCACGGAGACGCGCCCCGAGGTGCGGCTGGTCGAAGGCGGCCTGCGCGAGATTACCTGGCCGACCAACGAGGCCTGGGCCTCCCGCCTCGCCGGCGCTCCCCACGACCTCGTCACCGTCACGGGCACCGAACCCAACCTGCGCTGGGAGCCCTTCGCCGCGCGCTTCTCAAGCGCGATAGCCGCCCTGGAGCCGTCCCTGGTCTGCACGCTCGTCGCGCGGCCCGCGGCCACCCCCCATACCCGCCCCATCCCCGTGAGCGGCTCCGCCGCCGATGCCGCCCTCGCCCGCCGCTTCGGCCTCGGTCCTTCCCGCTACCAGGGCCCCACGGGCATCATCGGCGTCCTCCACGACTCGATGCGCAAGCACGGCCTGCCCCTCGTCAGCGTCGCCGCCTCCGTGCCCCACTACCTCAGCGTCGATGAGAACCCGCCCGCCACCCTCGCCCTTCTCCGGGCCCTGCAGCCCATGATGGAGTACGCCCCGCCCCTCGGCGACCTCGAGCGGGAATGCGAGGCCTTCCTCGAGCGGGTGGAAGAGGCCTCCAGCGGCGACGACCAGATCGTCCAGTACGTGCGCGCC
This sequence comes from Dehalococcoidia bacterium, assembly GCA_022826585.1. Taxonomy (GTDB): domain Bacteria; phylum Chloroflexota; class Dehalococcoidia; order Tepidiformales; family Tepidiformaceae; genus UBA2991. Next base: position 33,635 of record JAJDUR010000047.1, read on the forward strand.
CTAGAGGAGCAGTACCAGGAGGGGGACGTCCCGATCATCGAGCCCGATGCCGAGCTCTCCGCCGACGACGTCCTCCGTGACGTCGAGGATCTGCTTCGCGGCGACGGCTCCTGACGCGCGCTAGGGCGCGTCGTTCAACTCGAACCGCGCCAGTCGCACCACCGCCAGCCCCGCCGCCACCGCCGTCACGACCACCACCAGGATCACCGAGTAGGTCGTGCCCAGGTCGGCATCGAACACCCATGGGTTCGTGTCTGCCGCTGCTTCGGCGATGGACGCCGTGAACTCGCGGATGCTGAAGCGCTGCACCCCCGGCGCGAAGTTCGTGATTACCGCCTCCCAGATGAAGGCGTAGGCCAGCCCCACGAACAGCGCCCGCGACGTGACGAGGCTCAGGAGCACGAAGACGGACGAGTACGCCATCGAGCCCACCGCGATCGCGATCACGAAGCCGCCCACGATGCGCGTGTCCCCCTCCCCCGCCAGCGTCAAGAGGCCGCCGATCACCGCGCTCGCCAGCACCAGCGCCGTGGTCGCTCCCCACGCGGCCAACAGCTTGCCTGCCACGATGCGCCAGCGTTCCGCCGGCTTCGAGAGCAGGTAGACGATCGTCCCGTCCTCGATTTCGCTCCCCAGCGCGGCCGTGGCCAGGACCAGGGCGGTCAGGGGCAGCAGGATGTTGATGACGAGCGCGTTGAGCACGACCTGCGCCGCGAACTCGGCGGCCGACGCATCCGCCTCCGCCGCCGTCCGGAAGATGATCGCGGCCAGCACCGGCAACAGCCCGCCGGCCGCCAGGAACAGGGTCCGCTTCTGCCCGAGCAGCTGCCGCAGCGTCAGCGTCAGGACGAGACCCGTCATCGGCTCACCAGGTACTCGAAGACGCTCTCGAGCGACTCATCCTCGGGGCGTACCTCGAACAGCGAGACATCCGCCGCCTGCGCCGCCCGCGGGGCGAGCGAGATGAAGGTCCCCAGCTCGTTCGTGCGCACCACGATCTTCCCGTCCGTCAACTCGACTCCGAACACGCTCTCCTCGCCCATGAGTTCGCGCGCCAGCCCCCGGTTGTCGCTCGACCGGATCGTGATGGTGTGGGGCCGATCGGTCATTAGCTTGCGGATGGCGCGAAAGTCCCCGGCCGCGGCCAGCCGCCCCGCCACCACCACGAGCACGTTGTCCCCCAGCCGCTCCACCTCCTCCAGGATGTGCGAGGAGAACAGGATCGTCCGCCCCTGCTCCGCCATGCGGCCCAGTAGTTCCATCATCTGCAGCCGCTGACGCGGGTCCATGCCGTTGAACGGCTCGTCCAGCAGGAGGATGTCGGGGTCGTGCACGAGCGCGGCGGCGATCTTGATGCGCTGCTTCATGCCCTTCGAGTACCCGCCCGTGGCCCGATCGGACTCGTCCGCCATCTCGACCATGTCGAGCGCCCGCCGTGTCGCCTCATCGGCGTCGGGCAGTTGGTGCATCTGCGCACTCATGCGCACGAACTGGTAGCCCGTCTGGAACTCGTAAACCGCCTCGCGCTCCGGCACGAGCGCAACCCGCCGGTAGATGTCGGGCGTCCCGAAGGCCGTTTCGCCCAGCACCCGCACCTCCCCCGCCGAGGGCTTCAGGAAGCCCGCGATCATGTTTAGCAGCGTCGTCTTGCCCGCCCCGTTCGGCCCCAGTAGCCCCGTGACACCCGCTCCGAGGGCAAAGGAGATGCCGTTCACCGCCACCACGTTGCCGTACCAGCGCGAGACCTCGAGTACCTCCACCGCCGCTTCGGGAACCGACCCTTCCGCCGTGCTCACAGGCTTCTCCGTCCGTAATGGCGCATCAGCAGCCCGATCCCGAGGGCGGTCACCACCAGCGCGAAGATGAAGTACCAGCCGCCGGCGAAGTCCGCCGTCTGCAGCGTGCCCCCCTCGCCGAAGTTGGGGGCCGAGTCGAAGAACCAGTACGTGAACCCGTCGATGACGAAGAAGGGGTTGAGGAAGATCCCCAGTCTGCCGACGATGTTCTCCACCGTCCCCACGAGGATCAGGGAGATGACGGGCAGGAAGACGAACGGTGCGATGACCCCGATGGTTGCGAATGCGCGCCGCCCCGTCTGTGCCGAGATCACCATCCCGATCGCGGCGAAGAAGAGCGAGATGAGGAGGCTGCTGCCGATGATCGGCCCGATCTGTCCCCACTCGTCCTGGAAGTAGCCGCCGAAACTGTCGACGACCAGCGCGTTTCCCAGGAACAAGATCGCCTGCGGCAGCAACGTGAGCGCCAACAGCGCCGTCGCCATCGAGGCATAGCGCGCCAGCGCGTAGTCCTCGCGGCTCAGGGCCCGGGAGAAGTAGAGGGGTAGGGTCGCATGGCGCTGGTCCCTCCCCAGCAGCTCCGGCGCGACCGCTGCCAGGAACAGCATCAGGGCGGCGGGCGGGAAGAAGAAGATTGAGCTGAAGTAGTCCTCCGCCCGGATGGCGTCGGAGATGTCGATGTCGACGAAGGCGGCCGCCATCAGGTACCCGATCGCCGGCAGGGCCGCGACCACCCCCAGTCCCATCGGGAAAATCTTGCTGCGTGTGCGGCGCCCTAGCCCGAACGCCGCCCGCAATCCGTGCACGTAGAGCGAGAGCACCGCGTCCCGCCGTCCCAGCCGCCGCCCCTCGTAGCGCCGGTAGCCGAGGTCGTAGATGCTCCCCGCCGCCCGCTCAGACACCCCCCGTCACCCCCTCCGCCGCCTCGGGCCGGAAGATGTCCTCCAACGATTGGCGGCGCTGCTCCAGCCGCACCAGCCCCATCTCCAGCTCCACCAGGCAATCCCGGATGGCGTCGTAGGGGTCGTCGCCGTTCAGCCCCACGTGCGCGAGGAAGCCCTCGCCTCGTGCCTCGAAGCCCAGCTTCGTGAGCGCCTCCGCCAGGGCCGCGGCATCTCCCTCCACCTCCACCTCCAGCGACCCCAGCCCCGCCGTGAACTCCGCCACCGCCCCCGACCGCACCAGCTGCCCCCCGTCGATCACGACGAGCGAGTCGCACACCCGCTCGATCTCCCCAAGCAGGTGCGAGGACATCAGCACGGCGATGCCGAACTCCCGACCCGTGCGCCGCACGAGGTCCAGCATCTCCTCGCGGCCGGCGGGGTCGAGGCCGTTCGTCGGTTCGTCCAGGAAGATGAGCTGCGGGTCGTGGACGAGCGCCTGCGCGAGCTTCACGCGCTGCTTCATGCCCGTCGAGTAACCGCCCATGTCGCGGTAGCGCTCCTCGAACAGGCCCACGTGCCGCAGCGTCTCCGCCGTCCGTTCGCGGGCGGCGGTCCGTGGCAGGCCGCTCACTTCCGCCAGGTGCGCCACGAACTCCGTGGCCGAGAGATCGGGCGGCAGGCAGTCGTGCTCGGGCATGTAGCCCACGAGCCCGCGGATCTCGCGTCCCTCGCCGGCGACATCCATGCCCAGCACGCGGGCGCTGCCGCGCGTCGCCGGCAGCAGCCCCAGCAGGATCTTGATGAGCGTGCTCTTGCCCGCCCCGTTCGCCCCGACGAGCCCGATCACCCCCGGCTCGACACTGATGTCGAGGGCGTTCAGCGCCATCACGCCGGGATACTGCTTGGTCAGTGCGCGTGTCTCGATGAGGGGCACGGCCGCTATCGTATCCCCTCGCAACGAACCCGTCCCCGCGAGTTGTTCACGCTCCCGTAAGCGCCACCGGCAGCGAGGTGTAGCCCAGCACGACGCCCGTGCCCGTCTGCCGCACGGGAGGCGCCACCGGCTCGATCGCGGCGAACCGGTCGAGCCACGTGTTCAGCGTGATGCGCGCTTCCGCCCGCGCCAGCGGCGAACCGAGGCAGTAATGCGTCCCGTGCCCGAAGCCGACGTGCGCGTGCAGGTCCCTCTCCAGCACGAACTCGTCCGGCTCGTCCCACTCCTCGGGATCGCGGTTGGCCGCCCCGTAGAACACGCCCACGCGCTCGTCCGCGGGAATGGTCACGCCGTTCACCTCCACGTCCCGGGTGGTGACGCGGAAGAGCACCTGCACGGGGCTCTCGTAGCGCAGCATCTCCTCGATCAGCTGGGGGACGAGCGAGCGGTCTTCGCGCAGCCGCGCCCACAGGTCGGGCCGCGTTGAGAGGAAGGCGATCGTGTTGCCCATCAGGTTCGTCGTCGTCTCGTTCCCGGCGATGAGCAGGAGCATGCAGAAGCCCAGCACCTCCCAGTCCTCCAGCGCCTCGCCCTCGATCTCGGCCTCCACCAACGCCGTGATCAGGTCCTCGGCGCCGTGCTCACGCCGCGCCGCCGCGATCTGGCCGAAGTAGGCCATCATTTCCTGCGTGGCCCGCTTTTGGTCCTCCCTCGTGGGCGCGTGGATGCCCAGGGAGATGTCCGTCCACTCCTTGAACGTCTGGTACTCCTCGCGGGGAATGCCCAGCAACTCCGCGATCGCCATCACGGGGAGTGGCATCGTGTAGTTCTCCACCACCTCGAACTCGCCCCCGCTCACGTCCCGCAGCAATTCCTCCACAACCGACTCCAGCCAGGGCTCCAGCTCCTGGATGCGCCGCGGCGTGAATGCCTTGTTCACCAGCCGCCGGAAGCGCGTGTGCCGCGGCGGATCGTCGTTCAGCAGCACCAGCCGCATCCCGCTCTCCGAGGTCTGGCGCGTCTGCCGCTGCGAGGAGAACGTCGCGTGGTCCTGGAGCGCGCCGTACACGTCCTCGTAGCGCAGCAGCGCCCACAGCCCCTCCTCCTCCGGCCCGATGCGGATGGGCGACTGCCCCCGCAGGCGGGCGTACTCGGGGTAGGGGTTGGCGTTACAGGCGGGCGTCATCAGCGTCGTGGCGGGCGGGGCGGTCATCGTTCTCTCCCTCGATCGGGCGCGAGTCTACTACGCGATGGCGGCGGTTTCGTGCCGGTGGAGCTCCGCTGTACCATGCCGCCACGCCCGCATGGCGCCCGGAGCAGCGGCATGGAAGTCCCCATGGTCGTCAACGATTTCCTCTTCCGCGCGGAGAGCCTCTACGGCCCCAGGGAGGCCGTCGTCGACGGCGACAAGCGCTTCACCTACGCCCAGTACGCCCGCCGCTGCTACAGGCTTGCCCACGCCCTCGCTGGCCTCGGCGTTGGCAAGGGCGACCGCGTCGGCATCCTCAGCCCCAACAGCCACCACTTCCTCGAGTCGTTCTACGGCACCTCCCTCATCGGCGCGGTCCTCGTCCCCCTCAACTACCGCCTCGTCTCCGATGACTTCCTGTACGCCTTCTCCCACTCCGGCGCGAAGGTCATCATTGCCGACTCCGACTTGACCGGCGCCCTCGACGCCATCCGCGACGGCCTCCCCGATGTCGAGCACTGGATCGTCGCCCGCTACGGTGACGCCCCCACCCCCGACGGCTGGCTGGACTGGGAAGAGTTCGTCGCCGGGCAGCCCGAGACGCCCCCGCCCGATCCGGAGCTCGACGAGAACGATCTCGTCAGCATCAACTACACCTCCGGCACCACCGCCCGGCCCAAGGGCGTGATGCTCACCCACCGGAATTTCTACGCCAACGCCTACCACTTCATCGCCCACCTCGGCATCAGCCACGACGACGTGGAGATGTGGACCCTGCCGATGTTCCACTGCAACGGCTGGGGCGGCGTCTACGCGCTCACCGCCATGGGCGCGAAGCACGTGATCGTTCGCGCCCCCGAGCCCGACCTGCTCTACGGCCTCATGCGGGACGAGGGCGTCACCTTCGCCTGCATGGCCCCCGCCGTGCTCGCCCGCATCCTCGACTTCGAGGACGCGGGCGAATACGAAATCGCCACCAGCCCGCGCTTCGTCTGCGCCGGCGCTCCGCCCCCCATCACCTTCGTCGAGCGGCTCGAGAAGGAGCGGGGCTGGACCTTCATGCAGATCTACGGCCTCACCGAAACCGCCCCCATCCTCACCGTCGCCGAGCCCAAGCCTCACGTAAACAGCGACGGCGACGCCCTCTACCGGCTCAAGGGCCGCGCCGGACACCCCTCGGTGGGCGTGCAGCTGCGCGTCGTCGGCGAGGGCGGCCGCGACGTGCCCTGGGACGACACCGCCATCGGCGAGGTCGCGGCCCGCGGCAACATGGTCTTCAAGGGCTACTGGAACCAGCCTGAGGAGACCGCCAAGGTCGTCCGCGACGGCTTCTTCTATACCGGCGACCTCGCCACCGTGAACGAGCACGGCTACATCAACATCGTCGACCGCGCCAAGGACGTCATCATCTCCGGTGGCGAGAACATCTCCTCCATCGAGGTCGAGGACGTGCTCTACCGGCACCCCAAGGTGCTTGAGGCGGCCGTCGTGGGTATCCCCAGCGAGCGTTGGGGCGAGACGCCCCTGGCCGTCATCGTCCTCCAGCAGGGGGAGGAGTCCAGCGCCGACGAAATCGTCGAGTTCTGCCGCGAAAACATGGCGCACTTCAAGGTGCCCCGCCGCGTCGAGTTCGTCACCGAGCTCCCGCGCACGGCCACCGGCAAGCTCAAGAAGTTCGAGCTGCGCGAGCCCTACTGGGCCGAGACGGGCGGCCGGCGCGTCAACTGAGGACGCAGGTAAGATTCCCCACCGACCACCGACCACCGACCACCAGGAGCACCCATGATCGTCATCGCCGGAAGCATCGACCTCGACCCCGCCCTCCGCGACCAGGCCCTCGCCACCGCCGGCGCCTATATCGACGCCGCCCTCGAGGAGCCTGGCTGCCGTAACTACGAGTGGACCGCCGATCCCCGCGTCGCCGAGCGCATCTGGGTCTACGAGTTGTGGGATGACGAGGCCTCCCTGCGCTTCCACTTCGAGAACGCCCCCTATCGCGACATGGGCGCACACCTCGGCCGCCACGGCATCACCGGCTCGCAGATCAGCAAGTTCCGGGTCGATCACGAGGAGCCGGTCTACGACGACACGGGCACGCCCCGCGCGGATTTCTTCACCGCCTCCGGCTGATTCTCGTCGCCGTCGCTATCCCGCCGGCGGCCTCCGTCTGCCGCTGAGGCCGATCGTCGCCAGGCCAAGCGCCAGTCCCACCGGCGCGATCGCCAGCGCGGAAGGCACCGGTGCGTGGCCCGCGGCCCCGGTCATGACATCGCCCAGGGTCGGGCTGGTCGCGTCCGCCTCGTTGCCGTGGGAATGGCTGTGGCCGTCGTGAGAGTCCTGCTCCCCGGCGGTGCCCGCGTTGTAGTTCGCGTCGATGTGCTGCCAGACCCCGATGACGCCGCCCACGATGGCCAGCGCAGCCACGGTGCGCGCTAGCCAGACCGTCGTGGGAGTGGGTCGAGCGGCGAGCGCCGCGACGCCCACGATCACGAGGCCGAGCGTGATCCAGGGCGCGAGTTGCCAGGCGCCCAGCCAGTGCCGCTCGTAGGCGAGCGACAGGGCCACCCCCGCAACGCCCAGGGCCACCAGCAGGAGCAAACCCGCCCGCAGGCCGCCCGCTGCCCCCTCGCCTCCGAACATGGCCGTCACGAGCGCTGCTCCAGCACGGCGATTGTGCCCGTTACCCTGGGCGCTCGTGGGTGGGAAGGTGCGTTCCGGATGACTCTCATCGGCTTGCGATGATACGTGCTCTCGATACTCACGACAGGTCCGGCATGTGGCTGGAATGCCAATCCTTCTGGACCGGCGTCTCTAGGAGATCAGGATGATGCCCGCCACGGCGACGGCTACGCCCACGACCAACCAGAGGGTCAGCCGCTCGCCCAGGAAGATTGCTCCCAGGGGCACGGCGAAGAGCGGAGAGATGGCGCTCGCCACCGCGGCCCGCCCCACACCCGCCTCCTGCACCGCGTAGATCCAGAGCAGGCTGCCCAACCCGGTGCCGGCCAGCCCGGCCAGGAAGAGGGCGCCGTGGTCGAAGCGCGAGATCGTCCATCGCCGGATACTCGATCGCGGCATGGCCGCCGCCACGAAACCCACGACCAGCGCGCTCGCCGGCAGCCGGAGCGCCGTGACCGCTACGGCGTTCTGCCCCTCCACCGCGTCCCCCAGCCAGACGGTCGCGACCGCCCAGATGAACGCGGTAATCCCCACCAGCACCAGTCCGCGCGGGACGTTTCCGCCGGTCGTCGTCCCCGCCTCCGGCGCTCCCCGTCTCCGTCCCCGCAGGGCGACCAGGTAGACGCCCGCCAGCACGAGCAGCGATCCGACCACCTCGGCCAGCGTGATCGCGTCACCCAGAAACAGGATCCCGAGCACGTAGGTCAGGAAAACGAAGAGCCCGAGGCTGATGGTGAAGGCGCGCGTCAGCCCCAGGGCGTTCAGCGAGAAGACGTAGAGCGTGTCCCCCAGCGAGTGGCCGACCAGGGCGGACCCGATCACCGCCACCGCCACCGCCGCGTTCATCGCCTCGAAGCCGCCCGACATGATCACGAACGGCAGGGCGATCAACAGCGCCAGGGCCCCCCACGCCCCCCGCACCGCGCTCACGGACACGGCGTCCACCCGTGTCGAGGACGAGGCCATGAGCGTGCTCGCCACGGCCCAGATGGCGGCCGAGCCGATGCCCGCCAGGACGCCCGGATTCACCGGTCAGCCGAGAGTCGCGTGTCGGTCGAACATGGCGGCTCTCCCTCTCGATTCGGGGCTGCGTGGCTCGGCGCGCTTGCGCGAGGATAGCGCCTTGTGGTGTGTCACGGGGCGCAAGTGTTCGCCCCACCCGCTACACTCGCGCCCCATGCAAGCAGGAATCATTACCGGCAAAGAGATCATCGAGCTCCTCGAGTTCACCGAGCCCACCCCTGCCGAGAACGAGGCCGTCGTTCGCATCAGCTACTGCGGAATCTGCGGCACCGATCTGCACGCTTACCAGTCCGGGGTCATGGAGAATCCTGCCGTCTGCGGCCACGAGTGGATGGGCGAGGTGTCCGCCGTCGGCTCAGCCGTGACCGGCTTCCGCGAGGGCGATCGCGTCATCGGCGGCATCGCCCCCGCCTGTGGTGACTGTGCGGCCTGCCGCGCCGGCTACAGCGACGACTGCCCCCACCAGCTCGGTAGCTTGATGGGTACCGCCCACGGCGGCTTCGCCCCTGCCATCGCCGCCGACGTCCGCCGCCTGACGCCCGTCCCCGACGGCCTCGACGACCTCGATGCCGCCATCGTCGAGCCGCTTGCCGTTGCCCTGCACGGCACCCGCCGCACCGACATCCGCCTCGGCGATACCGTCGCCGTCGTCGGTGCCGGCCCCATCGGGCTGCTCACGCTCCAGTGCGCTCGCGCCGCGGGCGCGGGCCGCGTGTACGTGGTCGAACCCGTTGCCGACCGTGCCGCCGTCGCCCTCGAACTGGGCGCCGACCGCGTCTTCAACCCCATGGAAGAAGACGTAGCCACTGGCCTCGCCGACGCCACCGGCGGCCTCGGCCCCGACATCGTTTTCGAGTGCGCCGGCATCGCTCCGACCATCCAGCACTCCGTCGACTACGTCCGCCGTGGGGGCGCCGTCACCATCGTCGGCCTCGCCAACGAGGACGCCGTTATCAATCCGGGTTCCTGGATTTCGAAGGCGGTGAGGGTCGTCGCGTCCGTCGCCTACACCCACCAGGAGTTCGCCATCGCCGCCGACCTCATCGCGTCCGGCCGCATCCAGGTTCGGCCCCTGCACACCCACACGGCCTCGCTCTCCGACATCTCCGAGGCGTTCTCCCTGCTGAACAACGATCGCCGCCAGATCAAGGTGCTGGTGGACCCGCGGCGCTAAGGGTCAGGGGCGTTCCAGCGCTGGAGCGCGGGCTTCGAGCGATTCGTCGCCGGCCGTTTTCGGTCGGTCGCGAATCTCGAGCGAGACAATCAGGTTGAGGACGGCGGCGCCCGCCAGCACGATCGTCAGGATGCGGAAGGCGCCCTCGCCCGGGTCCGGCCCGAGCAGCGCCGCGATGATCGCCGCCCCGATGATGGCGCCTGCGTAGCGCATCATCGAGAACGTTCCCGACACCGAGCCCGCCACGTCGCGCGGCCACGCCTCCAGGGCCGCCGAGGAGCGCGCTGCCCCCGAGATACCGAGCCCGATCCCCACCCCGACGAGCGGCCCGATGATCGCCGCCAGCGGAGGATCATCGAACAGCAGCGTCAGCGTGGCCGTCGCTGCCACGATGGCCGCCCCTCCGCCCAGGAGCAGCGGCCTCCGCCCCACCCGGTCGGTGAGCGCTCCCCCGATTGGCGAGAGCGTGATCATGGCCGCCATCAGCGAGAACAGCACGAGGCTCACCACCTGGTCGCTCACGCCCCGCAGGTCCACGAGATAGAGGGGCAGACTCACCAGGAACGAGTACATCACGAGGTTCGTCACCCCCTGGCTGCTGGCCGCTGCCCGGAAGTTCCGTTCCCGGAAGAAGTGGAACTGGACGATGCTCCCGCCCCAGCGCGAGCGCAGCCAGTAGGCCAGCATCGTCAGCGGCAACAGCGCTCCGCCCACGATCAGGAATGCCGGGTTCTCCAACCGCGTCGCGCTCCCGATCAGCACCGCGCTCGCGAATACGGCCACGAGCGCGCCCAGCGAGGGCAGGTCGATCTGCAGGGTCGAACGTCCCTGGCCGTCGTCCGGGCTCAGCCGCAACAGGAACGCAATCGCGACGACCGAGAGCGGGACGTTGACGAGGAACAGCAGCCGCCAGTCGCCCGCCAGCAGCAACGCTCCGCCGATGACGGGGCCGGTAGCCGCCGCGATGGACAGGGCCGCCCCGTTCATGCCCAGCACCGTGCCCAGCCGCGCCGAGGGCGTCCGTTTGCGCAGCACCGCGATGCCGTTCGGCAGCACGAGCGCCGTCGCCGCCCCCTGCAGGCCCCGCATCAGGATGAGCATGGGCAGGTTCGTCGCCAGCGCCGAGACGGCGGAGATAGCGATCAGCAGGACGAGGCCCACCATCATCATGCGGATCGAGCCGAACGCGTCCCCGAGCCGTCCCGAGACCGGCTGCATGGCCGCTACTGCCACCAGGTAGACGCTGATCAGCAGCGTCATCTCCCCCACGCCCACATCGAAGTGCGACCGGATGGAGGGCAGTCCCACCGCGATCATCGTGCTGTTCAGCGGCGTCAGCATCGCCGCCAGCGCCACCGTCGCCTGGAACTCGATGCTCCGCCAGCCGCCGTCCAGGATCAGCGTGGAGTCTGCTGCCTCCGGGGTCTCACGCTGCACGCCCCCATGCTAACGGCCTCGTTAACGTCGTTAACGAGAGGCTGGCGTTCCGGAAACGTGCCGGGCTGCCGCTAGCCGGACGTGAGGGGCTCGGTGCAGCAGGCCTCCCCGTCCACGTCGCAGGCTGCCCCTGCCTCGTCAACCAGCGGAATCAGTTCCAGGGACGGCGCCGGGTTGTCGTCTGTGACCGCATAGACCTCCCAGCGAAGCCCGCTGGGGTCGCTGGCCCACGCCTTGTCCTGCTCGGCGTGGCAGCACACGACACCGTCTTCGACATCGAGGTCGTGCCCGAGGCCGGCCAGGCGCTCGGTCTCGGCCGCCACGTCCCCCGTCGTCTCCACCTCGATGCCGAGGTGATTGAGGTCGCCGCCCCGTCCGTTCTCGAACAGGATCAGCTTCAGGGGCGGGTCCGCCACTTCGAAGTTCGCGTAGCCGTCCCGAATCTTGTGCGGCTCGGTCTTGAACAGGTCGCGGTAGAAGGCGATCGCGGAGTCGAGATCCGCCACGTTCAGTGCCAGTTGCACTCGTGCCATGCTGGTCCCCTGCGGCTCACTCGCGCTTCCGCGCGCGCGCCGGTGTTGTACGCGATCCAGCGTACACGACCATGTGCGACCAGCCCTCCGCCTGTCCTTGGCACGTGCCTACCGCTCGTCGAGTCGCGCGAGCAGCGCGTCCCGCTCGTCCCCTGGAAGCAGGTACCGCTCCATCCCCGTCTGCCGCCGCTGCCGAGTCACCTCGAACAGCACGATCGCCGCCGTCACCGAGAGGTTCAGGCTGCGCACCATCCCCGCCATCGGGATGGTCAGCTTGCGGTCCGCCAGCGCGACCGCCTCCGGCGAGAGCCCACGGTTCTCGTTCCCCAGCATCACGGCGATGCGCGGCGCCGTCAGCTCTGCCGCGTACAGCTCCTCCGCTCCGCCGTCCGCCACCGTCGCGGCCACCTCGTACCCCTCCGCATGCAGTTCCTCGAGGCACTCGCTGGCCGAGGCATACACCTCGAAGTCGAGCCACTTGTTCGCCGAGGACGACGACAGCTTCCCCACGCGCCGCGGGTCGAACGGCTCCTCCTGGTCGAAGATCAGGCACACCCGCTGGAAGCCGAACGCGTCGCAGCTCCGGAACACGGCCTCGGCGTTGTGCGGGTCGTGGATGTCCTCGAGCACGACCACGCCCTGCTGCCGACGCGCGGCCACATCGCGGTAGCGCTGCCTGCGTTCCGGTGTCGGCACGGCCCCGAGCGTAGGCCCCCGACCCGCCGGTGATCCAGTGAGCGCGCCCGGCCTGCCTGTTCGGGCCTGTTCGGTAAGATAGGCGGACTCCCTCGAATGTCGGGAGAGGAGCGTCGTTGTGAGCGAATCGAACGGACTGGAGCGCGCCACCGAGCTGCGCAAGGAGTACGACGAGGCCGTCGTCGCCGAAGGCCGCGAGCTGGCCGGGCCGTTCATGACGGTCTCCAGCCGCCCCATCGACCGCCTCTACGACCCCACCGATGTCGCCGACCTCGACTACGAGCGCGACATCAACCTGCCCGGCTCCTATCCGTTCACCCGCGGCGTCCACAAGACGGGCTATCGCGGCAAGTCCTGGACCATCCGCATGTTCAGCGGCTTCGGCTCCGTCGAGGAGACGAACCAGCGCTACCACGACCTCCTCGGCGCCGGCAACAACGGCCTCTCCATCGCCTTCGACATGCCCACGCTCATGGGGTACGACCACGACGAGCCCTGGGCCGAGGGCGAGTTCGGCTCCTGCGGCGTCGCCGTGGATTCCCTCGCCGACATGGACATCCTTCTCGACGGCCTGCCCCTCGACAACATCACCACGTCGATGACCATCAACAGCCCCGCGCCCGTCATCTGGGCGCTCTTCATCGCCGCCGCCGAGAAGCGCGGTGTGCCCCGCGCGAAGCTCGCGGGCACCCTCCAGAACGACATCCTCAAGGAGTACATCGCCCAGAACGAGTTCATCTACCCGCCGCGTGAGTCGATGCGCCTCGTGACCGACACCGTCGAGTTCGCCGCCGAAGAGATGCCCCTCTGGAACCCCGTCTCCGTGAGCGGCTACCACATCCGCGAGGCCGGCTCGACCTCCGTGCAGGAGCTCGCCTTCACCCTCGCCGACGGCATCGAGTACGTGAAGTGGGCGCTCGACCGCGGCCTCGACATCGACAGCTTCGCCCCCCGCATCTCCTTCTTCTTCAACTGCCATAACGACTTCTTCGAGGAGATCGCCAAGTTCCGCGCGGCGCGCCGCATCTGGGCGCGCCAGATGCGCGAGCGTTTCGGCGCGACCAAGCCCCGATCGTGGCTCATGCGCTTCCACACCCAGACGGCGGGCGTCTCCCTCACCGAGCAGCAGCCCGAGGTCAACCTCGTGCGTGTCGCCATCCAGGCCCTTGCCGCGGTCATCGGCGGCACCCAGTCCCTCCATACCGACTCGATGGACGAGGCCCTCGCCCTGCCTTCCGACAAGGCCGTGCGCCTGGCCGTGCGCACCCAGCAGGTCATCCAGCACGAGAGCGGCGCCGCCAACACCGTCGACCCCCTCGGTGGCTCCTGGTTCGTCGAGAAGCTGACGAACGACATGGAGGCCGAGTGCAACGCCATATTCGAGCGCATCGAGGACCTCGGTGGCGTCATCCCCGCCCTCGAGACCGGCTACTTCCAGAAGGAGATCGCCGACGCCTCCGCCCGCTTCCAGCGCGAGTTCGAAAGCGGCGACCGCATCATCGTGGGTGTCAACGAGTTCCAGACCGATGAGTCCCTCGAGATTCCCATCCTGAAGATGGATCCCGAGGGCGAGCGCCGCCACCTGGCTCGCCTGAAGAAGGTGAAGGCCGAGCGCGATGCCGACGCCTGGGGCGAGGCCATGCGCGCCCTTGAGAACGGCAGCAACGACCCCAACACCAACCTCATGCCCCTCATCATCGACGCGGTCAACGTCGGCGCCACCTCCGGCGAGATCTGCAACATGTGGCGGCGCGTCTTCGGCGAGTACAAGGAATTCGTCGTCGTCTGATGACCAACGAGCTCGTCGATCTCGCCATCTTTTCGGGAAGGACCTACCCCGCCTTCGCGGAGGCCATCTGCGCCC
>JAJDUR010000072.1 GCA_022826585.1 Dehalococcoidia bacterium
TCCTTCAACGCCGGCGTCCGCCTCTTCCACAAGAACTCGAAGCTGTTGCTCGCCGGCATGCTCGGAGGCGTCCTCGTCGAGGGCTTCTCGACGAATATCTCGAAGTCGTTCTTCATCACCGGCCGGCTTCGCGATCAGGGCGTCAGGCGGCTGCAACAGAACAACCGGCAGATGATCGAGCTCTTCTTCCCGGGCGGCATGATGCGCCAGGGCGACGGCTGGAAGCTCTCCGTACGAGTGCGCCTGGTTCATGCCCAGGTCAGACGCCTGCTGGCCCAGTCCGCCGACTGGGAGCACGACGCATGGGGCGTGCCCCTCAGTGCGGCCCACGTGGGATTCGCCATCACTGCCTTCTCCGCGCGCCTGCTCAAGCACATGCGGAGCCTGGGCGCCCGGTACAGCGAGGAAGAAGCTAGGAGCTTCATGCAGATCTGGCGCTACTCCGGCCACCTCATGGGCATCCCCGACTCCATCCTGTACGAGGACGAAGAGAGCGCCCTCGAGCTCTTCCGTATCGGCCTCCTCTGCGAGCCGGCCCCGAGCATCGAATCGGTTGTGCTTGCCAACTCGCTGGTCAACTCGGCCCCTCTCGTTGCCGGGATCACCTCGTCCGAGGAGCGGCGCAACCTCTCCGGGTACGTCTACCACGTCTCCCGCGCCCTCATCGGCAAGGAGCTCGCGCGCCAGCTCAACTACCCGCCCGAGCCGGCCCGCTTCGGCACCTCCTTTGGGGTGCTCGCCTGGTTCCGCGTGAACGAAAAGTACGAAGCCCTCATGCACCGCCTTTTCCCCTCCCGCGCCCGTGACAGCGACTTCGCAAACTTCTCCCAGCTCTTCGATGTCACCAACTACGACGAGGAAGGCATCAGCTACCGGCTCCCGACCCACGTCTACGCCGAGGAGTCCAAGCGCTGGTAGGGCCCGCCCCGCCGGCGCAGGGCGTGGCTGCGACCTAGACTGCTTCCTCACCCACGCTCCCCGGAGGCTGCCATGGAATCCCTGCACGTCCAGACCGCCGACCTGCGCATGCACTACCTGCAGGAAGGGACGGGCGAGCCCGTCATCTTCCTCCACGGCTTCCCCGAGACCTCCTACGAGTGGCGCAAGCAGTTCCCCGCCCTCGCCGGCGACTACGCCCTCTTCGCGCCCGACACGCGCGGGTTCGGCGGTACCGATAAGCCCGGCATCCGCGTCAACCGCACCATGCTCGCCCAGGACATCGTCAACTTCATGGACGCCCTCGACATCGAGCGCGCCGCCGTGGTCGCTCACGACTGGGGCGGGATCATCGCCTTCAAGCTCGCCATCGACTGGCCCGAGCGAGTCAGCCGCCTCGCCATGCTCGACACCCTCTGCACCGTGTGGGCGCCCGCCGGCGCCCACGGCTACTGGTTCAAGGCCGAACCCCTCCCCGAGGAGTTCTTCGCGGCCCACCACCGCGGATTCATCGAGAGCATCTTCACCGGCGGATCCGAACCCCCGCTCCCCGGCCGTCCCCTCTCCCCCTGGCCCAGCGCCCGCCCCGACCCCGACCGCCCCACCTGGGCCACCCGCGAGGACGTGGAGGAGTACGCCCGCGCCTTCGCCGACCCCCTCAGCCACTTCCACGCCATCTCCTACTACCGCTACGGGCTCCCCTTCCACCGCGTCATCGAGGATGCCTCCGCCCCCCACGGCGAGCGCTACGAGTCCCTCAGCGAGCAGGATGTCGCCGGCATGTGGCTCCATCCCGAGGGGCTCGAACAGCACCCCAACTTTGGCGACTCCCAAGACTACGGCCCCGAGGACCGCCACAAGCGGTTCGAAGCCCCCGTCCTCTGGATGTTCGGCCAGTACATGGCCGGGCGCATCGGCACGGCCGGTGGCGACCGCGAGCAAGCCATCCCCCGCGGCAACCCCTTCGTCGACCAGTTCAGCCGCTACTTCCCCGATCTGCGCGTCCGCCGGGTGAACGCCGGCCACTTCTTCCCGGAGGAAGCCCCCGAGGTCACGAACGAAGCGCTGCAGGCGTTCCTGGCGGGCCACATGTAGGAGCGTTATGCCGGCGGGAGCATATTGCGCCGCGTTCCCCATCCCGTAACATCCGACCCACAGAATCGACCCGCTCACGCACGCGGAGAAGGGGTATCCATCCATGGCTGATTCCAACGGCAACGGGGCCGTCGAAACCGGTTACAACGGCAAGATGCTGGTCGTCGACCTGACGTCCGGCGAGATCACCGTCGAGCGTCCCGACGAGTCGCTCTACCGCGAGTATCTTGGGGGCTACGGCATCGGCGCCCGCATGCTCTGGGACCGCGTTCCCGCCGGCGTCGATCCGCTCGCGCCCGAGAACATGCTCGGCATGCTCCCCGGCCTCCTCACCGGCACGCCCCTCTTCGGCCAGCGCTGGCAGGTCGTCTGCAAGAGCCCCCTCACGGGCGGCTGGGGCGATGCCAACTGCGGCGGCGACTTCGGCGGCGTCCTCAAGCTCGCGGGCTGGGACGGCGTCGTCTTCTTCGGCAAGGCCGACAAGCCCACCTACCTCCTCATCGAGGACGACAACGTCGAGTTGCGCGACGCCGCTGACCTCTGGGGCACCGGCGCCATCGAGAGCGAGATGGAGCTCAAGGGCCGCCACGGCAAGCGCGCCAGCGTCGCCAATATCGGCCAGGCCGGGGAGACGCTCTCCCTCATCAGCGGCGTCTGCAACGACCACGGCCGCCTCGCCGCCCGCTCGGGCGTGGGCGCCGTCATGGGCTCGAAGAACCTGAAGGCCGTTGTCGCCGTCGCCGAGCGCAAGATCATTTCCCAGACGCCGGAGACCATCAAGATGCTCCGCGCCAACCTGGACGACATGGTCAAGCCGCTCAAGGACTTCTTCTCGAACTTCGGCACCACCGGCATCACAGCCGGCAGCGCCCTCAACGGCGACTCCCCGGTCAAGAACTGGGGCGGCGTGGGCGTGGTCGACTTCCCCCAGGAGGTCTCCAGCCAGATCGACGGCGGCTCCATGATCAACCCCAAGATGGAGAAAAAGTACGGCTGCTGGCACTGCCCCATCGCCTGCGGCGCCGAGTCCGTCGAGTCCACCAACGAGAAGTACCCCTACCCGCACCACACCCACCGCCCCGAGTACGAGGCCATGGCCTCCTACGGGACGATGAACCTGATGAACGACCCCGACGCCCTCATCTACCTGAACCACCTCTGCAACGAGTACGGGTTCGACGTGATCAGCGCGGGCGTCACCGCCTCCTTCGCCATCGAGTGCTACGAAGCCGGCATCCTCACCAAGGAGGACACCGACGGCCTCGAGCTCACCTGGGGCAACGCCGAGGCCATCGTCGAGCTCACGAAGATGATGGGCGAGCGCCGCGGTATCGGCGATGTCCTCGCCGACGGCGTCAAGGTCGCCGCCGAGAAGATCGGCAACGGCTCCGAGGCCTTCGGCATGCACATTGGCGGCCAGGAGCTCCCGATGCACGACCCCAAGCTCCAGCCGGAGTTCCACACCACCTACAAGCTCGACCCGACCCCGGGTCGCCACACCCAGTACGAGGGCAACCGCCGCGTCGGCACCATCCCGCCCGCCCCCCAGGACTCGAAGGACTACGACGGTCGTGGCGAGCACCACAAGGCGGCGAGCGAGTACATGCACGTCGTCAACGCCGGCGGCATGTGCCAGTTCATCATGATGACCGCCAACACGGCGAACATCCCCGACTGGTTCAACGCCGTCACGGGCTGGGACATGGACATCGACGAGGCCATGCAGGTGGGCGAGCGCATCGCCAACCTGCGCATGGCCTACGAGGTGCGCGAGGGCGGCAACCCCCGCCGGCGCCCCGTCCCCACCCGCGTCACCGGCGAGACCGACGAGGGCACCCACACCGGGCCCCTCGAGGGCGTCAACCTCGATACCGAGCGTCTCGAGCTTGACTTCCTCAGCGCCTGCGACTGGGATGCCGACACCTGCAAGCCCTCCGCCTCCAAGCTGGAGGCGCTGGGCCTGCCCGAGGTCGCCGAAGCGCTTCACGCCTAGGCGGCGCCAGCGTCAACGCACCGAAGGGCGGCCCCGGGGCCGCCCTTCGTGATCCCGGACTCGCTGCCCGTTTGCCAATGGGGGTACCCTTTGACGGCCAGCATGAGCGCGACCAGCACCGTCACCTATCCCCCCGCCATCGCCGGCGACGGCCTCGATCTCCGTCCCTGGGATGAGGATCTGGTCGCGCAGATGGCGGGGTGGGGCGAGCGGGGCTTTCCCTACCACGCCTTCGACCTCGGCCACCTCCGCGATCCCGTGCGCGCCCGCGCCGACCTTGCCCGCGCGCGCGAGGCCGGCCCCCACCGTCACTTCGTCGCCTGCGAGGGCGACACCGCCGTCGGCCGCGTATCCGTGAACCTCCACGACCGCGCGGGCCTCTACCTCTGGGCCGTGCACGTCCCGCCGGAGCACGAGGGCCGGGGCGTCTGCCGCCGCATGATGGCTGCCCTCCTCGAGTGGCTGGAGGCCGAGTACCCCGGACCCGACTTCGTCCTGACCACGAACACCTTCGCCGAACACGCCCATCGCGCCTACCACGCGCTGGGGTTCAGGGTCGCCGAGACCCGCTGGCACTACGACCGCCCCCTCGCCGAGCAGCTCTGGCGCGTCCCCCGCGAGCAGCGCAAGGCCATCGAGCAGCACCTGCGCTTCCACAACGGCCGCTGGGAGGTGCGCACCCACCTCATGTCCCGGCCCCAGGGCGGATTCGCCTCCGCCTAGCCTGCCGGTGGTGCCAGCCCCAGGCGGCGGTCGTTCTCCAGCCAGGCCTGGTCGCCCAGCGCCATCAGCCCCCCGCTCAGGAGGGAGTGGCCACCGGCCAACACCGGGACCTCCGCCGTCGCGAGCGCCGCCGTCAGGTCCCGGAGCCACGGGTCCGACACGTTCTCCGGCGCGAGCAGGTCCCCCTGGAAGCGGTCCTCGCGGCTCGCCCGCGACCCCGCGTGCGCGAGCAGCACGCGCGTGTCCAGCACCACCCCGTCCGCCAGCGAGGCCAGCTCGTCTGCGAATCCCTCGACGCCCAACTCCTCGATCAGGCGGCCCACCAGCGATCGGGGTGCATGCCCCTCGGGCGAGCTCGCCATCCCGCGCTCCTCGCTCACGACTCGCACCCGGCAGGCCGTCTCCCGCTCGAGGTGCGCCCAGGTCGCGCTCCCGAGGCGCCCGGCCACGAGGATCTCGGCATTGGGATCGCACAGCAACGGCATGAGCGCCCGGTAGGGCGCCAGTGGCAGATCCCCCTCCGGCGGTAATGCCTCCCGGATGCCGGCCGGCGTCGCCTCGCTCAGCGCGAGCACGGCCAGGTCCGCCGGCGTGTCGAGATCGAAGGCGGTCCGCACCGACCGCGGCAGCACGCTCACCTCGCAGCCCGCCTCGTCGCGCAGCCGCCGCGGGAGCACGTTGTCCCGCTCGAACGCTCCTACCTGCGCGAGCAGCGCCCCCGGCGACCACGCCGTCAGGTCGGCCGAGTAGAAGTTGTTCGTCACGGCCGCCCTGCCGCCGCCGGACAGGCCCTCCCGCACCGCGGCGAAATCCTCGGCCGCCAGCAGCGGCAGCGCCCCCGCCCCCATCACCGCCACCCCGCCCGGCTCCGCCTCCCCCACCAGTCCCAGCACCCGCTCTCGTAGGGAGAACGCAGTCGCCGGCTCGTCGTGGTCGACCGCGTAGTGCTCCCCCGTATCGATGCTCCCGTCGTCCGTTGCCAGGACCACGCTCGCGAACCCGCCCGCCCGTGCCGCTTCCGCCGTCACGCCCGCCGAGGCGAGGCGCGCGCGCGCCACCATCGTCTCGGCCGCGCCCGTCCCGGCGCCGCCGTGCAGCAGGATCAGCCTCGGGCCCGCGCTCATCCCGCTAGCCTAGCGCTTGACGAATCAGAACAAGTGTTCCACACTCGGTTGAGCATGCGAGGAGGTCGAGTCCTGCCCTCATCTGCATAACCCGAGGACTCCGCGAAGAGTTCCTAAAGGACCGTGCCGAAGGGTCTGTAGCGGATTGTCGCCGTACCATGGCAGCACATATCGTCGGCCCCCAGGCCACCTGCGGGCGACGCAGAGGTCACAGCCATGAGAGTCGTGTTTTTCGAGGACGTAGAGGGCACTGCCCAGGTCGGTGACGTGAAGGTCGTCAAGAACGGCTTCGCACGCAACTTCCTCCTTCCCAGGGGCATCGCCGGACCGGTCACGCCCCCCAACCTCCAGCGCGCCAACTCCCTTGCCGAGAAGGAAGCGCGCCGCCAGGCCAGGCTCGATGGCGAGGCCGAGGTCCACCGGGAGCGGCTCGATGGCTACACCGTCAACTTCGAGGCCCGCGTCGGCGAGACCGGCCGCCTCTACGGCTCCGTCACCAGCCGCGACATCGCCCAGAAGGTCGAGGAGAGCACCGGCATCGAGGTCGACTCCCGCGGCATCCTCCTGGCCGAGCCCATCCGCGAGCTCGGTTCGCAGTCGGTGACCATCCGCTTCACGCGCAACGTGAGCGCTGCGATCACCGTCACCGTCGACCCCGATGAGGACTCGAAGGAGATCGTCGAGCAGCTCATGGCCCGGCAGGCCGAAGAGGAAGCCGCTGCCGCCGCAGCCGAGGCTGCCGCTGCGGAAGCTGCCGAGGCCGCCGCCGCCGAGGCTGAGGCGGCCGCCGCTGAAGCCGTTACCACCGACGAAGAAGCAGAGTCGCCCGCCGAAGAGACCACGGACGGCTAGCGGGAAGGGGGGCGGACGAGCGGGATCACTGAACACACGCGGCGCTGAAGCCGCTGCTCAGCCCCGCCGTTCCGGTCGACATGACCCTTCCCTTCCTGGAGCGCCTTCCCCCCAACGATGTCGAGGCCGAGGAGGCTGTCATCGCCGCCCTCCTTGTCGATCCCGAGGCCATCTCGAAGGTCTCGCCCATCCTCAAGCCGCCCGACTTCTTCCGCGAGCAGAACCGCTGGGTCTACGAGGCCGCCAACGACCTCTGGGAGCGCGACGAGTCGATCAACCAGATCACCATTGCCCACGAGCTTGACCGTCGCGAGCGCCTCGAGGAGATCGGCGGCCAGACCTACCTCGGCGACATCATTCGCCACCTGCCTACCAGCGTCGGCGTCGAGTCCTACGCCGAGATCGTCAAGCGTGTCAGCACCTACCGCGGCCTCATCCAGGCCGCCACGGGCATGCTCCAGCTCGCCTACGAGGCCCCCGCCGACATCGAGTCCGTCTTCTCCCGCTCCGAGGAGCTGCTGCAGCGCCTCCGCGGCGGGGAGAACTTCCGCGACTTCGTCCACATCGGCCAGATCCTTCAGGCCTACCTCGACGAGGACGCCGAGGCCGTGGAACGCCGCGAGCTCGCCGCCGTCAACACCGGCTTCGGAGATGTCGACCACCTCCTCGGCGGCCTCAAGCGCGAAGACCTCGTCATCATCGGCGCCCGGCCCAGCGTCGGGAAGTCGTCGTTTGCCCTCGGCATCGCCCGCAACGCGGCCATCGACCAGGGGGCGAACGTCGCCTTCTTCTCCCTGGAGATGTCGGCCGAGCAGCTGGCGGTCCGCCTCCTCGCCGCCGAGTCGGGCGTCGACAGCACCCGCCTGCGCCTCGGTGGCCAGACTGAGCTGGAGGAGCGCCGCATCATCCGCGCCACCGGCGAGCTGGCTGGCGCCAACATCTGGTTCGACGACTCCCCCACCCTGACCGTCGCCGAGCTGCGCTCCAAGGTGCGCCGGCTCGCCGGCTCCCACGGCGTCGACCTCGTCGTTGTCGACTACCTCCAGCTCATGCAGTCGGACGCGAGCTGGAACGGCCGCGAGAACCGTGTCCAAGAGATCAGCTTCATCTCGCGCACGCTCAAGGGCCTCGCCCGCGAGCTGAACGTGCCCGTCATCGCCCTCGCCCAGCTCTCCCGCGCCATCGAGACGCGCCACCCCCGCATCCCCCTCCTCTCCGACCTCCGCGACTCCGGATCCATCGAGCAGGACGCCGATGTCGTCGTCTTCCTCAGCCGCGAGGAGCTGTACACCACCCGCGAGCAGTGGATGGCCGAGCACCCCGAGATGCCTGAGACCGCCTACCCCCAGGGGGTCGCGCAGGTCATCGTGGCGAAGCACCGCAACGGTCCCATCGGCACGGTTGATCTCCGCTTCCGCCAGCGCCTCGCCAAGTTCGAGGACTGGAGGCTCGCCGCCGACGACGAGGATCTGCCGCCCGACGAGTTCGACCAGTGAGCGACACCGTCCCCTTCGAGGGCTTTCCCGGTATCGGCAAGGCGACCGCCGTCCCCAACACCTTCTTCTCCGCCGTCCTCCCGGCCATGCGCGAGCCCGGCGACCTGCTCGCTTTCCTCTGGGTCGCCCGCCTCGCCCAGGAGCAGCAGGGCGATGCCCGCTTCGTCACCGCCGACCAGGTGTGGGCCCTCCCCGACGCCGCCTCGACGTTCGAGGTGCTGGCGGGTGGCCGCGAGTCGCTCGACCGCGGCCTCGCACGCTGCCTTGAGCTGGGCGCCCTGCTCGCCGTCGATCTCGCCGGTGGCGGCCGCGAGGAGACCGCCTACTTCATCAACAACCCCGCTTCCCGCCGCGCCGTGGCCCGCGCCCGCGGCGGCGACCTCGAGCTCCGCCCCGGCGCTATCGCCTACGAACCGCGACCCGCCCGCCGCCCCAACATCTTCCATCTCTACGAGGAGCACGTCGGCACGATCACGCCGCTCGTCGCCGAGCGCCTCCTCGCCGCCGCCGAGGAATACCCGGAGCACCTGGTCGAATCCGCCTTCCGCGAAGCGGCCGAGCGCAACGTCCGCAACTGGAAGTACATCGAGCGCATGCTCCAAAACTGGTCCGAGGGGAACCAGCGCCATGAAACGTCTGGACGAGATCTTGCCGAGCGCCGCCGCCGCTACGCCGGAGACGGGGCCGCAGGATCCGCTTCCCGCTCCGGCTGACGAGCCGGGCGAGGACGACTGCCCCCGCTGCGGCGGGGCTGGCTTCGTCCGGCGCGAGCGTGCGCTCGAAGACCCGCGCTTCGGGCGCGCCGAACCGTGCACCTGCGTCCTCGATGAGGGCGGCGAGGTGCGCCGTTCCCGTCTCGAACGCATCAGCAACCTCGGCGCGCTCACCCGTTTCACTTTCGAGGCCCTCAAGGACGACGCGCCCGCCGCGACGGCGCAGGTTCGCGCCTACGCGGCCGAGCCCGACGGCTGGCTCGTGCTGAAGGGCCCCAGCGGCTCCTACAAGACCCACCTCGCCGCCGCCATCGCCAACGAGCGCATCGCCCGCGGCGAGCCCGTCCTCTTCATGTTCACCCCCGACCTGCTCGATGGCCTGCGTGCCTCCTTCCAGCCCGCCGAAGGCGAGCCCGGCTTCGACGCCCTCTTCGAGCAGGTCCGGAGCGCTCCCCTCCTCATCCTCGACGACATCGATGCGGCCGCCTCGAGCGAGTGGGCGCGAGAGAAGCTCTTCCAGCTTGTCAACGCGCGCTACAACGCCGCCCTGCCCACGGTCTGCACCTGCTACTCCCTCACCGACTCGCTCGAGGAGCGCCTCTCGCGGCGCCTCGCCTCCGGCGCCGTGCTCGACCTCTCCGGGGGCGCTCCCCTGTCCCGCTACCGCCAGATCGGCGGCATGACGCGCGAGCGGCTTGAGGATTTCGGCTTCCACAACTTCCACACCCGCTTCCCCAACTACGCTTCGCAGGAGAACGAGTCCCTCCAGACCGCCTGGGAAAGCGCCCACCGTTTCGCGGATTCCCCCGAGGGCTGGATGCTCATCCTCGGTGAGAGCGGCTGCGGCAAGACCCACCTCGCCGCCGCCGTTGCCAACGCTGTCCTGCGCAACGGTGGTGACGCCTTCTTCGCCGTCGTCCCCGACCTCCTCGACCACCTCCGCGCCTCCTTCGCCCCCAGCCGTGGCGACCCCGGCTACGACGAGCTGTTCGATGACGTCCGCAACGCCGGCCTCCTCG
>JAJDUR010000086.1 GCA_022826585.1 Dehalococcoidia bacterium
ATCGCTCCCCGGCGCGCTGGCGACGAAGAGGGTCATTCCATCGAGCACGCTGGGATCGCTCTCGTTGACGGAGGCGTTCAGGTCAGGCCGGTAGATACCATCCGAGCCGTACATGGCCGCGGGGTCGAAGCCTGCTTCCAGGAGGCCGCGAATGAGGTTGACGCCCTCGTCGAAGACGATGAGGACGATGGCGTCGGGACCGTAGCTGGTGACGCCGGAGACCTCGGCATCGAAGGTTGCGGCCTGCGGATCATAGGTGATGGTGTCGGACTCGGCGCCGAGCTCATCGAGCCTGTCGGCCAGCAGGGCAGCCAGCGCCTGCCCGTAATCGTCGGCGCGAGCGACGATGGAGACGCGCGTGCCGCCACGGGAGACGACCGTGTCGGCAATCACGGGAGCGGCGGCCGCATCCGACGGAGCGGTGCGGAAGTAGTAGCCGGCATTGCCCTGGCCGGTGAAGTTGGGTGACGTATTGGACGGGGAACACTGAGGGATCTTCTCGTCGTAGAGCGTCTGGATGATGGCCTGGGAGATGCCGGATGCGGCCGCGCCGACGATGACGTGCGCGCCTTCTCCAAGGAGCCGGTTAACCGACTCGTTGGCCTTGTCGGGATCGGTACCGCTATCGGCGTAGATCACTTCGATGGCGCCACCGCCCGCCTTGATGTCCTCCTCGGCCAGCTCGACCGACACGATCATGGGGCCGCCGTAGGCGGCAAGCGCGCCGGTCTCGGGGAGGACGACGCCGATCTTCAACGTCTCTTCCTCGTCGTCCCCACAGGCGACGACCACGAAGGCGGCCAGCAGGGCGAGCAGGGGAAGCAGTACAAAGTAACGGAGCCTGATGGACGAATACACGAGACCCTCCTCTCGTACGCAGATGATAGCCCGACCAGGCGAAACGCGACGGGAGGAGGTCACTCCCGGGCCGTGAGCAGATGCCCTCGAGCCGCCTCGAAGGCGGCCTCCGGCACCCCGCTGGTTCGTAGATACGCCTCGGCTCCTCCGTGCTCCTCGCGGAGGTACGCAAGGAAGCGGCGCATGTCCTCGGCGGATGTCTCGAGGAGTCTCGCCCAGCTCTCGCGGGTCATGCCGACCGCCTCCATCTGGCGCTGAAAGCGGTCCACGTGAGGTTGGAGGAGGTCGCCGGTGAGGGCGTAGTCGAGGGCGATCGTCTCGTCGTCGACGCCGAGGGACGAGAGCAGGAGGGCGGCGCCGACGCCGGTGCGGTCGCGGCCGCCGGAGCAGTGGAAGGCGAGGGGCACGCTGGGGGCATCGGCCATCGCCTCGAAGAGATCGCGGAAGGCGGAGGCGTTGCGCTCGGTCATGCGGACGTACGCCTCGCACCAGTCGACCATGTTGGCGACGTACTCCCGGACTCGCTCGCGGCGTTCCTCCGGGGTGGTGACGGTCTCGCCGCCGATGGGGGCGTTGCGCCAGGCGATGCCGTAGTCCTCGAAGGGCGAGATGCCATCGGCTTCGAGCTCCTGGGCGTTGCGCAGATCGACGACGGTGCGGATGCCGATAGCGTCGCGAAGGGCTGCGAGGCCGGCGGGGGTGATCGTGTGCATCATCCCGGAGCGGAAGACTCGACCCGAACGCACGACCAGGCCTTCGGCCGTGCGGTAGCCGCCGAGGTCGCGGAGATTGACGGCACCCTCGACGGCGGCGTCGAGGACGCGCGGGTTTATGGTCTGGGGGTTCGTCACGGACGGCTCCTTCGCAGGCGTGAAGGGTGACAGGGGACGGCTAACGGTCTACGAACCGAGCCGGTCCTGTAGCACGGGCAGGACCTCGGTGGCGAATCGGGTGACTGTGGCGAAGGTGTCGGCAGGCGGGAGGCCGCCCTGATCCATCTGGACCATGAGGAGGTCGACCCCGCCGGTCGCGCGGATGCGGCGTTCGAGGTCGTCGATGACGTCGTCGACGCTGCCGCAGACGGCCTGGGCCTCGGGAGTGCCGAGCGCCTCGAAGTGGGGGGGCAGGGGGCCTTCGGCCCCTGCCACGTCGCGAAGCACCCAGGAGAGATAGAGGGTCTGAAAGGGGCGCCAGAACTCGACGGCCTCGGCGGTGGTACCGGCCCCGACGTGGCAGTGGGTGTGCAGCGCCACGCGCCCGGCCTCCGGGTCGTGGCCGGCGCGCCGCCAGCCCTCGCGGTATCGCTCGACGAGACCGGGCGGAGCGTCGACGCCGACGGAGACGGTTGGGATGACGATGGGGCAGGCAAGGGCGACGGCTCGGTCGACCGACTCGGGGGAGCTGGCGGAGAGCCAGATCGGCGGGTGGGGCTGCTGGACGGGGCGGGGGTGCACGGTGACGTCCTCGAGCGGGGGGCGGAAGGCGCCCGACCAGGTGACGCGCTCCTCGGTCCAGAGGCGGCGGAGCAGGTCGACGGACTCGGCGAGCATCTCGGCGGAGCGCTCCTGGTCCTGGCCGAACTGGGCATAGTGGGCGCGGTAGACGCCACGTCCACCTACGAGTTCGGCGCGGCCGCCGGAGAGCACATCGACGGTGGCGTAGTCCTCGGCGAGGCGGACTGCGTCGTGATGGGGGAGGAGGGAGACGGCGGTGGAGAGCCGCAGGTCAGTCGTGCGCTCGGCAACGGCGGCGAGGATGGGCGTGGGGGAGGAGAGGATGTACTCGCTGAAGTGATGCTCCCCGAGGTGGTACGACCAGAAGCCGAGCTCCTCGGCGAGGGCCCCGAGAGCGACGAGCTGGCGAAAGCGCTCGTGCGGGCTCAGCCGCTGGCCAGTGTGGGGATGGGGGAGGTTGTCACCGAGGGAGACGAGGCCAACGTCCACGGCGCGCTCCTCCAGCCGGGTCCGTCCCGGGTCAGGAGCGCCGGCGTCGCCGGTTGCCCGTGACCGCCAGGACAGCCACGCCGACAAGGATAAGCAGGACGAGCGTCGCCGGACGCGAACGCTCGGCGGGGGCGAGCCCGGTACCCGCCTCCGGTGCGGTGGGGGCGGCGGCGGCTTCATCCGCGGGGGTCTCGCTCGGGGGATCGAGGAAGACGCTGCGGCCCTCGCCGCCGGGAGCGTAGCGCGGATCGTTCGCGGACACGGTCCCCAGGTCCTGGAGGTACTCGCGCAGGGCCTGTTCGTAGGTAGCGAGGATTGGCAACTGGTTCGGGTTCGCCCCGAGCATCGTGTAGCCGTCGCCGCCATTGGCGACGAAGCTGCTGGTCACGATGGTCACGCTGGGCGCCCCCTCCACCACCTCGCCGCCGGCCACGACACGTGCGCCATCAGCCAGGGTCAGGCTCACCACGCGATCACCGGCGGAGCGGGAGGGGTCGTAGACGGCGGCGATCCCGGCGATCTGGAGGAACGCCCCGCTGGTGGCGGGGTAACGCGCACCGGAGACCTCGAAGACGGCCTTGAGGTCGGAGGGTGAGACGTTCCGGACGACGGAAACGGCGTTGGGGAAGGGAAGCACGTCGAGGGTGTTGACGAGGAAGATGTCGCCCGGAACGCTCCCGCTGGTGGGGAGGGTGTCGCCGGCGTTCTGGCGGATGCCGCCGCTGTTCACGACGGCGATGACGGGGTTCCCCGGCCCGCGCCCGGGCAGGCCAAAGGCAGCGACGGCACCGTCGTAGGCGTGGAGGAAGGAATCGGCGATGAGGTTGCCGGCGTTGCTCTCGCCGCCGCGCAGGCCCGCCCGCGAGACATCGAGCAGCACCTCGGAGGTCGCGACGGTAGTGCTCGCAAAGCCGGCAAGGCAGGCGGTCACGGGCTCATCGACGGCGGCGACGAGGGCGGGGTCAGGAGCGACGGCGCCCGCGAACCCCACGGCCGCGGCGGCCTCGCTCTCGGGGACCACCGGTCGCGGGTAGCTGGTAGCGGTCACGATGCGTTTGACCTCGCCGGCGGCGTTGAAGACGGCATCGAGGCGGCCTGCGTACTTGTAGTTGCCGGCCGTGGTCACGATGTAGACGGTTCGGTCATCGGCGCCGGCGGCTTCCAGCGGGTACTCGCCCGCGACCGGAGCGCGCTCGCCGGGCAGGAGCTGGAGGGAGGCATCGACGGCGGGGTTCTGGAGGAGGTCGTTGCCGCCGCCTGAGACGGCAATGTCCACGCCCCGGAGAAGGGCGATCACGGCCACGTCGTTGGCGAGGTCCTGGAGGTGGCTGACGAAGACGATCTTGTTGACGCCCAGCGCGAGCAGGCGGTCGATCTCGGCCTGAACGGCAGCCGCGGTCGCGACCAGATCGGGGGTGACGGTCACGTTGCGGGGGATGGAAATCCTGGTCAGGCCCGGGGTGGTCGCGCCGACCAGACCGAAGCGCGCGCCCGTGACCGGGTCGTCGACGATCATGGAGCGCCCAATCACGCGGCCGCCGGCGACGGGCAGCTCGATGAGGCCGTCGTCATCGACGAGGTCGGCGAAACCGGGCTCACCTGAAAAGTCGAGGTTGGCGCTGAGGAACGGTTGGCCCGCGAAGCTGCGGACGAAGCGTTCAAAGACATCCGGGGTCGAGTCGAACTCGTGGTTGCCGATAACGTGGGCGTCGTAGGGGACGGCGCCCTGGGCCACGGCATCGAAGAACGGGGCACCCTCGCGTTGACCGCAGAGGAAGGCGGCGGAGGAGAGATAGGCGTCGCCCGCGTACACGGCCAGGACGGCGTTCCCGGCGCCCCGGGCCTGGGCAATCTCGCGGTCGACAACGGCCTTGAAGGTGGCGATGCCGGCCACCGGAACCTCAACCATGACGCCATCGACCTCGACCGCGTTCGTGAGAGGAAGCAGGGCGGACTCGCCGTCGTTGTTGTGGAGGAGCGTCAGGGTGACTTCCTCGCCGTCGCCCTGGGCGGCGGCGACCCAGGGGCCGGGGCCGCGGCCGGTGGAGGCCAGCAGCAGCGCGACAACCGCCGAGAGGGCGAGAGCGATGAACACCGCGGTTCGTGCGTGGGTCAAAGGGAACCTCGCGGAGATGGCGACCGGCGAGCCGGCGACGGGCCGGGAGCCTACGCGCGGCTAGGTGAGCGCGCCAGCGGCCAGGCCCGCCGCCGCTCCGGCGAGGACGAGCCAGACGGTGCTCGGGGAGAAGCGGACGAGGACGACGGCAGCGACCAGCAACACAACCCAGGCGAACGCATCGTCGACAATGATGCGGCCGAGGGAGACGACAACGACGGCCATGACGGCGACGGCGGCGGCGCCCACGCCGTCGAGGAAGCCCGAGGCCCAGGGCGCCTCGCGGAGGCGGGGCACGAGCGGGTGGGTGATGGCGACGAAGAAGAAGGAGGGGAGGAAGATGGCGAGCGTGGCGACGATGGCGCCCGGGAAGCCGTCGAAGACGTAGCCGACGAAGGTGGCAGTCGTGAAGACGGGGCCGGGGGTGAACTGGCCGACAGCAACGGCGTCGACAAGGGTCTGCTCGGTGAGCCAGCCGCGGTTGGTCACGAAGTCCGCCTCGAGGAAGGCGACGAGGACGTAGCCGCTGCCGTAGAGGGTGCCCCCAATCTTGAGGAACACCCAGAAGAGCTCGGGCAGGGCGAAGCCGGCGGGGCTCGCGAGGAGGACGAAGCCTCCTGCCCGGCGACCGGTCACGCGGAGCCAGCGACGGGCGGCCCTCCATGCCGTGCGGGGGTCGGGCAAGGGGGCGGCGCCGGGCTTCCGGAGAGGCTCGGGGGCGAGCTTTCGCCAGGCCAGGAGGGCGAGGCCCGCACCGATGATGACGACCGCCTCGTTCAGCCCGAACAGGGCGAGGACCACGGCGGCCGCGGCCACGACGGCCGTGTCCCACGAGCGGACGGCGGTGGTCCGCAGCCCCCAGATGGCCTGCACGACGATGGCGAGGATGACCGGCTGGACGCCGCGCAGCAGGTCGAGCCCGATCGTGGTGTTGCCGTACTCGACGTAGACCCAGGCGAAGGCGAGGACGATGGCGAAGGCGGGCAGGATGAAGGCCGCGCCCCCGAGCCAGAGGCCAGCCCAGCCCGCCCGGCGGGCGCCGAGATGCATGGCGAGCTCCGTGGAGTTCGGCCCGGGGATCAGGCTGGCGACGGCGAGGTGGTCGAGGAGGTCCTGGTCGGAGAGCCACTTGCGGCGTTCGACGAGGTCGCGCCGCATCATGGCGACGTGGGCGGCGGGACCGCCGAAGGCGACGACGCCCAGGCGGAGGAAGTAGCCGGCGGTGTCCCAGAGGACGCCGCGACCCGGGTCGGGTGTCGATTTCGGTTCGTTCACGGCGAGCGGTCGAAGGGCACGATACCGGCCTCGCGGCGACGGGGTGTGAACGGACCGGAGGCGCTAGTAGAGACGCGCGGCTTCGGCTTCGAGCTCGCGCTGCTCGGCTTCGTCCATGTCGAGCCACTCCCGGGCGGTGGCCGCGTTGTCGTGGATGCGAGACGGGTAGCGGGCGCCGGGGATGGCGACGGAGACGCCCGGGTTCGACCAGACGTAGCGGAGGAGGTTGGCGGGAGTGAGGGGGCCATTGTTGCCCTCGGCCATGCGGCCCCGGATGGCGCTGGTCCGGCCGGACCCGCCGACGGGCCGCATGACGATGACGCCCACGTCGTGCTCCGCGGCAAGGTCGATGAGGGGAGCGGTCGCGGGGTAGAAGGCGGAGTACTCGAGCATGACGGCATCGAACTCGCCGCAGGTGATGGCCCTGCGCACGATCTCGGCGGTGTGGGAGGAGATGCCGATGTGGTCGATGAGGCCGCGGTAGCGCGCGGCCTGGAGCCCGGCGAGCGCGCCATCCTCGTGCATGACCGCCTCCCACGCCTCGGGGGTAGAGACATCGTGGAGCTGGTAGAGCGCGATGCGCTCACGGCCGAGCGCGCGGAGGGAGCGGTCGATGTCGTACTGGGCGCCGTTGGCGGTGCGGCTGAAGGTCTTGCTGGCGAGGCAGAGGTCGGCGGGAGGCGGCGTCTCCCGGAGGGCCTGGCCGATGAGCATCTCGCTGCCGGCGTACTCGCGGGCCGTGTCGATGAAGGTGATCCCCGCCTGGAGGGCGGCTTCGAGGGTTTCGCCGCCCTCGGGAGAGGTAGGCGTATCCATGGCGCCGAGTCCAAGCTCGGGGACCATGAGGCCGGTGCGACCGAGCCTGCGCCGCTTCAGCTCGGTCATGGCGACTAGCCGAACGTCATCCGCGGGACGGAGCTGGGGGCGGGGGCGGGGTATTTCTGGGGCGGACGCGCGACCGCGGGCCTCTCCTCGCGAGGGATGCGGTTGAAGGCGACGCGCATCGCCTCGTACGAGTCGTGCCAGGCGCGGAGGGCCCGGGCGATGGCCAGTCCGTTGGGGAGGTCGGCGGCCTCGACCGTGCGCGGCATGTTCTCGGGCGGCTCCACCTCGGTGCCGACGACGGCGGCGCGGCGCCAGTCGATGAGGGCCGCGCGGGCGCCCTCGGTGGCGTCGACCAGGGCGACGGCGGCATCCGTGGCCGCGAAAAAGGCGCGGCGGGCCTCCTCATAGCTGGCGGCGAAGTTCTCGATGCCGACGTACACACCGTCCTCGCGGACCTCGACGGGATGGGCGGGGGGGCCCTCCTCGTAGGTGGGGGAGGGGTGGCCGTCGTGGGGATCGAACTCGTAGTTGTGCAGGGGACAGATGAGCCAACCGCGGTCGATATACCCCTCGCCGAGGGGCGCGTTCTCGTGGGGGCAGCGGTTGTCGAGGGCGCCAAAGCGGCCCTCGTGCAGAGTGAGCACGACGACGTTGCGCCCGGCGAGGACGGTCTTGATGTCGCCCTCTTCAAGCTCGTCGGGAGAGGCGACCCGGAACCAGTCGATCTGCGCCACGGCAGGATGATAGCGCGGGGGACCCGTAGCAGGGATTGCAGAAATTGGTGACGGGCATATCGCGTTTGACTTAGACTGCCGCCCAATCCGCACCCGGGAGGGCACGATGCGAGAGAGCTACTGGGGGCGCTACTGGAGGCGCAGAGGATCGCGGCGGAGCTTCCTTATCGGAGGCGCGGCGCTGGCGGCAGGCTCAGCCGGTCTGATGGCCGTGGGCTGCGGTGACGACGACGACGATGACGAGCCGGCCGAGCCGGATGCACCGGCGGAGGAGGCGACCGCTGCTCCGGAAGCCACCGCCCAGGCGACCGAAGCGCCGGCGCCCGCAGGCGGCCCGGTGCCGGGCGGCACCTTCCGGCAGCACAAGACGCAGGTGGACGACGGGATCGACCCTGGGTTGAAGGTCATCAACAACAACGAGATCCTGGCGCGCATCTACAACCACACGCATCTCTACAAGGTCTCGACGAACGAGTTCCTGTTCGATGCGTCGACGGCCATGGAGCAGCCGGACAACGTCACGATCGTTTTCCCGCTGCGACCGGGGATGACCTTCCACCACGATGGCAGCGCGGTGACGGCCGAGGACGTTGCCAGCACCTGGAGCCGCTTCCCCTCGCTGCTCGCGGACCAGGGTTCCCAGGTGAACGAGGCGAACTGGGGCTTCATGGACACGATCACGGCAGTGGACGAGTTGACGGCGCAGGTTTCGCTGAAGGCTCCCGCTGCCTCGGCGCCGGTGCTCATGGCCTCGACGGCCTACGGCATCGTCTCGAAGGCGCTGCTGGACCAGCAGGCGAACGGCAACGTGCAGGAGCTGGACGCGGGCGCCGGTCCGTACGTCATCGAGCAGCGGGATGCCTCGGGCGTCGCGCTGGTGCGCTACCCGGACTACTACGCGCACGAGAATCCCTCGACGCACTTCCTGGAGGGCGCTCCCTACATCGACCGACACGAGACACGAATCATCGTGGACCGGGCGGCGGCGAAGGCGGCGTTCCTGGCGGAGGACATCGACTACATCCCCGGGATCGCGGACCGCATCGAGTTCGAGGAGTTCACAGGCGACGATCGCTTCGTCTCAAAGGAGGTGGCTTCGACGGAGGCGCGCTTCCTCGCGTACGACAACATCAAGTTCGTGGACAAGCGCGCACGGGAGGCCGTCTCCTACGCGATCGACTACGACGCGCTGATCGCCACGCTGTACGCGGGTGACGGGGTGTACGACGGTCCCGTGGGGCAGGCGCTGCCCGGCTTCGCGCTCGACCAGGAGACGCTGAAATCGTACCGCGTGTTCGACCCGCAGAAGGCCAGGCAGCTGTGGGAAGCCTCGGGCATCGAGGTCGACAACATTCGCATCGAGACGAGCATCGATCCCCGGGGCTCGACGCTGGCGGAGTTCCTTGCGCGCCAGATGGAGGAGAACCTCGGAGTCGCGTCGGAGCCGCTGATCCACGACGTGACGACGTACGTGGCGCGGGCGCGCGAGCCAATCAAGCAGTGGGAGCTCTTCGTGGTGCCGTACAACGCGAGCACGACGCCGGAGATCTACAACATGACGATGATGAACCCGGACGCCTTCGCGGGCGTGTCGTGGAGCTTCGGGACGGACCAGCCGGACGCGAGCCTGGTTGCGAACGCGCAGAAGCTGATCGACCTGACAGCCGCGCAGGCACAGGAAGTCGACCCGGACCTCCGGCTCGAATTGATGCGGGAGATGCAGCTCTTCGCGCTCGAGGAGCTGGTCCCGGGCATCAACCTGCCGGTGCCAGGCCACAGCTGGGTCGTGTACAACGGCCGGCTCGGGAACTTCCCGGAGAACGACGTGCTCCTCGGGGGGTTGCTGAACCGGACGCACGACATGTGGATCAAGAAGAGCTAGGAATCCACGAGAGGGGGCGGCGCGAGCGTAACCGCTCACGCCGCCCCCGTGGAGTCTGCTGAGCATGCAGGCCTATATCGCCCGCCGGCTGATTGCCGTCCCGTTCATGCTATTCGGGATGTCCTTGCTGCTGTTCTGGCTGCTCTTCCTGCGGCCGGGAAACGCGGCCCTGACCGGCTTCGGGCTCGTCTCGCCCGACCAGAACAAGCAGGCCATTGCGAGCCTGGAGGAGGAGTTCGGGCTCGACCGGCCCTTCTTCGTGCAGTACGGGGACTGGGCCTGGAACGCACTCCAGGGCGACTTCGGCATCTCGCTGAAGAATCGCCGGCCGGTGACACCGGAGATCAGGTCGCGCCTGCCCGTTACCGCCGAGCTAGGCCTGCTCACGGTCCTGCTGACAGCGATGATCGGGATTCCGGTGGGGATTATCTCCGCCATCAGACCGGGGACGTTCCTCGACGGGTTCTTACGGATCGTGACGATCTCGGGGATCTCCGTGCCCAATTTCTGGGTGGCGACGCTGGTGATCACCTTACCGGCGTTGTGGTGGGCGTGGACCCCGTTGTGGGAGTACGTACGGTTCGAGGACGACCCGCTCAACAACCTCAAGATCATCATCTGGCCGGCGGTCACGCTGGCGATCGCGACGGCAGCGTACGTGGCCCGCATCGTGCGCTCGTCGATGCTGGAGACGCTGTACTCGGACTTCGTACGGACGGCGCGGGCGAAGGGGCTGCGGGAGCGGGCAGTGGTGCTGCGGCACGTGTTCCGGAGCTCGATGATCGCGGTGATCACGGTGATCGGCATCCAGCTGGGGGCGGTCCTCGGGGGGTCGGTGATCGCAGAGCAGATCTTCGGGATACCGGGGCTCGGACTGCTCGTGTTCGAGTCCGTCGTCTCGATCGACTACACGGTGGCGCTGGCGGCGATCATGGTGTTCGCCTTCATGTTCACCCTCGTCAACCTGGCGGTTGACGTCATCTACACGTTCGTCGATCCGAGGATCCGGTACTGATGGCCGAGACGACCGAAGCCACGGCGGCCCTGAGCCAGCAGGCCCTCCGCCCGCCGCAGCGGCGGTTCGCGGGCGTGCTGCGCTTCGTGCAGCAGCAGCGCCTGGGCACGATCGGCGCGGTCCTCATCATCCTGATGGTGTTCGGCGCAGTGGCGGCGCCGGTGCTCAAGACGAGCGACCCGGAAGGGTTCGGCGTGGCGCCACTTCTCGAGAAGCCGACGACGAGCCACTTCTTCGGGACCAACCGGGAGGGGCGGGACGTCTGGTCGCGCGTGCTCTACGGGGGCCGCGTTTCGCTGAAGATCGGGCTGGCGACCGTGATCGTGGCGGCGCTAGGGGGGACGGCGCTGGCGCTGATCGCGGGCTACCTCGGCGGTGTGGTGGACTTCGCCTTCGGGCGCGTGGCGGACGTGCTGATCGCGTTCCCCTCGATCCTGTTCGCCCTCACGCTGCACGCCTCGCTGCGGGACGAGTTACCCAACCTCGGAGAGTTCCTGGCGGCGGAAGAGTTCCTGCTGGTGGTCGCGATCTGCATCGTGTTCACGCCGGTGATCTTCCGCATCATGCGGGGGAACGTGCTTGAGCAGCGGGCGGCCATCTACGTCGAGTCGGCGCGGGTCATCGGGGCCAGCGAGACGCGCATCATGTGGCGCCACATCTTCCCCAATCTCGTGGGCCTGCTCCTGATCGTGATGAGCACGACGCTGCCAGCGGCGATCCTGACCGAGTCGGCCCTCAGCTTCCTGGGCGTGGGGGTGGAGCACGGGACGCCATCGTGGGGAGCGGACCTCTCGGGGACGAACCGCAACTACTTCGTGCGAGCGCCGTGGATCGCCATCTTCCCGGGTCTCGCGCTGAGCATCACGGTGCTGGCGTTCAACCTGTTCGGCGACGCGTTGCGGGACACGCTCGACCCGCGGCTGCGGGGTCAGCGGTAGGCGACCGCCCGTATACTCGCTGGCCGTGGCCAAGCCGCTCGACGACATCACGATCCTGGACCTGACCTGGGTGCTCTCGGGGCCGTACGCCGCGATGGTGCTGTCGGACCTGGGGGCGGACGTGATCAAGGTCGAGCGGCCCCCCTGGGGGGACGTGGCGCGCACGAGCGGCCCCTACCAGAACGGATGGAGCGGCTACTTCTTCAGCATCAACCGGGGGAAGCGCTCGATCGCCATCGACCTGACTCGGGACGAGGGTCGTGACCTGCTGCTCGACCTCGCCGAGAAGGTCGACGTCGTCATGGAGAACTTCACGCCGGGGACGATGGACCGGCTCGGGATCGGGTACGAGACGCTTCGGGAACGGAACCCGGGGCTGATTTTCGCGAGCACGTCGGGGTTCGGGCAGACGGGTCCGTACCGGGACCATCCGGCGGTCGACATCATCGTGCAGGGGATGGGCGGGGTGATGTCGATCACGGGGGAGCCGGACGGGGGTCCGGTGCGCCCGGGGGTCTCGTATGGCGACATCGTGGGCGGGCTGTACACGGCCATCGGCATCCTCACGGCGCTGCACGAGCGGGGGAAGAGCGGGGAGGGACAGGCAATCGACATCAGCATGCTCGACGCGCAGGTGAGCGTTCTGGAGAACGCGATCATGCGGTACTTCGTGACGGGCGAGGCGCCGAAACCGCTGGGCACACGCCATCCGAGCGCGACGCCGTTCCAGGCGTTCCCGACGGCGGACGGCTGGATCGTGGTGGCGCTGGCGTTCCGGGACGAGCAGTGGCCGATCCTGTGCGCGCTGCTGGGCGTGACCGACCTGATCGACGACGCGCGCTTCGACACGGGTCCGAAGCGGACGGCGAACCACGCGGAGCTCGAGCCGGTGCTGTTCGAGGCGTTCCGCAAGCAGCCCAGGGAGCACTGGCTGAAGGAGTTCCTGGCGGCGGACATCCCGAGCGGACCGCTGAACACGATCGAGGACGTGGTGAACGACCCGCAGGTGCAGCACCGCGAGATGATCCAGGAGGTCACGCATCCCGTGGCCGGCACGATGCCCGTCTCGAACACGCCGGTGCGGATGTCGCGATCGGAGTCGGGGATCGCGGGGCCGCCGCCGAGCATGGGCGAGCACACCGCCGAGGTGCTGGGGGAACTGCTGGGGATGGGGCCGGACGAGGTGGAGGCGCTGCGGGAGGCGGGGGTGGTCGCGACCGAGGGCGGGCCCGACATCTCGGAGCTGACGCGGTAGGGACTAGAGCCCCTTCTCGGCGCAGAGGTCCTCGTCGAAGAGGATGTGGCCGGTGAACTCGGCGGGCGGCTGCTCGCAGATCCAGGCGGTTCCCTTCGCCATGTGCGGGGCGCGCTCGAACTCGAGGGTGGGGTTTTCGGGGTCGTTCTCGGCCCAGATGTTGCCGGGCGTGCGGATGCGGCCGATGGGGGAGAGGACGTTCACCGCGATGCCGTCGTCCTGCAACTCCATGGCGAGGGCCTGCGAGTAGCGCTCGAGTCCGGACTTCACCATCGCGTAGAAGCCCCCGCTCGCGCGGGTCTCGGGGTACGGGCCGGGGCCGGGGAAGACGCCCGCGCGGGAGGAGACGTTGACGATGTGGCCACCCCCGGCGGCGCGCATGTGGGGCACGCAGGCGCGCATGAGGAGGAGGGGTCCGCGGAGGTCGATCTGCCAGATGAGATCGAGGTGGCGGGGCTGGACGGTCTCGATGGAGCCGGGGACGAGGATGGCGGCGTTGTTCACAAGGATGTCGACGCGGCCCCACTCCTCGACCACGCGGTCGACGCCGGCCGTGATGCTCTCGGGGTCGCGCACGTCCATGCGCACGGGCAGGGCCTCGCCGCCGGCGGCGCGGATGCCTTCAGCGACGGTGTGGATGGTGCCGGGGAGGCGCTTGTCGCGGACCTCCTCGGTGCGGGCGGCGATGGCGACCCTCGCGCCCGCGGCGGCGAGGGCGACGGCGACGTCCTCGCCGATGCCCCGGCTGGCCCCGGTGACGATGGCGACACGGCCGTCGAGCGTTCCCATGGCAGACCTCCCGAACCGGGCGCCATCGTACGCGAGCGGGCCGGGGGACGGGCGGCGTAGACTCGCCGCGCGACGCGCGAGGAGGACGCCATGGACGTAGCGCCTATCGACATTGCCAGCAGGCTCGACGACGAGCACCGGCCCGTCTTCGAGGGGATGCCGCGACCGGCACGCGACTGGTCGGACATCCCGGGCACGCGCGAGCGGATGGCGGAGATGCGGGCGTCCCTGCCCACGCCCGTCCTGCCTGCGAACGTGGCGATCGAGGACCGCATGGTCCCCGGTCCGGAGGGCGACCCGGACGTGCCCGTGCGGCTCTACCGGCCGGAGGGGCTGTCGCAACCGGCGGCGGCGCTCTTCTGGATCCACGGCGGCGGCATGGTGATGGGCAACGTCGAGATGAACGACCCGTACTGCGCCAACGTGGCGGACAAGTTGAACGTGCTGGTCGCGTCGGTCGAGTACCGGCTGGCGCCGGAGCACCCGTTCCCGGCGCCGCTCGAGGACTGCTACGCAGGGCTTGCGTGGCTGTGGCGCTCGCGCGAGGAGTTCGGGCTCGACCCGGAGCGCATCGCCGTGGGCGGGGCGAGCGCGGGCGGGGGACTGGCGGCGGGGGTCGCGCTGGCGGCGCGGGACCGGGGCGAAATCCCGCTCTGCTACCAGCTACTCGTCTACCCGATGCTCGACGACCGCAACGAGACCCGCAGCAGCCATGCGGTGACGGACGGGCGCACCTGGAACCGCGAGGCGAACGACGCGGGCTGGAACGCGTATCTCTCGGGGAACGCGGGGGGCGACGGGGTGTCGCCGTACGCCGCTCCGGCACGGGCGACCGACGTTTCGGGTCTGCCGCCGGCCTACATCAACGTCGGGGACCTCGACCTGTTCGTCGACGAGGACGTGGCCTACGCGCGGGCGATGGGAGACGCGGGCGTTCCCGTCGAGCTGCACATCTACCCGGGGGCCTACCAC
>JAJDUR010000016.1 GCA_022826585.1 Dehalococcoidia bacterium
GACGCCCTTCACCCTCAATGAGCCGCAGGCCCCCTCGCAGAATCTCGCCGACCTCCTCATGAGACAGGCAGTTCGTTCCCTTCCCCTCGCGGGAGGGCGTTACGCCTCCATCGAGCATGTCAAGGGGCTGCAGCGCGACGGCGGGGGCGATGCCATAGCGATCGCACAGGCCCAGCCGCCAGTCACGCGCCTCGCGGACGACATCGTTCCAGCGCTCCGCGTCCACACCGAGGGCGGACCAGGCATGGCGACGGCGCCTTTCGGCTTCGGCGATGTAGTAGAGCCTCAAGGGTCTCGCCTCCTGGTGAGTGTTCAGGCAGCCGGCGCGAGGTAGGCCGGCTCGCCGCCGGCGGGGCTGAACCAGGATCGCCCCAGCGGCCCCTGCTGCTGCAGGAGGCGCTCGTGGGAGATCTGTAGGGGCACTTTCACCCCGGCCCGGCGCATCTCGGCTTCGGCCACGCGCAGGAAGTGCGTGGCTGCGATCTCGTCGCGGAACACGACGAGGACGGAGGGGCATGCCCCGTGGTCGTCCGTGGGGCGGTGCGAGCCGTAGTAACGAAGGTAGGGAGCGAGGCGCGCCGCCATGGTGGTGGGCCTCACCGCGCGGCGTTCCCACTCGAGGAAGAAGGGCCAGTCCGTGTTCGCCCGCCGGAGGAGGCCGAAGGCGTCCGGGTGGACCGAGCGCATGACTTCGTCGCGGCGGAAATACCGCGACGCCCGGTGGGGAGGGTCAAGTTGCATGACCTCCCACTCCCCCGCCCGGGCCTGTGAGGCGAGGGCGGCGAGAAAGCCGTGGACGGAGGTCGTGTGGTCGAGATGGCGGAGCAGCTGGCGGGCGTTCCGGCCGCGCAGAGCGCGCCAGTCCCCGTCGCCACCGGCATCGAGGGGCGCGGGGCTCCAGCGCCTCCTGGCCGCGTCCACGGAGGCGCGGTCACGGCGAGCCACGAGTGCGAGCCCGCGATCGGTGAGGATGAAGCGCCGCTGCGCGGCGGAGGTGCGGGCGGCGAGCCCGAAGTCCTCCAGCGCCCCCGCGATCTGGGAGAGCCGCGCGGGGGAGACGCCGAGCAGCCCCTGCAGGTGCGCTGGTGCGATCCAGGGCCAGTCGCCGACCAGGTCGAGGGCGCGCTTCTCGGCGGGCTTGAGCAGGGCGGGGAGCAGGTGGTCGGGCAGGTCCCGGCCCGGCGCAGCCGTGTCGATGCCGGGGGGCGGGGAAACCCGCGCGAGGGGGCGCTCCGGGGGGAGCGCTCCCTCGGCCGTCATCGTTTCCAGCGCGGTCCGCAGGCTGAGGGTGGCGGGGATGGAGGGGAGCCCCCAGACCGGGTCGTCGGGACCGGCGTTAACCGCCTCCCGCTCAAGGGCGAGGACGGCGGGTGCAGGAAAGCCCTCCAGTAGGCGGCGAGCGTGCCGCAGCCGCACCCCGTCGGGCATGAGCAGCAGGACCCCGGAGGGCGGCGGCCCCTCGCGCAGCCGCCAGAGCCGCCTGGCGAAGGCCGTGCGGTCCGAGGTGCGGCCCTGGCGCACGATGGCGACGGTGCGACCCCCGGGGAGGGTGAGGGTCGCGTCCGCGGGCAGGGCACGGTGCCAGCGGAGGCCGATGGGCCAGGCCAATGCGGAGACCGCCGAGGCGAGGCGGTAGATGGAGGCGACTCCGTCGAGCCGCTGCAGGAGGAGGCGTCGCCATGCGGTCGAGACGGGAAGGGAGCGCAACATGTCGGCCACGGGCCGGTGCTCCTCCCGCGCCAGCTCGCGCAGCCCGGCGGCGGTCACGTGAAAGCGCCGCGTGGGCGGCGTCAGCTCCGTGGCATGGGGAACGGGGGCGA
This sequence comes from Dehalococcoidia bacterium, assembly GCA_022826585.1. Classification (GTDB taxonomy): domain Bacteria; phylum Chloroflexota; class Dehalococcoidia; order Tepidiformales; family Tepidiformaceae; genus UBA2991. Next base: position 1,821 of record JAJDUR010000016.1, read on the forward strand.
CGAGCCCCGCGTCTTCCAGCCTGCGGACGGCCTCGTACACCGTGCCCCTCGACCAGCCGGAGAGGGCGACCAGCTCCAGGCGGTCGAGGAAGGGCATGGCGGCAAGCCGCCGCAGCAGGTCGCCCGTGCCTCCGGTCAGCTTCATGCGTCATCCTCACTTGCCGCCTCGGGGGAACCGGCGTCCCCTCCCCGGGAGCGGCGCTTGCTGTGCTGCCCGCGCCGCTCGGAGTTGCCCGGCCCGGGATCCCCGCTCTGGGGGCTCGGGGGCGCCTCGGCCCCGTCCGCAAGGGCTTCCAGGCCCTTGCGGTAGCGGTCGATGCGCTCGCGCGCTTTGGCGGCACGCTCTTCGATGTCGCCGATTGCGGTCGTGTAGCCGGCCGCTTCCTCGCGGATGCGATTGACGCACCCGGGGTCTCCCAAGTCTGGCCTGAGTACCTCCATGGAGAAGGCGGGTTTGCGCTCGTTGCCGACGGTGGCACGCACGTAGCAGTGGTGTGCGGGCAGGGAGACGATGTCCTCCTCGGAGACGCGGTCCCGGCCCAGTTCCCAGACGAGCTGGCGGGCGTCCGCCCCGGCCACCTGGAAGACGGCGAGGCAGCCCACGTTGGCGAGGAGGGTGTCCTGCATGGTGGGGGAGAGATCGGCCAGCTTGGCGAGGCTCTGGGTGGCGAGCACGAGGCTCGCGCCGTACTTGCCCAGCTCCGCGAGCATCGACTCGTAGTCGACTCCGGGCATCGTCTGCATTTCGTCGACGACGACGAGCGCCCCGCGACGCTGCTCCAGGGGCAGACGCTCCTGCTCGCGGATGACGCCGTCGACGAGGTTGAGGATGGATGCGCCCACTAGGGCGGCCACATCGCGCCCGGCAGCACCCTGGGCGGTGGAGACGAGGAGGATGCCGCCGTCGAGGATGGTGCGGCGCAGGTCGATGGTGGAGCGGGGCTGGCCGAGGATGGCGCGCGCCCGCTTCGAGGAGGCGTAGTAGGCGAGCCGCGTCTGCACGGGGGCGACCGCGTCGGCCTGGTACTCACGCCGCCAGCGCCCGAAGTCCCGCGCCCACCAGTCCAGCAGGTAGCCGTCGGAAACGCGCTTGAGCACGTCGCTGCGGAAGCGCTCGTCGGAGAGGAGGCGCAGGCCGTCGAGGATGGTGTGCTGCTCGTCGGCGGCCACGGATGGATGGACGTTGGCCTCGTGCAGGGTCTTGGCCGTGTGCTCGAGGATGGACTGCATGCGCGGTCCCCACTGGTCCCAGAGACCGCGCGCGATGCGCACGACCGAGTCGGCGGTGCGGTCGCGGTCGCTGAAGACGCGCGTGTCGAGGATGTTGATGCCGGGGAAACGCTCCTCCGAAGAGAGGTCCACGAAGCGCACCCGGTCCACGAGCGACGCGGGCACGTCCTTGAGGATCCCGGCCACGAGGTCAGCGTGGGGGTCGACGACGACGATGGCGTCCCCGTCGCGGCCTTCGGCCTTCTCCCGCAGCTTGTGGGCGACGAGGTGGCGCATGAGGGTGGACTTGCCCATGCGCGTGCGGGCCACGTAGAGGTGGTGCCGGCGGACGAGGTCGTCGGGGAAGCGGATCTCCGCGGGCGTTGGCGAGGTGGTGCGGCCGACACGCGCGCCGCCTTCGGTGCTGTCCGCCGAGGGGAGCAGCACCTTGGCGCCCGAGCGCTCGACAAGAGGTGTCTCGTCGGCGGCCCCGAGCGGGTGCCAGAGGGAGGCGACCTCGCGCACGCCGAGAACGCTGCGGGCGCCGAAGAAGCCAGAAGCGGCGGGCGCCAGCTGCGAGGGATCGGGGACGGTGGCCTGCACCCTGCCGGCCTTGAAGCGGGCGCCGGCGGGGTGGTCGTAGTGGCGGTACGCGGCCGCCACCCTGCCGAGCAGCTCTCGTGCCCGCCCGTACGCTCCCGGTGGCAGGATGGCGGTCACCTGGAGCTCGGCGTCAAAGGCCGCGCGCGACACCTTCTCCTTGATGAGGGCGGGGTCGTGGACGCGCTTGCCGCCCCCCTTCCAGCGGTTCCAGACCCAGAGGCCGGCGATGCTCGCCCCCAGCACTCCCAGGCCCAGGAGGGCGGCCTTGAGAGGCTCGCCGCTCTGCACCCAGTCCCAGCCCTTGAAGGCGACGAGGCCGACCACGGCGAGGACGGCGAGGGCCAGGGGCTCGGGGCCACCGCTCTTGCCTCCCGAGGCGGAATGCGATGGGGGAGGACCGGAGTGCTCCACGGCGGGCCGGTAGGCGAGCTCCTGGTGCGCCTGCGACCAGTCGGGGCCGAGGGAGCGCAGCAGGAGCCGTGCCACGACGCGCTCACCGGGTCTCAGGGCGGAGAGCGCCCCGAGGAGGGCGATGAGAGGGTCGGAGCCCGGGTCGAGGAGGTCGTCGTCGCGGAAGGTGCGCAGGGGCACGTACTCCGGTCCGCTGGAACGGAGCGTCAAGCCCCAGGCCTGCTCCCCTTCGCCGAGCCGCAGGGGATCCTCCGCTTCGGGCACCTCCTCGACGCGCGCCTGGGGGTAGTGGGCGGCTATCTGGCCGCGTACGACCTGGTCGTCGTGGCAGCGGACGAGGAGGGTGACGCCATCTGCATCCCCTCCGAGCTCAAGGGAGAAGGGCTCGGGGACGGCGATGGACTGGAGCAGGTTCTCGACGCCGAGGAGGGTGCGCTCGCCCGTGCGCGGCGGCGTCACGGCCAGCACGACGGGGGGATTCGAGTCAGGTGGGTTGAACGGGTTGAGTCTCACGGGATTCTCCTTCGCGGTGTGCGGGTGGGGTGGTTCGAGCGGGCGCTGCCTGGTGAAAGACCCATCGCTCTTCTCCTTTCTGGGTGTTCGGATCAGTGCCTGCTGCCGGGCTTCCATTCGATGAGCGCGTGCTCCTCGGTGGTGGCCTCGATGCGGATGGGGAAGCGGTTGCCCCTCGCGAGGAGGAGCCCGTCGCCGCGCTGGCACGACAGCAGCCAGCGCTGCAGGTCCTGGGGCAGGTCGAAGGCGTCGCCCACGGTGGAGATGGCGGCGGCGTCCTGCTGGAGGAGCAGCTTGAAGGCGGCGTTCTGGAGGAGGGCGCGCCCGGAGTGGCCGGTGATCGCGCGTGAGGAATCCTCGCTGAGGAGGTCCTGCACGTCCTGCGTGATGAATTGAAGCCCCAGCCGGTGCTTTCGCGCGCGCTTCGCCATCGACACCATGAAGGCCGCGCCTTCGGGGTGTTGCATGATCGACCAGACCTCGTCCACGACGAGGAGACGGGGACGGGGGTCGCGCGCGGCAGCCGCCCAGACCGTCTCCGTGCAGACCATGGCCGCGGCGGGCCGCAGCTCCGGCTCCAGCAGGCGCAGGTCGAAGACGGTGACGAGCGCCTCCCTGGCGAGGAGGTCGTCGCCCTCGTCGGAGAGGAGGTGGCGGAGGCTGCCCGTGGCGAAGGGGCGCAGCAGCTTCGCGAGGTCCTCGTCGCTCTCCTGGAGGAAGCGGTAGAAGTTGCCGAAGCCGGCGCCCTCGCGGGGCTCGGCGTAGTAGGCGGCGAGGACGTGGTCGAGGGCGGCGCGTCGCTCCGCCCCGAGGGGCTCGCCCACCATCACCTCGATCAGGCGGCGGAGGCTGCCGATGCGCTGCAGCAGCTCCTCTCCGTCGCGGCGCTCGATGATGAAGGGGTTGAGGCCCTGGCCGGAGACACCGGGGGAGAGCACGCGCCCGCCCGCGGCGCGGGCCATGGAGGCGTACTCGCCCTCGGGGTCGATGACGTAGGCGACGACGCCCCGCATCAGGCCGCGCAGGACACCGAGCTTCGTCGCGAACGACTTCCCACTGCCCGACCGCGCCAGCACGGCCGTGTTGGCGTTGAGGTGGGTGCCGTCGAAGGCATCGTAGACGACGGGGGCGCAGGCCCTGAGGTCGATACCGGCGAGCGTGCCGCTGCGGGTGTCGAGGTCGGGGGGCGAAAAGGGAAAGAGCCGCGCCAGCGACGACGTGTCGAGCGTGCGCCAGGTGGCGACGGCGTTGAGAGCGAGGGGAAGGGTCGAGAGGAGACCCTCGCGCTGGCGGAAGGCGAGCGTGTCGAGCTTCCCGAGGGTCGCCCCGAAGTGGCCCTTCGCCCGCTGCGTCATCTCCGTGAGGAGGTGGTCGTCCTGCGCATGGAGGGTCAGGGAGAGCGAGGCGTGGAAGAGCCGCTCCCGCCCGCGCTGGACCTCGTCCCGCAGGCGGGTCACGTCCTCGAGGGCGATCTCGGCCTCGGAAGAGAGGGTCTTCCCCTTGTTAAGGGAAAGGCTCTGGGCGGATTCGAAGCGCACCTTCTGCCACTCCAGCGTCCTCGCCGCCTGCTCGGCGGGGATGGGGCCGAGGTGGAGGGCGAGGTCCATGGGCACTCCCGCCGTCATCAGCCCCTGGAGGAAGCCGGGGGCGAGCGAGCGCGGCCAGCGACCGAGGTGCAGCGACCGCGCCTGACCTTCCCCCAGGCGGATGTCGGTGCGGTTGACCTCGATGCGGGCGGGAAGCACTTCATCGCGGTCGGAGGGCGTGCCGCCGAGGGTGGAGGCGATAAGCAGCCGGCGTAGGGTGCGGCCCCGCAGGGGGTGGATGGAGAGCCCCGCCCGCACGAGCAGTCCCTGCAGTTCCTCCGCGTGTTCCTCGGCGCAGGCCGCGTAGAAGCGGCGGTCGAGGACGCCGTCGCGGGTCTCCAGCTCTCCCAGCAGGCCCTGCAGCGATTGCGCCGCCGCCTCGGTCTGCGGGGGCAGGGCTTCGGGCTGCGACTCCCTGAGGGCGTCCCGCAGGGGCCCGAGGTCGGGCGGGTGCTGGCGCACGAGCAGCTGGACGGGAAAGGCGAGGGCGTTGAGGGCGCCGGCGAAAGCGCCCAGCTTGGGCTCGTCGAGCTCCAGCCCCAGCACCTCGCAGACCCCGACCCGTTCCCCGTCGAGGCGCACGATCGCTTCTTCTTCCACATGGGAGAGGAGGAAGCAGAGGGGCAGCGGGAGTGGCGGCTTCGGCTCGGGAGCAGCGGGCGCGCTGCCGCCAATGACGGGCGGCTCCGGGCGCATGAATGCGGGGGTCTTCATGGTGGGTTCTCCTTGCGCTGGGTGACGTATCGGTTAGGAACAGGACGGCCCTTCCGGAAAGGCACTCCCGGACGGGGTCTCAAAGTGCGTTGAGGAGGGCGAGGGCGATGCCTTTCGCGGAGAGGACGAGGACGAGTCCAACCACCGCCATGACGACGGCGGTGCGTGCCCGCCCAGTGCGCCCCTCCGCTCCGTCGGCCATGAGGACGACGCCCGCCCAGGCGATGGCGAAGACGGCCAGGCCGCCGGCCGCGTAGGCCATCCCCGTGAGCGCCCCATTGAAGGCTTCGAGCATCGCCTGCTCCTCCTCCGGCGCCGCGCCCATCGAGAGGAGCGCGACGCCGGCGAGGAGCAGGACCGTTGCTGTTCTCTTCAGCACGGCTACTGCCCGTTCATGACGCCGAGGAGCCACTGCAGGACCTCGGGACTGACGGCGGTCTGGGTGGAGAGGATTTCCTCCTCGTCGTCGGGCTCCTCGGCGCCCAGGGGCCGGTAGGGCTCGTCGGAGGCGACCCTCAGCGCCAGGGCGAGGGACTCGCTCCGGGCTCGGACGAGGGGAGCGCGCGCGACCACCTCGGCGCGCACGTGCTCCTCATGGACGACGGTGAAGACGACATCCTGGCGGACGGTCGACTCCGGGACGTAGCAACTGGCCGTGACGCTGTGGATCGAGGGAGTGCCGTCCTCGCCGGTGACCGTGATGGTCTCCGTCACGGTGTCCCCGAAGGCGGGAACCGTCACCGATGCCGTCTCCGTCAGTTGCTCGGTGCGCTCCGGGTGGTGCGTGAGCTCGACCAGTGCAGGGAGGGAAGCCGTCGTCGTCGCCTCGATGGCAGCCTCGACAGCCACGGTCTGGATCCCGGCCCCGCTTCCTATCGGAAGGCGGAAGGTCGTGCTCCCGTCCGGCGCGAGGTCCGCGGTGGCGGTCCACGTGCCGGACGTGACGGTGAGGGTCCCCGAGAGATCCGTCACCGAGGCCTCGATGAGGGCCGTCACGGAGGCCTCGTGGTGGCCGGAGGCGACGGGCAGCTCGACCCGCTCCTCGATCGTGTCCGCGCAGCGGGAAGAGACGCTCCCCTCGATGCGGCCCGGCGACCACGAGAGCGACGTGACGGTCACGGAGCAGAACTCTTCCTCGATGGATGGCAGCGGATAGGGAAGCTGGGCGCCCTCAAGGCTGAACGCTCCCGCCTCCCCGAACCCGTCCTGCCAGGAGACCGTCACCGATGGGAACTCCCCATCGAGAGGAAAATCCCAGCCGCGGCGCTCTCCCGTCACGAGGCTCTCCGTCGCCTGGTAGACGAGGGTCTGCCCGTCGTCGCCGCCGTAGGCCCGCACGTGAACCTGCAGGTCGGTGGCAGCCCGTAGCGCAATCCCGGCGCGGTCGCCGTAGACGGTGAGGCGCTCGAGGAAGAGGCGCTGCCCGGGGACGGACTCCGGGATGAGCACCTCCTCCTCGAACCACTGGTCGTGACCGTCGGCGCTGGCAGGCTGTGCCGCGAGGGCCATCACCCCGACGGCCGTCGTCGCCGCCACGGAGACGGCCAGCAGGGCGAGTCCCGCCCGCCGTCCGAGGAGGCGGATGTCATGGCGCTCGCCCTTGCCGCCTTCACCACCGCGGCGGAAGAGGCGCTTGCCGAAGCGGCAATGCGCGCGGAACGGCTTTCGTTCGCCCCGCCGCCGCCGCTTGCGGAGTTTTCGGAGTCCGCGCCGGGTGCGCTTCACCAGCAGCTGGAGCGGGTTGGGCGTGGGTGGTGGAGGCGGGGGCGGCTCGCTCCGCACCAGTTCGGCGGGAGACCCGGCGTAGCGCCGCGGCCCCAGCCAGAAGCGGAGCAGGTCGGCCGCCACCAGCGGCAGCCGCCGCCCTCCGATCTTGCCGGCCACGGCGGCCACGCCCGTCAGCCCGAGGAGGATGGCCAGGGCCAGCCTTGCCCCGAATGGACCGGGGGCGAAGCTGTAGAGCCCGTAGGCGAGGGCCGCAACCGCCGTCAGGGCGACGATCTGGGGGAACGTGAACCAGAGCAGGACGCGGTCCTCGGCCTGCACGTGGGTGGGCACTTCGTGCTCGTGCATCTACGCCCCCTGGCCCAGGAACGTCCCGATGAGGGACGTGGTCGGGTCGGGGACGTCGGGGTCCACGGCGGGGTCGACGACGGCGCCGATGACGACTTCGACGATGCCGAAGGCGACCATCGCCAGGACGATGCCGGCGAGGGCCGTCATCATCGCGCTCTTGCCGCGCTCCATCTGGTGGGGCGCGCCCGAGGCCGTGAGGTAGAGATAGGCGCCGTAGATGAAGAAGCCGACGCCCACGGCCCCCACGAGGCCGAGGAGGATGCCGACGATGTTGGAGATGGTCTGGACGAGGTCTTCCATTTGGGGTTGTGACTCCTTTTTCGGTGTCTGGTGTTCGGTTGCCGGTGGGGCTGCTCCGTCGCGCTAGCGGCACATCGCTTCCTGCTCCTCGAGTGGTGGACGGCACGGGTCTGCCCGCACCGATTCGTGGTGGTTGGTTGTGGGTTACTCGGTGGCACTCCTGGGCATGCCCCCTCCTCCTCCGCCATCTCCGGGGGTACCCGTCTCGGCGGCGGAGCGCACGGCTCCCGCCCCGACGGCGAGACCCGCCCCGGCCGCGGCGAGACCCGCCCCGGCCGCGGCGCCAGCTGCCCCGGCAGCGGCCGTGGCTGCTCCTGCTCCCGTGCGGCCCGCGCCCATCACCCCCCGACCCAGCATTCCCACGCTGCGCGCGGAGCGAACCATGCTCCCGGGCAGGGACATGCCGAAGTGGAGGGTGTGGAGCCAGGCGTCGAAGGTGCCGGCGTTGCCCAGCAGCGCGGGCACGCGCGTCGCCAGGTAGACGAAGGCGAGCGACAGCAGCAGCTTCCAGACGAGATCCTGGATCGGCTCGAAGGCGGCGATGTCGGCGAGCAGGTTGAGCATCCCGAAGCCCATCGCCAGTGCGATCAGCTGGATCGCCTGCTGGGAGACGGTCGTCATGAAGAGCCGCAGCCAGTGCCGGCCCCAGCCCGCCGTGTGCGGCAGGATCCAGAGGCCGAGGGCGGCGGGCGCGAGCGCGATCAGGAGGTCGATGAGCGCCAGCCGCATGATGAGTTGCAACAGGACGTAGAGAACGAAGAAGCCGTAGACGAGGTAGAGCAGGGCGAGGAGGAGGGCCATGCCCACGCTCCCCACCTCGACCGCCGTGAGCAGGGTCTGCGCCGACGAGCGCAGGAGGTCGCCGGCGCTGAGGCCGAGGGAGGCGGCGACGAAGCTGGAGACCGCGTGCGCCACGTCGATGACGAGGCCGCACCACCAGAGGCTCGTGGCCGCCGCCACGAGCCCGAGGAGGAGACGGGGGACCATCTCCCGCCAGCCCGCCTGCGCCTGGCCGAGGTGCTCCTGGATGGTGAAGCTCAGCCCCATCCAGCCGAGGATGGCGACGAGCATGGCCGAGGTGATGGCCCACACCACCATCCACGCCTCGCGCACGATGGGGTGCAGGTAGGTCATCTCCGCCGGGGTGCCGCTGATGATGTCGGGCATGCCTACTGGCCCCGGCAGCGGTCGGCGTCTTCGCCGGTGGCCTGCTCCACCACCCCGCAGAGGACCCCGTGCGTCCCCTCGATCACCCAGCCCGCGATCGCCCGCCCCCACTCCCGGGGGTCGAGCGCGTTCAGGATCTTGTTCCAGATGCCGCCGGGCCGGTGCTCGGGGATGGCGGCGTAGAAGCGGTACGGCTCGCCGTTCTTGATGGCGAGGATGACCAGCAGGTAGGGACGCTCCTTGTCGAGCTCGGCCTGGCCCTCCTCGAAGGGGTACTCGAAGGAGTACTCCCAGCCGTCCTTGCGGTCCTTCTCACCTCCCTGGACCCGGAACATCGTTGTCAGGAACTCGCCCGTGTCGGGGTCGCGCACGCCGTAGTAGAGGGGCGCGACCTGCGTGCTAAAGACGGGACGCGCGATGAAGCGCCCGTCGCCCTTGCGCTCGACGGGATCCTCGCTGGCGTTGACGAAGACGACCTCCTCGGCGGGCGGGTCCTGGGCGAGAACGAGGGCGGTGGGGATGGCGACGGCCACCGTCAGCAGTGCTGCCGACAGCAGTACCGTCACGAGTAGCGCCGGGCGGCGCCTCCTACGGGACTCTGGGATCGGGGGATGGGGTTGCACGGGTGCCCTCCTGGCCTGAGGCGGTGTGGTGAGGGCAATCGAGGGTGCATGAATACGAACGTTTGTTCCAGTGCTTGCGGGAGAGCCTGGGACGAGCCCCGCAGGGGGCCTCCAGGACAGATCCGGACACGGTCCGGGGTCAGGGGGGTGTACAGGAGATCGAGGGAGGTGGACATTTGTCCACGCTGTCCCAGGGCCAGTCAGGACGGGGAGAAACCGGGGCGTCGGAGCCAGGCAGCCACATCGCAGCGAGCGAGTCGGGTTAAGCGCCGGTTCCGGCGAAGGTGGACAAAATGGACACGGCAGGGTGGGCGGTCCCGCATGCAAACGAGCCACATCACAGCAAGTGATGTGCGCAGGAAAGGGTCTCCAGGGGGTCCGGAGCCGGCGATCGGGTGCGAAGGTGGGGTGACCGAGACCGGGGGATGCGAGACATGAGCCAGGCCCATGCGGACGAAGACCAGGCGGTGGCCTCCGAGAGCGTGCGGCGCCTGCGGCTGCACGGGTTCCTGCGGGAACTGGTGCGCGAGGAGGGGCGTACGGAGGTGGCGGAGTTGCTCGGCGTGAGCGACAAGACCGTGATGCGCGCCGTGCAGTCCGGCCGTCTGTCGAGGCGCGTGAGCGCCGCCCTCGAACGCCTGCTGTCGTCCGGGGAGACATCCCCCGGGGCAGAGCTCGTTGGACAGGTCGAGGAGTTGGGTCAGCGGTTGACGCTGCTCGAACAGGGCATGGACACCCTGGCAAAGGAACTCAGAAGCGGTCTCGACGAGCGGCGGGGGGCTCCCGGGAAGCGGTCTGCGGAGCGAAATCCCGAGGATGGCGCGGGTCGGGTCGTAGCTGGTGAGGGAGAGGCGGTGATCGGACTCCGTTCCGTGCGGCGCCCGGCGCCCAGGCGCTTCGCTCCGGAAGTGGTGGTCGAGCAGCCGGAGGAGGGCGACGAGGAGACCTACGACGCGGCCTGGCCGCTGGTGGAGGAGTGGCGCCGGCTGCGGGCCGGACATGCCCACCCGGCGAAGGGTCTCAGGTGGCTCCTGACGGAAGAGCGGCTCCTCACCCTGGAGCTGGCCATGCTCGAGGAATACGGGCTGACCCTGCCTCCGGAGACGGAGCCGCTGCGGGGCCTCAACCGCTCCGCCCAGACCAACTGGCGCAGAATGGCGCTGGAGGACGCGCGCCGGGCGATAGTCTGGTCGCAGCTGCGCCGCTGGGTGCGAAGGGTTGTGGTCTTCGGTCTGCTGCTGGGCGTCTCCGCCGGCGCGGCGGTGCTGCAGGGTTGCGAGGCTGTGGCCGCCCGCGCTTGAAGGAAGGCACGCGGCCGGGTCGTCTCCGGGCAGATACCCCGGCAGGCGGGGCACACGATACGAACGCATGTGCTACTCTCCCCTGTCCCGGTAGCGCTCCCCCAGGGGAGAATCTCCACCGACCGCCGGGGACTGTCGCACCAGGAGGAATCAGGCGATGCAAGAGCAATCCATCCCGCACGTGGAAGCCACGGTGCCGAGGTATCTCGGCTACACCTGCAGCACCCTCAGAACCCGCTCCGTCGAGGAGTTCCGCGAAGAAATCGAAGCGCTGGACGAACGCATCAAGGCCAACCCGGACGATGCCGACGCCCTCGCCACGAGGGGACTGTTCCACAGCGACCTAGGCGAGGACGGGCTCGCGGAGGAGGACTTCACGAGGGTCGTCTCCCTGACCCCCGGCGACGCAGCCGCGTACGACGCCAGGGGGAGGGCCCGGGCCGAACTTGGCGACCTTCGCGGTGGCATGGGCGACTTCAACCGGGCCATCGAGCTCAACCCCGCTGACGCGCGTGCGCTCCTGCACCGAGGCTGCCTGCGGGCCGCGGTGGGCGATCAGGATGGAGGCGTGGAGGACCTCACGGGCGCGATTGAGCGCGACCCCCTCCTGGCCCTCGCCTACCACAACCGCGGCCTCCTCCTGCGCGAGCTCTGGGAGTTCGAGCGGGCCGTTGAGGACTTCGCCACCGCGATCAGGCTGGAGCCGTCGAGCAACCTGTCCCGCTTCGCCATGGCCGTCACCTGGATCAACGAAGGCGAGTTCGAGCGTGCGCTGGGGGATCTGGATGCACTCTTGCGCCTGGACCCGGACCACGACGGCGCCCTCCGCGCGAAGGGGATGGCGCTCGTCGCCCTGGGCGAGCACGCCGCCGCCCTCGATCTTCTCGAACGGTCCCTCGAGTTGGACCCCGGCCGCCCCGAGGCCCTCGCTGGACGGGGCGTTGCCCTCAGCGGCCTCTCCCGCCACGCTGAGGCGCTGGAGGACTTCAACAGGGTCATCGACCGCGACCCGGGGAGCATCCACGCACTCTTCGACCGCGGAGAGGCTCACCTGCAACTCGGGGAGCCTGGCGAAGCGGCCGAGGACTTCGCCGCCATCCTCGCGATCGAGCCTGACAACATCGGGGCGCGAGCGGCACGGGCCATGGCCCTCACCGCCCAGGAAAAGGTCGGCGAGGCGCTCGGCGACTACGACCGGGTCATCACGATCGCCGGGGACAGCCCCGGGACCCTCCTCGACCGCGGGATGAGGAGATTCCGGCTGAGCGACTACGCCCTGCCGGCTCAGCGTTCCCCCGAGGAGTTCTACCCCGAGACCGACGGGTTGAACGGCGCTTCCAGCGGCGCCGCCGGGGAAACGGCGAAGGGTGGCAGGGTGGAAGCGGACGGCCAGCAGGGCTGACCGGAAGGGCTTTTCGCTCCCCGGGGCCAGGGCTGTGCCTCAGCTCCGGGGAGCGGAGAGACCGCCGCTTTCGGCGTCGCCACATCAGAGCAAGTGATTCGCGCCGACCCCCGCGAAACCCCTTCCATCCGAACACCCGTTCGGCAATACTCGAACTCGATTTCTGGCTTTCCAGCGTTTCCCGCCTGAGAAACCTGGGGGTGTCTCCTTCGGCCCGGAAGACCCAGCGGGATGACGTAGCTCTCCCAACGGGTCACCCACGAAGGAGTTGCCGCGAGGCGGAGTGTTGAAGTCCTTCGCCCGCGGCCCGGTCCAGCGGCATCTGGAGACCCTGGGGAAGGTGCGTCCCGCGCGTCGCTCCTCCTCGTATCAGTTCCCACCAGGGAACCCGTTCCAGCGCACCACCGAGGGCTCGTCCGCGTCTCTTCCGAGGCGCAAGGCCGAGCCCTCGCCACGTCTGCGGCACACCGCCTGCTGACGTCGCGCTGCCACCTCGACCCAGGACCCCGAGCGTTCCAACCGCCGCGGGTCCGGGTACAAGCCACGCTCCCCAGCCCCACGTCCGGCATCCGACCGTGGGCGGAGTGTGTCCGGCGACCAACGCCCCCCGCGCCCCGGATGCCGGCGCGGACCACGCGACATGCACACGAAGGAGAAGCGCATGCACATCACGGAAGTCGTCACGACGGCCGCCCGCCTCGGGTGGCGCACCCGGCTGGTGCTCGCGGTCCTGCTGATCGGACCGCTGCCCCTGACCGGCGACCTGGAGCTCTTCGCGCTGAACGCGGCGGGCGTCGTCCTCGGGGCACTCGTGCTCCGCCAGCTCATCCGCCCGACCACGAAGCCCACTGCCCCAGGAGGGACACGATGACCACCGCGACCTCGATCATCCCGTTCACGACCACGACCACCCCCCGGCCCACCCTCGAAGCGCTGGTGGACCGGCTCATCGACGGCCTCTTCGCCACGGTCCCCGAGGCTCCCGAGCAGAGCCTCGCGAGGACCGTCCACGACGCCCGCCGGCTGCGGCAGGCGGGCGACCTCGACGGGGCGCTTGCCCTCCTCGCCGGGGCCGAGGTCCCGGCGGCGGAAGCGCACCAGGCGCGCTGGGCGTACACCGAGTGGATCGCCATCGCACGGCGCCACTTCCGCGACAGCGGGGCGCTCGTCTACAGCCCGGACACGGGGCGGGCCGCCGTGCTCGCGCCGCGCGGCGACGGCGGCCCGCTGGAGGTGCTGGCCGTCCTGGGCATGCGCTGGCGTCCCGGCAAGATGGTCTCGCGGCGCAGCCTGCGGGGGCTCCGGCCACTCGCCGGTGGCGCGTCGTGACGGCCACCGCCACGACCTCTGTCGACCTTGCCGCCCTCAAGCGCCGCCACCTGCTGGCGGACGTGGTGGAGTCGGCGGGCGTGCCCCTGCGGGGCAGGGGCCGCGTCCGCCAGGGGGTCTGCCCCTTCCACAACGAGGCCGAGGGTAGCTTCACGGTGTACGCCGACACCGAGCGCTTCTACTGCTTCGGCTGCGGGGAGGGCGGCGACGTCCTCGACTTCCTCCAGCGGCTGGAGGGGCTGAGCCTGCCGGAAACGATCCGGCGGCTCGACTCCGCTCCGCCTTCGGCAGCGCCGAGGAGGCCCAGCCGCCCAGGCCGAACCGACACCGCCACCACCTTCCAGCGGGATCCCGCGCTGCTCACGGCGGCGGCCCGGTTCTACGCCGGGGAGCTGCGCCGGAGCGGCGAGGCGAGGGCCTACCTCGCCTCGCGCGGCATCGGCATGGAAGCGGCCGTGCGGCTGGGCCTGGGCTACGCGCCCGGGCATGGCCTGCGGCGCTTCCTCGCGAGCAAGGGCTTCCCCGATGAGCGCCTGAAGACCTCCGGTCTCTTCACCGGGAGGAGCGAACGCTTCGCCGGCATGGTGGTGATGCCCGAGGTCGCGGGCGGGCGCGTGCGCTGGCTTGGAGGCCGCGCCATCGACCGCGGGCGCTCCCCGCGCTTCCAGGGGCTGCCCGGTCCCAAGCCCGTCCTGGGAACGGGGCGGCTCGGGGCGTCGCCGCCCTGGGTGGTCGTCGCCGAAGGAATCTTCGACTGGCTCGTCCTGGTGCAGTGGGGCCTGCCCGCCTGCGCCGCCCTCGGGACGCAGGGGCTTGAGCGCATCGCCCAGGCCCTCAGGGGTTGCCCTCGGGTCTTCATCGCCTTCGACAACGACGACGCGGGCCGCGAGGCCGCCGCCCGGCTGGGCGGCCTGCTTGGTCCCCGCGCCGCCACCGTGACCCTGCCCGGCGGGGTCTCCGACGTGGCCGAGCTTGCGGCCACGTCACAGGGACGGGCCGTCTTCGAGCACCTGCTCCTGCAGGCCGCGAGGTACGCCGTCTAACCCCCACCCCCGACCACCCAGCCTGGAGCCGCGCCGGTCCTCTCCGAGGTCCGGGCGGCGACTTGCGCCTTGCCGCCCGCGCGCGGGGCTGCTGCCCCGTGCCCGGCGATCCCACCGCCCGGGAGGTTCAGCCGTGAACCCCCTCGCAGGCAGTTCCCGCAGCACACCGAAGGAGGTTGCATGAACGCTATCCGACGGGGCTCGTCCCCGCCTACCGGCCTCCCCCCGGAGGCCCGCACCGAAGCCATCACACAGCACGAAGGAGCATCACCATGAACAACGGAACCACCGCCCTCGTGAGCCGCAACGGCTCCAGCCCCGAGCCCGCTCCCGTCGAGGAGCACGACCTCCTCTGGGACGGGCTGCCGCCCGTGGTCACGCAGAAGCTGGCCCAGCCCCTAGACGAGGACCTCGTCTCCTACCGCAAGGGGCGCAAGGGGCGGACGTTCGCCTACCTCGAGGGCCACACTGCCATCGACCAGGCGAATCGGATCTTCGGCTACGGCGGCTGGGGCTTTGAGCTCACCGCCCCGGTCGAGCTGCACGAGAGCGAGACCGTCGATCCCAAGACCGGCGAGACGACCCGCATCCGCGCCTACTCGGCCACCGTGCGCGTCACCGTCCCCGGCTCGCCGCCGCGCACGGACGTGGGCTTCCACGCCGTCGTCGAGGAGACGCCCGAGGGCCACGAGATGGCCTTCAAGGGAGCCGTGACGGACGCCCTCAAGCGCGCCCTGCGGGGCTACGGCAACCAGTTCGGGAACTGTGCGCCACGGAATGTGGTGAGTGTATCCCTGGCCTAGCCAGGACAGACTCGGAAGAACGTCTGTGGGTCAACTGACTTACCCAATGCCGAAAGGCTCAGGGGACCAGAGCATGTCAGTAAAGCGGGGAGTTAATCCGAAGGCACAGAAGATGCTGCCCCGCAAGACCCGCGCGCCACGGTAAAGGCTTGATTGCTTGAAACCCAATACCCAGCGGTCCACGAACTGGCCCACCGGTCAGAGTGCTTGAAGACGGTGCCGCATCCGATTGGGGCCTGGAGTTGCAACCCCAGTACTTCCGCGATGCGGGCGATGGGCTATGCGTCCATCCAAGGGAATGAATGGGTTACCTACAGCGCGCTAGAACGTACATCACCACAGAACGTGGGATCACCTACGGGGCGCGAGCCCTACGGTGACGGAGCCCCCGTAGTAGTCCGAGGCTGGGAAAGCCAGCTACATGGCGAAGGGGGGCAGGTGACACACGACATCAAGACAGAGAGGTATGCGAAATGCAAGACGCCGAAACTGTACTCAATGTCATTCAGGAACGAGGCAGACGAGGATTGCCCCTGGAAGGCATCTATCGGCAACTCTACAACCCCGACTTGTACCTCCGTGCCTACGCCAGGTTGTACCGCAACCCTGGCTCCATGACACGAGGCGCAACGAGGGAGACCGTAGACGGAATGTCAATGGCCAAAATCGACGCCATCATCGAGGCCCTGCGCTTCGAGCGGTATCGGTGGACGCCAGTGCGGCGGGTGCAGATTCCCAAGTCCAACGGGAAGACGCGACCGCTGGGCATCCCCACGTGGTCCGACCGGCTTCTCCAAGAAGTCATGCGCTCCCTTCTGGCAGCGTACTACGAGCCGCAATTCAGCGAGCTCTCCCACGGGTTCCGTCCGAACCGGGGCTGTCACACAGCCCTGGAGGCCGTCACACGCCAGTGGACGGGAACGAAGTGGTTCATCGAAGGCGACATCACCCAGTGCTTCGACCGGCTCGACCACGAGGTCCTGCTGTCGGCGCTGGGCGAGAAGCTGCACGACAACCGCTTCCTACGGCTAGTCCGGCACTTGCTCCGGGCGGGTTACCTGGAGGATTGGCGGTATGGGAAGACCCTCAGCGGGACTCCCCAGGGCGGAATCATCAGCCCCCTCCTCTCCAACATCTACCTGGACAAGCTGGACAGGTTCGTCGAGCAAGTGCTCATTCCAGCGAACACGCGGGGTAACGCCCGCAGGCAAGACAAACGCCACGCGGCGCTCATGGCGCGCGTCCGGTACTGGAGAAGAAAGGGAGACCACGAGCAGGCTCGCGCCCTCCGCAAGGAGATGCAACGGCTGCCCTCACGGGACCCTGACGACCCCGGCTACCGGCGCCTCCGCTACGTCCGCTACGCCGATGACTTCCTACTCGGGTTCACTGGGAGCAAAGCCGAAGCCGAAGATATCAAGCGTCAACTCGACACGTTCCTGAGCGAGACGCTCAATCTGGAACTCTCGTCCGAGAAGACGCTCATCACCCATGCGACCACGCAGCCAGCGCGGTTCCTGGGCTTCGACATCGTAAACCAGCAGGCCGACGACAAGCGCGACCGCACAGGTCAACGCAGCATCAACGGCAGGATCGGTTTGCGCGTGCCCGCCGAAGTCGTCCGGAAAAGGTGCACCCTCTACCAGCGTAAAGGCCGCCCCACGCACCGCCCTGAGTTGCTACAGGACGATGACTACAGCATCGTCGCTCGCTACCAGGCGGAGTACCGGGGAGTGGTCAACTACTACCTCCCGGCCCAGAACGTGTTTTGGTTCCACAAACTCGGCTGGGTCATGGAGACTTCCCTGCTCAAGACGCTCGCCAACAAGCACAAGGCCACCATCACGGCCATTGTGAAGAAACACAAGGCCCTTGTCCGTACACCGGACGGGGTGCGCAAGTGCTTCGAGGTAACGAGGGAGCAAGGCGACGGCAAACCGCCGTTGGTAGCACGCTTCGGGGGAATCCCGCTCCAACGACAGAAGCTAGGCCCTCTCAAGGACCAAGACCCAAGGACGACAATCCGGTTTGGCCGCAGCGAGCTACTCCAACGGTTGCTCGCGGACGAATGCGAACTCTGTGGGAGCACCGAGCAAGTCGAGGTGCACCACATCCGCAAACTCGCCGACCTCAAGCAGAGAGGGCGGCGGGAACGTCCGGCCTGGGCGGAAATCATGTCCGCCCGCCGGAGAAAGACCTTGGTCGTCTGCCGCAACTGTCACATGGCCATCCATCACGGACGGCTGAAGCGACAACCTACTGAAAGTGTCACTGGAGAGCCGGATGACGCGAAAGTGTCACGTCCGGTTCGGAGGGGGGTTGACGGAAAAGTGCTCCACACGGAGTAACTCGCCGGCTTCCTACCCTACCGCTTTACGGCGACGGCGCCAGCGGGGACGTGGCTCCCCGCCTGCGCCGCACGATCGTCGAGCTGGGGCGCAAGCAGGGCTTCGACGAGAGCAAGGTGCGGGACGCCGTGCGCCAGCGTACCGGCGAGGAGCTCGACGACCTGCCCGTCTCCGGCCTGACGACCCTCGTCGAAGCGATGGCCAACAAGCTCCAGGCCTCCGGCTCCGAGGAGGAGCCGAAGGCCGCCTGACCACTACGCCCGCGACGCTCCCCTTGCGGAGCGCCCACAACGGAACCGCTTCCCTCCGGGGAGGCGGTCCCGCCATCCATCCGCCCGGGTCGCGGTCTCACCGCTACCCCCACGAGTGACGCCAAACCACCACACAAAGAGGAGATTCCAGAGATGTCACGCACGATTAACCGAGTCGAACTGCTGGGCCGCGTCGGAGGCGATCCCGACCTCAAGTACAGCCAGAACGGGACCGCCGTCTGCCAGTTGCGGCTGGCGACGGACCGCCGCCGCCAGAACGGCGAGACGGAGGCCGACTGGCACTCCATCGTCTGCTGGGGCAAGCAGGCTGAAGCCGTCGCGGAGTACGTCCGCAAGGGCAACCGCCTCTACGTCTCCGGCTCGCTCGCCCAGAACAGCTACGAGACGGAGGGCGGCGAGCGCCGTCACCGGACCGAGGTCCACGCCCAGGAGGTTGTCTTCCTCGACTCGAACGGGAACGGCGGCTCCAACGGCAACGGGAACGGCAGCCGCCAGGCCGCCGATACCCCCGCCGCCGCGGAGGTCTTCTAGGCCCGCCCGCACCGCACGGAGACGCCCGCCATGTGCGGGCGCGCGCACGGGGCCGCTCCCTCACGGGGGCGGCCCCGCTCTCGTTGCCGACCAGCGCGGCTCGCCGCGCCCCAGCAAGCCGGAAGGAGACCCCGACATGTACTACCCGGACGACGGCGCCCACAGGCTGATCGTGACCGCGCTGGACGGCGCGGAGCGCCTCAGCTCCGAGCGCTTCGACGGCCACTGCACCTGCGACCGCTGGTCCTGGCGGGCGGAGGAGTGGGCCGAGCTCGGCGCTCGCTGGGTCTGGCACGTCGTCGCAGAGTCCGAACAGCCCGACGACCATCCGCTCATCCGGCAGGCCGTGAAGGCCGAGCTGCTGGCCGTGGACGACTACGGCGGCGGCTGCGAAGGCTGCGGCTTCCCCCTCGTCAAGGGGCGGACCCGCTGCCACGACTGCGGCGAGGAGCCGCGGGCGGCCTGAACACCCGGCCTCGGCCAGAGAGGAGGCGCCAATCAAGGCACCCGAACAGG
Source organism: Dehalococcoidia bacterium (assembly GCA_022826585.1). GTDB lineage: Bacteria > Chloroflexota > Dehalococcoidia > Tepidiformales > Tepidiformaceae > UBA2991. Next base: position 20,568 of record JAJDUR010000016.1, read on the forward strand.
CAACCGCAAGAGACGCTCCCCGAGCGGGAGCGCGCACGGAGTGGCTCCCTGACCGGGGGCGGCCCCGTTCCTGATCCTGGAGGAGGACCACATGAAGGAAGCGATTCCCGGAGCCATCTCCGGGACGACTGACTCGCCCGCCCACCGGGCGGACGCCTACGACCGGCCTGCCGCCCGCTTCGACGGGCAGGGCCACATCGACGTACGGGCCTCGGCCGCTGGAAGCTGCCGGCGCGCCCTCTGGTACGCGGCCACGGGCCACGAGCCCGCCCCGCCCGGCGACGAGGCGCTGACCGTCATGGAGACGGGACGCGCCCTGGAGCCGGTCGTGCTGCGCGCCATGCAGCGGGCGGGCTGGGAGGTCGCGCCCGCAGACCCGGACCACCCGGCTCCCGTCACCGTCCAGCTCACGCCCGAGGTCACGGTCACGGGTCATCCCGACGCCACCGGCACGCCGCCCCTCTTCGGGGAGGAGGCCGTGATCGAGGTGAAGACCCGGGGACCAGCCGCCTTCAAGCGCTGGCAGACGCTGGGCGCCGAGCGCAGCCACCCCGACGCCGTCGCCCAGGCCGCGCTCTACACCTACGGGCGCTTCGGGGAGGCGCGCGACGCCGTCATCGCCGTCCTGGATACGGGCGACCGTGCCTGGGATTTCGAGACCGTCCCCGCGGAGCGCGTGGAGGAAGCCATCGAGCGGACGCGTGCATGGCTCGCGCCGCTCGGGGACCACTTCACAGCCAACGGACCCGACCCCGAGGTCCTGCCGGAGCGGGACTTCGAGGCGGGCAGCTGGCGCTGCTCTTCCTGCCCCTTCCTCGCCACCTGCCAGCCGCAGGCGGAAGAGGAGAGCACGGAGGATCCGACACCGGAGGTGAGCGACGAGGAGGCCCGCGAGGCGGTGACCGCCTACGTCGCCGCACGGGAAGCCCTGCGCGAGCCCGAGCAGGCGAAGCGGCAGGCCCTCGACACCCTCAAGGCGTGGATGCGCCGCAAGGACTCGGCGAAGGCCGAGCTGAAGGGCCACGCCATCAGCCTCGTGCGCAGCACGCGCTACGCGGTCGACCACAAGCGGCTCAACGCCCTCCTCGACGCGGAGACGCGCAAGGAGATCGTCACGGAACAGACCTCCGAGTCCATCCGCATCACCTGAACCCAGCCGCTCCTGCCGGAGCGCCATCACGGGGCCGCCTCTCACGCGAGGGGCGGCCCCGCCTTCGTTTTCGACCACCCAACACCAGAAGGAGAACCCGACATGCCGGAAGAGCACACCCGCGACGACCGCCCCTGCGTCAGCAGGCACACCCTGGTCATGACCCTGCTCGAGGGTCCCGACCACTACAACGGCCACTGCACCTGCGACCGCT